>CALVSM010000031.1 GCA_944359025.1 uncultured Bacilli bacterium
TTCCATTTGCTTTTATACGATATACATCTAATTAACTTTTGCCAACTAGCATCATAAATCTGTTTAGAAAAATGAGATTTTTTTACCATTTGACTTATTTTTAATTTTTCAGCCACAATAATGTCATTTTCTTCAGTAATTTCTTTACTGATTTGATGAATGAGATATTTTCTTGCATTTTTTAGCTTTTGATACACTCTAGTTAATTTTAACTTGATCTTTTCCCGATTTTTACTTCCTTTTTGACTTCTAGATAACCATTTTTGTAATCCTTTAATTTTCTTCTCATATTTTGTTATATATTTTTGATTGTTATATACTTTACCATCTGATGTTATTACTAGATTTTTTATTCCTAAATCAATTCCTATGATTGTTTTAGGGATTACTATTGGTGGGATTATATATTCTTCAAAACAAACACTAACATAATATTTATTTACTTCTTTATAAATGGTAGCATTAATGATTTTACCATTTATTTGTTTTAAATTTCGATATTCTTTAATAGATACTTCTTTTAATTTAGGTAATTTAATTATCTTTTTATTTAAGTCTAACTCGATACTATTATATGTTTTTCCTTTATAACTTCTTGTTATATTATTAGTGCGATAACTTTGGCGGCTTCTTGTTTTACTTTTAAATTTTGGTAAGCCTTTCGTTTCTTTAAAATATTTTTGATAGGCATTATCTAAATTAAAAATACTTGTGCGAAGTAAACAACTATCTACTTCTTTTAACCATATATATTCATTTATTAATTCTGGTAATTTTTTAATATAATTATAAGCATTAATTTTTTCTTCTTTGCTTATATTTAAAAAATAATTATAAATAAATCTTGAACAGCCGATACTTTTTTCGATTAAGATTAGCTGTTCTTTAGTTGGATATAATCTAAACACATATCCTTTTAATATTTTTTCCATATCATCACCACCAGTAAGTCAATTATACCACGCAAACATATATTTGTAAACGATTTTTTATAATTTTATCATTTTTGAATTTTCTATATAAAAAATTATTATTAATCTTCATTTTCTATCAATTAACAAACGTGATTGCTGTATTTTTTTGTACACTTTTTTAATTATTTGCTTATTGATAACTTTTAATTTATCAATTTTTGCAAAGCACTTTCCTAGCATATAAAAATAAAAAGCTACAAATTTAGGAGTATATAAAATACGGTACCATCCTAAAAAAATAGCTTTACTTAATTTGCGATAACGGTTTGACCCGGAAATGTTTACATTTCACTGAAGAAGTAGATTTCATAGATATTTATTATTAGTTTCCACCAACCACTAACTCTCTATTGAATAAACATTCTATTACTTAGTTTCTTTTGCGCTTTATGCGTTTAATTTTACCATTTATTTTTTTAGATGTCAAATTTTTAGGTTCCATATGAATATATACATATTTAATATTTTTCTTTTTTAAATTTTCTTCTATTTTATCGATAACTTTATGCGCCTTACCTAAAGAAATTTGATTATCCATACTTACATTAGCTAACAATTTATAGTATGGACCATATCTTAAAATATGAAGTTCAGTCACTTCTAATATTTCATCAAATGATAAGATTATATCTTTTATTTGTTTAATATAATCTTTATCAGTAATTTGCTCTTCTAATAAAATACTAATATTATCTATTAATACGCGATAACCAGTGTGAATAATTAAAAGAGCTATTACTATTGTTCCAATTAAATCAGCATACTTAAAAATAGAAATAGTATTCGCAAACTGCATCAAAATAATTGTTATTAAAACAAAAATTGAACTATAAACATCAGTTTTACTTTCTTTACCTGATGCGATTAATATATTATTTTTATATTGTATACCTTTTTTATAAATATAACTAGAAACAATATATTTAGTAATTATCGTAAAGATACTAACTAAAACAATTAATAAATTAGGTATAGTTATTTCCTTATTAAAAACTTCATTAATAAGACCTAACCCTAAAATTATGATAATAACTCCGATAACCATACTAGTAATATATTCGGTTTTACCATGACCAAAGGGGTGTTCTTTATCGGCCGGTTTTAAAGCTAATTTATTTCCTAATATTGCAATTATATCAGTTGATAAATCACTAAAAGAATGAATACCATCAGCTATTAAAACACTACTTTTACCGATAATTCCAAATAATAATTTAATTATAGATAAAAAGATATTGGTTATTGAACTAACCAATAATACTTTAGTTGTTTGCAATTTAATCACCTTTTATTTTTTTTCTAATTAACAATACCCCGACTCCTACAAAAACAATAATAATAGGAATAATCAAATTAGAGTTTCCATCAATCGGTTGTAAAGTTAAATTATCGACATTAGCAAAATTTAATGTTATCTCGTCACTTATATTAACGATTAAACCAGTTCCATTTTTATATGAACGATAAACAAAATTATCGCCGTTTTCTTCATAATAACCTAAAAAACGATAAGAAGATTGTTTGATTTTATTAGTGTTATCTAAAGCTAAAACAGTATCTTTCGTTAAAACAGTAAAATAACCATTACATACTATTTTAGCATTATCATCAAATTCATAACTTTCATCACTATTTTCAATAAAATCAATATCATTACTGTTGATATAACAAACACCATCTTCAATATAAACACCAGTAGTATTTTCTTCATTAGTTTTATATTCTTGATCGTAAATCATAAAATCATTTAAATTAATTTTTATATTATCAGCTTGGGCAATATAATCTTCAACTTTTTGATACTGGGAATTACTTAATTTTAAACTATCATATGTTCCTGTTTGATAATATTCGATGATTGCATCACTAACTTGTTTATTATCAGAAGTACTACTACAACCAGTTAAAAAGATAATTATTAACAATAATATTTTCATCAGTTACCAGCCTCTTTTTTAGTATTACTACTTATCGAATACATAGCCTCAATTTTACTTGTATAAAGACCAGCATCGTAATTATTAGCTGGATAAATTGACATATGTAAATGAGGAGCATAGCCACCACTACTAGCAGTACCTGCAGCATTACCAACAAAACCAAGTAATTCCCCTTTTTTTACTTTACGATTACATTCAGTCACATTTGCGCAACGATAAACAATACCTGACATATGCGTTAAGAAAATTGTTTTTAATTGTTTACCATCATAACTAATGGGACTATCTAAATTTATCGATACAGTATAAGCAGTTTCATCACTACCCTTATTAGTTGTATGTCCCCATTCTGAATATATTAATGTTCCATCAGCTGGCGAATAAATAGGTGTTCCCATCGGTGCCATAATATCGATACCATTGTGTTCATAAACAAAAGTATAAGTACCATTGTTAGGGGTTACTGGCCAAGCCAATTTACCATTTTGATAAGTTTTAGTTACATTTATTTGCGTTGGAATTGATTTATAATTAGCTGGCCAAGCACCTAAAGATTTTCCAGAATCTGTTTTAGGATAAACAAAGTCATTTTCATTAACTAAGCCTTTATTAGCCCAATAATTTATTGCACAAGAAGGATTTGGTTCACTAGATAAAGTAGTAATACTAGAAGAAGGCGAACAACTGCCAGTTTCGTAATAACCAGAAAGGTCCAATGAACCTGTTCCACCTCCAGGAATAGGTTCAGGTGTTGAATCTTCTTTTAATTCTTCTCTTCTTTTTTCAATATATTCATCAACCGCATCTGCTCTTGATTGTAATTGCGCCTTAAAGTCTTCATCAGCTATCTTATTAATATATTTTTGAGCTTGATATAAGGCATCAGAAGTTAGTTGTTGTTCAGCCATTGTAAGATATTCTTCAGCCTTATTGGCATTAGCTAAACTAATATATTCCCGATTAGCATTATTTAAACAATCGCCAAAATTAAATGTTTGACCAGTTACACTTAATACAATATTTAAAATAGAAGGAACTAAGAAAACTAAAACAGCAGCAATAATTCTTTTAACGATACTTTTCCCACCATTTTTCGTATCTAAATCGCCAGAAGTAATCATTTTTATGATGTCGATTATTATCATAATTACTAACACAACAATTGTAATAATTACCGCTAAATTGATTAGTCTTACAAAAATATATATAACATTTAAAATATCTGGATCTTCACATACGCGCATTAACTTCACCTACTTTGCTTCATACCAATTATTACCATATTCAACATCGATTTTTAAAGGAACTTTTAATTTACATATATTTTCCATAACATCTTTCATTAATTTAGTTATCTTTTCTTGTTCTTCCTTTAAACAATCAAATACTAATTCATCATGAACTTGAATAATCAATTTTGATTTTAAATTATTTTCTTTGATTTTACGATGAATTTCAACCATCGCTTTTTTAATTATATCCGCACTAGTCCCTTGAATCGGTGTATTTAAAGACATTCTTTCACCTGATTGTCTAATCATATAATTGGTGTTTTTTAATTCATCAATACTTCTTTTCCGATTAAATAATGTTTTCGCATAACCACGTTCATAAGCTTGCTTAATCGCTTTATCCATATAATCTTGGATACCAGGATATGTCTTCAAATATGTATCAATAAAATTTTTAGCTTCTTTGTTAGAAATATTTAAATTTTCCGATAAACCAAAACTACTAATTCCATATATTATTCCAAAATTAACCGCTTTAGCAATTCTTCGCATTTCCTTAGTAACAAGACTAGGTGGTACTTTAAAAATATCGCTAGCCGTTTTACTGTGAATATCTAAATCATTATTAAATGCTTCGATTAAAGTGGGAACATTAGCAATATGAGCAAGAATTCTTAATTCAATTTGGGAATAATCGCCACTTATAATAACTGAATCTTTAGAAGGAACAAAAGCCTTTCTAATTAATCTTCCATATTCTGTTCTAACTGGAATATTTTGTAAATTTGGTTCAATACTAGATAATCTCCCTGTCCTTGTTAAAGTTTGCGTATAAATTGTATGAATTTTACCATCTTTTATTGCATTAATTAACCCTTCAATGTAAGTTGTATATAATTTAGTTAACATGCGATATTCAATAATTAAATTGATAATTGGATGTTTACCTTTTAATTTATTTAATACATCAATAGCTGTCGAATAGCCAGTTTTACCTTTCTTACCGTGTGGTAAATTTAGTTTTTCAAATAACACTTCCCCTAATTGATTAGGCGACGATATATTAAATTCACAACCTGCTTGGTTATAAATATCTTTACTTAATAATTCTAATTTTATTTTTATTTCTTCGCCCATTTCATTTAATATATTTTTATCAACACAAACACCGTCATATTCCATATCCCCTAAAACATAAGCTAAAGGCATTTCAATATTATAATAAAGGTCTTGTAATTTTTCAGCAGTTATCTTATTTAAAATTTCTTCTTTTATCTCATAAATAAATTTAGCTTTATTAACTACTATATTAGCTATATCTAAAGGTATTTGTTTATTAGACTTGCCAAAAGTTGTATCATAAAAAGGAATATTATAATTAAACTGATTAGCTAAATAAGCAATATCATCTTTAGTATTATATTCTAATAACGAAGTAGCAATCATTAAATCATTATTTACTTTATCTAAATTTAAATTGTGCCATTTCAAAGCAACATAGATTTTCTTTAAATCATAAGTTGTAATATCGATGTTTTTTAAAAAATCTAAATTATTTAATTTTTCAAAAGGAATATAATAAGCAATATCTTTATTGTATAAACCTAAACCAATAATTGGGGATGTGTGATAATTCGTACCTAATATTTCTAAATATATTGCGCATTCTTTATCTATATTTATTTTATTTATATCGTCAATTATGGTGACATTTATTTTTTCTTCTTTTTTACTTTCTTTTTTTAAAAATGAATAAAATTCTAATTCTTCATAAATATCGTTTAATTTATCCGTTTTGCCTTTATATTTTAAATCTTCTATTTTAATTTCTAAAGGAACTTTTTTATAAATAGTAGCTACTTCATAACTCATATAGGCATTTTCTTTATCAGCTAATAATTTTTCTTTTACTTTTCCGGTTATTTTATCGATATTTTCATATATTCCATCTAAAGTTTTATATTCTTGTAATAGTTTTAAAGCTGTTTTTTCCCCTATTCCTTTAACGCCAGGAATATTATCCGAACTATCTCCCATCAAAGCTTTTAAATCGATGATATTAATCGGTTTAATTTTATATTCATCCGTAAATGTTTTTTCATTATATCTAATATAATCTTTTTGTTTTAATAGTTTAATATCGATATCATTACTAATTAATTGTAATAAATCTTTATCGCTACTAATAATTGTACCAATGAAATTAGGGTCATTATTGCAATATTCAGCTAATGTTCCAATAATATCATCAGCTTCATAATTATCGATTTCTAAATATTTAATTCCCATCGCATCCAATAATTCTTTAGCTTTTGGAAATTGCGCTTTTAATTCATTTGGTGTTTCTATTCTTCCTTGTTTATAAAAATCATATTTATCATGTCTAAATGTTTTTCCTTTATCAAAAGCCACCATTATATAAGTTGGCTTTTCTTCTTCGATAATCTTATTTATCATATTAGTAAAGCCAAATAAAGCATTAGTAGGAAAACCTTTACTATTTTTCATTAAATTGCCGTTATAAGCGGTTGCATAATAACTTCTAAACAATAAGTTGTTGCCATCGACTAAGATTATTTTTTCCATGTTACTCACCTTTAATTATTATATCATACATATTAAATAAAATAATAGTTTTTGTTGTCTATTTAAGGCAAAATAAAAACCCTTATAAAATAAGGGCTAATAACCACTTGGTGGAGAATAGGGGATTCGAACCCCTGACCCTCTGCGTGCAAGGCAGATGCTCTAGCCAACTGAGCCAATTCCCCAAGTACCCATATAATATAGCATATTATTATATGAGTTGTCAATAATTTTTTAGCTTAAATTAATAAATTTTAGCACCATTTTCTACTTTTTTATCTAAATTTAATAAAACAACTCCATTTTCCGTATCAGTCCCCAGTATTCTTACTTCACTTTTTACTTGAGATATTCTAATAGGTTCAAAATTAGTTACAGCTATTACTTGTTTACCTATTAACTCTTCTGGTTTATATAAATCGGTTATTTGAGCAGATGAATTTTTTATACCAAATTCTCCAAAATCTATTTTTAATTTATAAGCAGAGTGTCTTGCACCTTTATTAATGCTTGCATCAACTATAGTCCCTACCCTAATATCTATTTTATTAAAATCTTCTAAATTTATCATAAAACCTCCCTAAATTATTCACAATATCCATCTAAACTGTCAAAATAATTTTCTACTTTTTTAACACTTAAATTTAGAACTGAAAAATCAATTAAATTTTTAATTTCTTCTTGTACTTGTTTTTCACAATTTGAACAATTAAAGTAGCCGTCACTCGTTATTGATATCATATAATCTTTATTTGCCAATGAACAATTTAAAGCTAATTCATTAGATATTTGTTCATTATTAGAATCTTTTAAAGTAGTGAAAAATACAACAGCAATAATCAAAAAGATACAATATATTATAAATAATATACCAATAAATTTTAATATATTAATAATAATACCAGCTAACTTTTCAACATTGCTAACTTTACCAACTAATATTTTTTCGATGTTGTTATCAACTAATTCATCTAAACTAATTTGAAATATTTCTGATAAAATTTTTGCTTGTTTAATATCTGGAGTAGTTTCATTAAGCTCCCATTTTGATATAGTTTGTCTTGTAACATTTAATTTTTCGGCTAATTGTTCTTGTGATAAACCAATCTTTTTTCTTAATTCAAATATTTTTTTACCTAAATCCATAATTATCTCTCCTTTTAAAAAAAGTATACATATTTAAACAAAAAAAGTCGAGCAAAATTAATTGGAAAATTCGCAATTTTTCTTAACATTATAACATTTTACTTGGTTTCAATCAAGGTATCAGTCAACTCAATATAATTTTGGGAAGTTACTATCGATTTACCTAATTCATTTTCTATTTCTACCATTGCTTTGTTTAATACATTACCAGCTTTAGTAACATCTTTTTTTAATTGTTTAACTCCTTGACTATTATTATTTTTATGAAATTCAACTGCTGTAGCCTCACCCAGATTAGTTAAAGCTAATTCAATATTAGTCATTGAATCTCTTAAATTTTGACTTTCATGTAATCCTTTGATACTTTTATATTCTTTAGCATCTATTCCAAAACCGGTTTTATAAATTTCATTAGTTAAAATAGCATAATCTCTTCCTACTTTTGCTCCTCTTTCTTTCCATTCATCAGTTAAATTATGCCTTGTTATAATACCTCTTTCTCTTTGCTCAATCCAAGATTTAGAATAACCTTTTTTTTCATAAATTTGTTTCATTCTATCCATAGCAAGTTCAGGATTATTAATTTCTTCAATTCTTTCACTACCAACTTTAGCTAACCATCTTTTAAATGGTTCTGCTTTAGGTGATGGTATTGATTGAATAATACGTAATATCCCTTCAGTATCAGACATTTGAATTTTTCTCTTTTTGCCATCTATAGCCATCATTTCTAGTAGGGTACAAATTGTACCCCAGTTATTTTGAATTTCTGTATCTCTTAATTTTAATTTCTTTATATATTGTTTTGGATCTTTAGAATCAGTAAGTGCGTATACTACATCTAAAATACTAAAGTACCATTTATTATTTTGCCAAGTTTTTCTAATTTCTTTTTCTTCGAAAAGCGCTAATTTATTTTCCATTTTTCTCCTCCTTTATTTTTGTAATTGATAAAGTATAACCAAATGGTTCTAATATTTTAATTAGTGTATTTATTTGTGGATGTTTTTTTCTATTTTCAATAACTGCAATCATTTCTCTTACTACACCAGACTCATTAGCCATTTGTTGTTGACTAATTCCTAGATCATTTCTTAGTTTTATAAAATCACATATCAAATTATATTCTAAATCCACAATTCTTTTTTCGTTTATCATTTTATCCATTTATATCACCTTTTTAAATTATATAGCATTTTATTTTTTGTAGTCAATAAGTTACAATAAAATTTATAATAAAACTCGAATATTCGAGTAATAATTAATCTGGTGCCCACGCTAGGAGTCGAACCTACGATCATTCCCTTCGGAGGGGAATATTCTATCCATTGAACTACGTGGACATATTTATATTATAACAAATATGAAAATAAGAAGCTAGTTTTTTACTAATTTTTTACTAGCTTCTTCAAAACTTTTCACTTCATATCCTAAATATTCATTTAAATTATTCAATAAAATTCGCATCACATAACTAGGATTACTTAATAATTCTTTATCTTTTCTAAAGTCTTTTATTTCAGGAATTGAATTAATAAAATATAAAATGGGAAGTGGTAAAATAGCATGATAAACACTATATGTCACTTTACTCATATTGTCTTTAAATAACTTATTATTTTCTAAATCTACTTTCGTATAACTCATCGTATCAATTAAATAAAATTTGTTATTATAAAGCATATTTATTGGACATACATCAAATACAGAAATACCTTTATTAGATAATCTTTTAGTAGCCATGACTAAATCATCGATAGCCTTAATTAATCTTAATATTTTCTCACGGTATAATTTATTTTCTAAATTTTTACCATTTATATATTGCATCAAAACACCGACAATTTCATCTTTAACATAAACTAAATTTTGAATAAATATATAATTACTTATATCAATATCTTTGAATTGTAATATTTCTTCTTTAGTTTGTTTTTCATAGGCTGGACCACATAGATGTTTTAAAGCCGCTTTATCGTTTAATTTGTAACAAACTCCTTCCGAACCAATACCGATAAAATCTAATTTTTCAATTAACCAATTAAATTCTTCTTCATTTGGAAAATGCAAATCTTTCACTGTTTCTCACCAGCTATATATAATAACATAATTCAATCATTTGTCAAATTCTTGTAAATAATTATACAAGTTGTTAGCAACTTCTTTAGGTAAAATATTTTCTAATTCTTCTAAACTTAATTCTTTTAATTTATTAATACTTTTATATTTTTTTAATAACATTATTCTTCTTTTTTCACCAATTCCAGAAATGTTACTTAAAACACTTTCTAAACTTCCTTTACTTCTTAATTGTTTGTGGTAATTAATCGTATAGTTATGTACTTCATCTTGCATTCTTTCCAAATAATGAAATAAATTACTGTTTTTATCGACATCAATTTCGACAATTGGATCAAAAGCTAATAACTTACTAGTAGCATGCTTATCATCTTTTTTTAGACCAATAACCATAATATCTAAATTTAAACTACTTAATACTTCTTTAGCTACATGCATCTGTCCTATACCCCCATCGACAATTATTAAATCAGGACGGGGAAGATTATCTTTTAAAACCCGAAAGTATCTTCGATATATTATTTCTTTCATTGTACCATAATCATCATTTTTATCGACGGTTATTTTATATTTACGATACTCATTTTTCGCTTCTTTACCATCGATATAAACAACCATTCCTGATACATTAAAATTACCAAAAAGATTAGAATTATCAAATATTTCAATGCGATCTAATTTTGATAATTTTAAAACATTTTTTAATTCTTCATTAGCTAAAGTTGTTTTTTCTTCATCTTTTTTAATTAACTCAAATTTTTCATTTAATAATATTTTCGCATTATTGCAAGCCATATCGACGATTTTTTTCTTATTACCTTTAATCGGACTTAAAACTTTAATATTTAAATATTCGCTAATTAATTCATTATCTAAATCATTAGGAATTAATATTTCTTTAGGTTTAATTATATCTTTATCATAAAATTTAGTTATATAGCTAGTAAGGCTTTCATTAACCTCATCAATTAAAGGAAAAATTTTAGAATGTTTACCAATTAATTTTGAACCTCTTATGAAAAAAACTTGCACTGATAAATAACCTTTATCCGTATAAAAACCAAAAACATCTCTATCGACCATATCCCCCATTTCCACTTGTTGTTTAGTTAAAACCACTTCGATATAGTCTAATAATTCTTTTAATTCTTTAGCTTTTTCATAATGCATTAATTCACTTTCTTCTAACATCTCTTTTTTTATCTTATCAGTTATTAAACTATGATCGCCTTTTAAAAATTTTATAATATCATTTCGCATCGCCTCTATTTTTTCTTGAGGTACACAATTAGTACAATAACCTAAACATTGATTAATGTGGTAATAAAGGCAAGGCTTCTTATTATAAGTTGTACATTTTCTTAAAGGATACATTCGATTTAATAAATTAACCGTATTTCTTGCCGCAGTAACATTAGGATAAGGTCCATATAAATGATTAAGATTTTTTTTACGATTAATACTTCTTACGATAGTTAATCTAGGTACACTATCATTAGTTAATTCAATATAAGGATAACTCTTATCATCTCTTAATAAAATATTATATTTAGGATCATATTGTTTAATTAAATTATTTTCTAAAATTAAAGCTTCCATTTCTGTATTGACAACCATATAATCAAAATCAACTATTTCACTAACTAATTTAGCTGTTTTACCAAAATGTGTTCCCCTAAAATAAGAACTTAATCTATTTTTTAACTTTTTAGCTTTTCCCACATAAATAATAATTCCATCTTTATTTTTCATTAAATAACAACCTGGTTTTTG
>CALVSM010000032.1 GCA_944359025.1 uncultured Bacilli bacterium
AAAGGGTCACAGATTCGAGTTCTGTACGGGACACCATTTTATAAATAATCCCTTTAGAAATAAAGGGTTTTATTTTGTCTTTTTTTATGTTTATCTTTAAAAAAATGTTTATTTTTGATATACTATTAATGGTGATTATAATGGATAGAATGAATGAAATTATTGAATTGTTGAATAAAGCCAATTATGAATATTATATTCTAGATAACCCTACTTTAACCGATCAAGAATACGATCGTTATATGCAAGAATTAATAAAAATTGAATCACAACATCCAGAATGGGTTAAAGATGATTCGCCGACTAAACGAGTTGGTAATGAAGTAATAAGTGAATTTAAAAAGATAATACATGAAAAACCGATGTTATCTTTAAGTAATGTTTTTAATGAAGATGAAGTTAGAAATTTTGATGAAAAAATAAGAAAAGAAGTAAATCCTAATTATGTTTGTGAATTAAAAATAGATGGCCTATCCGTATCATTATTATATAAAAATGGTAAATTAGTAAGAGGCGCTACTAGAGGCGACGGTGTAACTGGTGAAGATATTACTCATAACGTTAAAACTATCAAAACGATTCCGTTAGTTTTACCTAAACCATTAGACATCGAAGTTCGTGGCGAAATATATATGAGTAAAAAAAGCTTTAATAAATTAAACGAAATAAGAAAAGCTAAAGGTGAAGAATTATTAGCTAACCCTAGAAACGCCGCTGCTGGTAGTGTTAGACAGTTAGATAGTAAAATAGCAGCATCGAGAAATTTAGCTTGTTTTATTTATCACTTACCTAATCCTGAAGATTATGGTATTAAGACCCATTATGAAGCATTACAATTTATGAAAGAATTAGGTTTTGATGTTAACCCAAATATCGAATTAGTTAAAAACATCGATGAAGTTTTAAAATATATAAATAAGTGGACGGAAAAAAGAGATACTCTACCTTATGAAATAGATGGTATTGTTATTAAAACTAACGATTTTAATCAACAAGCTAAATTAGGTTTTACAACTAAATATCCTAAATGGGCAACCGCTTATAAATTTCCTGCTTTGGAAGTTTTAACTAAATTAAAAGATATCATTTTTACGGTTGGTAGAACTGGTCAAGTAACTCCTAACGCCGTTTTAGAACCAGTTAGATTGATGGGTTCAGTAATTTCAAGAGCCACTTTACACAACGAAGATTATGTTTTATCTAAACACATTAAAATTGGCGATACAGTTTCAATTAGAAAAGCTGGCGATGTAATTCCCGAAGTAGTAAGCGTTAAAAAAGAACGAAGAAATGGAACAGAAATCGATTTTAAAATGACGGATACTTGTCCAATTTGCCATACTAAATTAGTAAAAAAGGATACAGCTTATTACTGTATTAACGATAAATGTGACAAGAAAAAAATCGAAAATTTAATTCATTTTGTTAGTCGTGATGCTATGTATATCGAAGGCTTTGGGGAAAGAATCGTCGAAGATTTTTATAATATGGGATATTTAAAAAGTATTTTAGATTTCTATGAGTTATATAAATATAAAGAAGAATTAATGGAATTAGAAGGTTTTGGTAGTAAAAGTATCAATAACTTATTAGATAGTATCGAAAATAGCAAAAATAACTCTTTAGAAAGATTATTATTTGGTTTAGGAATAAGATATGTTGGAAGTAAAACTGCAAAAATTTTAGCTAAACATTATAATAATATCGATAATTTAATGAATGCTACTTATGAAGATTTATTAAATATTAAAGATATTGGTGAAATTATAGCTAAAAGTGTCGTTGAATATTTTAAAAATAATCAAGAATTAATTACTAAACTAAAAGATTATGGACTTAACATGACATATTTAGGTAAAACTAATGTCAATGAAGAATTTAACGGTAAGACATTTGTTTTAACTGGAACTTTAAGTGCAATTACAAGAAATGAAGCTAAAGAAAAAATCGAGGAATTAGGCGGTAATGTTAGTGGCAGTGTCAGCCAAAAGACAAGCGTAGTTATCGTTGGAGAAAATCCTGGAAGTAAATACGATAACGCTATTAAATTAGGTATTCCAATTTGGAATGAAGATGAATTTTTAGATAAAATTAAAAAATAGTATTTCCATTTACTATTTTTTTTGATATAATGTTTTTAGAATAAATGGAGGTAAAAATATGAATGATACTAATAATATAAATGGTGGTGTGCAACCAACTAACCCTACACCGCAACCAAATGTTAACCCAATTGATACTAGTGTAAATCAAAATGTCCAACCGATTGCAACACCGACTGTTGAGCAACCTGTTCAAAATGTCGTTAATCCTACTGTTAATCAAGTGGTTGAAACTCCACAAAATTCTATGGTAGATTCTACAACGGAAAATGTCGATCCGATGAACGCTGTTGCTAATTTAAATAAAGATGAAGCTATGGAAGAAGCTTTATCACATACTAATCAGTATACACCGTTCGAGGCTCCTAAACAAGAAGTCAACCAAGAAGTAAAGAAAACAAATAATAAAAGTGCTTATGTATTTATTGGTATAATTTTTGCTATTATGTTACTATTTATCATTTTCTTACCACAGATTTCAAACTTATTTGGTTGGGTATAAAAGTGACTGCGGTCGCTTTTTTTAAACTTGCTTATTATTTTATGATATAATTTATAAAGGAGGAAATATGACATTTAATAGTGTTATTGATTTAATAAAAAATTTTATCGATGTTTTAATTGTTTGGCTAGCTCTTTATTATATTTTAAAAAGCCTTAGAAAAAACGTTAAAATGGTTTTATTATTTAAAGGTATTTTAATTATTGCTGCCTTAAAAATATTTAGTGATGTTTTAGGACTAGTAACAATTGGATTTTTACTAGATTATGTTATCGAGTGGGGACCTTTAGCTTTAATTATCGTTTTCCAACCAGAAATAAGAAGTGTTTTAGAACAATTGGGGCGTAGTCAATTATTAGGACGTCATAAAGTTTTAACAGTTGACGAAAGAGAAAAAATGGTATATGAGATAACCAATGCCTTAGATTATTTAAGAAAACAATCAATCGGAGCATTAATTGTTTTAGAACGTGATAATAGTTTAAACGACTATATTGCTAAATCTAAAAAAATCTATGCCGATATTTCATCGGACTTATTGATTTCTATTTTTTTCCCAAATAACCCATTACACGATGGTGGTTTAATTATTCAAGGGGATAAAATTACTAGTGCTGGAGCAGTATTCCCAACTAGTGATAGTTTAAAAATTAGTAAAAGATTAGGAACTCGTCATCGTGCCGCATTAGGTATTTCAGAAGTTAGTGACTGTGTTGCTATTGTGGTTTCAGAAGAGACAGGGCGCTTATCTTTAGCTATTGAAGGTGAGTTATATTATAATTTAACTTTAGATGAAGTAAAACTTCGTTTATTAGAAGAATTAAGACCGAAAAAAGAAGTTTTTGTCGAGGAGGATGATATAAAAGATGAAAAATCTAGCGAAAATAATTAAAAATATCATTTCCTTTTTTTCCCGAATAATCGATAAATTAATTGTAATGCCCATTAGTAAACTTATTTTACTAATCAATAAAAAATTTGAAAAACCAGGTAAAAGATTTGAAAATTGGCTATCTAGAACAAACACTTTATTATTTATTTCCTTAATTTTAGCTATTTTAATTTTTATTGTTATCGATCAAAGAATATTAACTTATTCAGAAAGCTCTGCCGAAGTTTTAACTATTGACCAAGTAAAAGTTGAATACGATGAAGATAATTATGTTGTCGAAGGTGTTCCCGAAAGCGTTGATATTACTTTAATCGGCAATAAAGCAGATTTATATATAGCTAAACAATCGCCAACTAACGAAGTAGTAATCGATTTATGGGGCTTAAAACCTGGTACTCATAAAGTAGATATAAAATATGATCAGTTAAGTGGTAATATTAGATATAGCGTTAATCCATCAGTTGCTACTGTTGTTATTTATGAGAAAGTTTCCTCAACTAAAACTTTATCAGTTGATTTATTAAATCAAGATTCGTTAGATTCTAGATACATTATCGATGAAGTTAATACGACTATCGATTCAGCAGTTATCAAAGGAGCTTCTTATAAAGTAGATAAAGTAGCTACCGTCAAAGCTTTAGTAGATATTGATAACCTACCTGATTTTGAACTTGGAGAAAAGATCGTTGTTTCTGCTCCTTTAAGAGCATATGATGAAGCTGGTAATGTTGTCGATGTTGAAATCAGCCCAGCGCGTGTCGATGTCGAATTATTAATTGATTCACCAAGTAAACAAGTACCAATTCAAGTTATTCCTAATGGTAGCGTTGTATATAATATGGGTATTAGTAATTTAATTGTTAATAATAATGAAAATATGATGGTTACATTGTATGGACCAACCGAAGTATTGTCGACGATTGAATATTTACCTGTTAATATTAATGTTGATGGTTTATCCGAAGATACCCAATTTAAAGTTAATTTGGAACGTCCTAATGGCGTTAAACATATGAGTATTGACAATGTTACTGTCGATGTTAAATTAAGTACAGATATTAGTAATGTCGATATTGAAAATGTAAGTATTTCAACGATTAATTTAAATAGTAACTATGGTGTTACCCCAATTGATATTGATACAGTTACAGTTAAATTAAAAGGAGTTACCGATATTGTCAATAATATTACGGCGGCTGATATCAATGTTTATGTTGACTTAAAAGGACTAGGCGTTGGTACTCATGAAGTTCCAATAATTGTTAGTGGTAATGATCCACGAGTCGAATATTTATCTTCCGTATTAAAGATGAATGTCAGAATATATGAAAAAAGCTAAGTTTGAAAATTCTTAGCTTTTTTAGTCTTCAATATGATTAAATAAAATACCAATATTGATTAATCCTGTAATACCAACAATCGAATAGATAATTCTTGAAATAATTGAGTTATCACCAAAAATATAATCTACTAGATTAAAATTGAATAGTCCGATTAAACCCCAAACTATAGCTCCGATAATTGTAAAAACTAAACAAACTTTTTGTAATGTCTCCAATTTACTCATTCCTTTCTATTAATCACAAGTATTTTTTCCAAAATAATAAAAATTATACATTTTTTAAAAAAAGAATAAATATAATTAATTGAACAGGAGTGAGAATGTGAAAAAAGGATTGTTAATTTTGAGTTGTTTATGTTGTCTTTTATTAGTTGGATGTGGCAAATATGGCGAAAAAGATATAATCAAAGACTTTAGTAAAAAAATTGAAAGTGGAAGTGGCTATTATTTAAACGGCGAATTAGAAATAATCAATAATGAGGATAGTTATTTATATGATGTCGAAGTAGCTTATCAGAAAGAAGACAATTTTCGTGTTAGTTTAAAAAATAAAACTAATAATCACGAACAAATTATTTTAAAAAATACTGAAGGAGTTTATGTGTTGACGCCATCTTTAAATAAAAGTTTTAAATTTCAAAGTGAATGGCCTTATAATAATTCCCAAAGTTATATCTTACAAACAATTTTAAAAGATTTAGAAAGTGATAATGAAAAGATATTTGAAGAAAAAGACGATATGTATATTTTTACAACCAAAGTAAATTATTCTAATAATAATGAATTAACTAAACAACAAATTTCTTTTGATAAAGATTTAAATCCTAAATCAGTGGTAGTATTAAATAATAATGATGAAATTAAAATGCAGATGAAATTTAATAGTGTAGATTATAATGCTACTTATGATGAAACCTATTTTACCTTACAAGGAAATATGCAAAATGTTGAAACTGAAACAACTAGTAGTAGTTTAGATGCAATTATCTATCCTATGTATATTCCAGAAAATACCCAATTATCTGGTCAAGAAAAAGTAACAACGGAAACAGGGGAAAGAATTATTTTAACTTTTAGTGGCGATAATCCATTTACAATTGTTCAAGAAACGGCTCAAGTTGCTGAAGAATTACTTACAATTCCAATGTATGGTGAACCATATATTGTTACCGATACTGTTGGTGCTGTGTCAGAAAATTCTGTTACTTGGGTTAGTAACGGTGTCGAATTTTATGTTGTATCAGATATATTAGGTAGCCAAGAATTGTTGGAAGTTGCTAATTCTATTAGTGCTGTATCATCGATAAAATAGTGAAACATTAGTGAAACATCAAAAAAATGTTTCCTTTTTTTTGTTAGTATGGTATAATTTAAACGGTGAGAAAAATGGCAAAAACAAAGAAAAAAGTCAAAAATATTAAAAGAAATGACTATAGCAGCGATACGGAAGTTACCAAATTAATTAAGTTGATTGTGATTGTGTCTTTAATCGTTCTTGTTTTTTATGGAATAACAATTTTAGTTAATCAAAAAGAAGAAGTTGAGACACCAAAGACACCAGCTTCTGTTCAATATGATGAGATACTAATCGGTAATATGTTAAATCAACCAAATGATGAGTATTATGTTATGATATATGACAATGAAGATTATGATGCTAATCTATATAGTGTTTATTTAACACTTTATAGTCAAAAAGAAGATGCAATTAGAGTTTATACTTCGCAATTGAATAACCCACTTAACCAGAAATTTAAATCTGATAAAGCTAACTTAGATGTTGATGACTTAACTGATTTAAAAATAAGTGGTTCAACATTATTCAAAATCAACAATAAAAAAATCAAAGCTGTCTATGAAGGCGAAGAACTAGAAGACTATCTAGCTGAAATTTCGAAAACTGAAGAAACAGAGTAATTTTGTTTCTCAATTGGCCTGTTGGTGAAGCGGTTAACACATAACCCTCTCAAGGTTACATTCATGGGTTCAAATCCCATACAGGTCACCATTGAAAAAAATCGAGCCTTGCGTTCGTATTTAATAATCTTGATACGAATGTATCAAGATTTTCTTTTAAACAAAGTGTCAAATTTGAAAACTATTGATAGTAAAAAAAATAAAAATATGATATATTATTAGAAGAGGATGATAGATATGGCAAATAAAGATGTTGAAAAAAAAGAAAAAGTAAAAAAAACACCAACTAAAACTGATACTAAAAAAACGGGTACTAAAACAGGCGCAAAAAAAGCAACGACTAAAACAAATACAGTGAAAAAAACAGCCAGCAAAAGTACGACCAAAAAAACAAGTACTAAACCAAATAATTTAGAAAATAAAAAGAATAATTCTAAAGTGGTAAAAATTGAAGAGGTCGAAAATAAAATAAATAAAATTATTTCCGAAACATCACCACAAGAGAAAATTGATAGCAAAAATGCAGAAAAAGTTGTTATAAAAGAAGATAATATTAATAAAGATATTAAAACAGAACAACCTAAATTTGGTATTTTTGAATATATATTATTATTGATAATTGTCTCATTAATATTTTCTTTAATCGGATATTTTATCGGTTTAAAAGGTAATAAAAGCGTTAACGATGATTATGTTACAGTCAATAAGGAATTAAGAGAATTTATCGAAGAATATAATTATATTTTAGAAAATTATTATGGAAATGTCGATGAATCAGAATTGATTAGTAGTGCAATCAAAGGCATGCTATCAGCTGTGGATGAATATTCTGGTTTTATCGATGAAGAATCTAATAATGATAGTATATCTTTAAAAGGACAATATGAAGGGCTTGGAATAGGTTTATTAAATGATAACAAAGGAAACATTGTAATCGTTACAGTATATGAAAATAGTCCTGCTTCTAAAGCCGGAATAAAAGTAGGCGACATTGTTTACAAAATTAATGATGAAGATTTAACTGGACAAGATAATTCAATTGTCGTTGATAAAGTAGCAGAATTAGATGACATTAATTTAGTAATTAAAAGAAATGATGAAGAGATTAAATTCAATTTAAAAAAAGAAAATATTATCATCAATTCAGTAACATCAGAAATGTTAGAAAATAATATTGGTTACATTAAAGTTGATCTTTTTGCCGAAAATACTGATGAACAATTTCAAGAAGCCTTAACTAAATTAGAAAATCAAAATATGCAAAGTTTAATTATCGATTTAAGAGGTAATCGTGGTGGACATTTAAGCACCGTAAAAAATATGCTTAGTTTGTTTATGAATGATACTCATATTATATATCAAACGGAAGATGAAAACGGAATCGAAAAAGTATATTCAACTGGTAATAAAGATAAAGACTATAAAATTGTTGTTTTACAAGATTTATCTAGTGCATCAGCTAGTGAAGTTATGGCTAGTTCCTTAAAAGAACAATTAGATGCTTATATAATAGGTACTAATAGTTTTGGTAAAGGTACAGTTCAAACATTGCGTAAAGTAGAAGGTATTGGCGAATATAAAGTAACTACTATGAAATGGTTAACTTCTAACGGAGTATGGATCGATACTAATGGGATTACTCCAGATTTAGAAGTTGAATTATCTAATGAATATTATCAAAACCCAACTAGAGAAAACGATAATCAATTTCAAGAAGCCTTAAATTATCTAAAGGGAGAAAATTAATGCTTAAATTAAATTGAAAGTTCCCGAAGAAAGATGGAAAAAGAAGTTTTAAGAAGTAAATTCCCGAAAAACTTCTTTTTTAATGAATTTTGATGCTATATTTATAAAAGTGTGCTATAATACATACATGTGTTGGAAAAAAATCCACGCAAAAAAGTGTACGAAAATTGGTCTTTTCGCGACTAAGTTCCCGCACATGATAAAATTTTATATTTAAATGTGGCTTGTTTGCCAATGAAAAGACAGAAATGAATCTGTGTTTTCAATTGATAATTCCTGATAAAAATAGAAAAAGTTATTTGATGATGTCTTTTGGATTAAGTGATACATCATCAGGATTAATATAATTAGAGTTAAGTTTTTCTATTAAAGTTGGGAATTTTTCTTTTGTTAATTCATATGGAGTCTTTCCACCTAATATTTCTCTTGGAATGTTATTAATATTATCTTCTAATCTTTTAATATCATCTTTAGTAATGTTCTCAAAAGAAGTCTTTTTTGGCAAAACATATCTAATATATTCATGGTTTTTTTCAAGTTCTGCTTTTTCTTCTGGAGAATTGGGATGACAGTAATATAAGGAACATAATTTTTGTCCTGAATCTAAATCATATTCTAAGTGATGTGGATCAAAAAATTCAGCTCCATTATCAGTTAAAATAATATCAATAACTTCTTTATATAAATCCTTACCTAAAGTAATTTGAATGTTTGTAAATTCATTATCAACATTAATAACATTCTTTTTATCGAGTAATCTAATAATCATAAAATTAGTTTCTACAAAAAGAAAAGTCATAAGACATTTAGAGTCATCATTTAAGCCAATAACTGTATCCAATTGCCAAATATTTAAATTTGGCTCCTTATCTATTCTAATAATATAATCTTCATATGTTCTATTTATCATAATTGCCATATCTTTTTTATATTCTTTATTTTTCTTTTTATGTCTTTTTTTATATTTAACTTTTCTAGGTAAATCAAAGTTTGTTAGAGAAATAATACCATTATTAACATATTTATAAAAAGTAGTTTTAGAAAAATATAGAATATCAGGATGATTAATATAAATTTGATTAACACTTTGTTTTTTATTTTTAACAAGTGGTACAATATTTTTATTAATTAATTCAATTTCTTCACTAGTTATATCAACACCGTTTCGTGCTTCTATAAGAGAAGATTGATAATGATTTTGAGCGATAGAAGCATTATAATATAAGTGATACTTAGTACAATGATTTTTGCTTTTACAGTTATTACAACAATAAGGAGGTTTAGATAATCTATCACACATAGCAAGAGCCTTCTTAATACCAGAAAGACTATAAGGAGAAAAGAAATGATTTTTAAGATATCTATTTCTTCTAATTTCTTTGGATATAGTAGTTCTATCATAATTAATAGAATCAGCTATATAAGAAAAATTAAAACCTTTATTAATTAAATTTTCAATTGTATTTCTATCTTCTTTAGAAAGTTGTTTATAGTTTGTCATAAAATAATTCACTCCTTTAATTGACAAACAAACCACATGAAAGCATATTGTATATTAAAAAGATTAATAAGTAAAATTGAGTAAGGGGCTCTGCCCCAAACCCCGAGGTTTATTTCGAAAGGATACCAAAAAAGGCAATAAAAAAAGAAACAAATTTTGCAAAAATTGATCCTTTTTTGTATATCATCACTTTATTGCTTTTGGTCGCTCCTCAGCGTTGCCATATCCGTTCAAGTGATGGAAATATTATATAACATTATAAAATTGCTTTTAAAGACTAAGTTCCCATATTGATTTTTGCGGGAACTTACAACTTTATTTAAAGGGGAGAAAATTAATTCTTCCTTTTTTCTTTTAATCGTTGTATAATATAATGAAGGAAGAGGTAATTTATGAAAAATATTTGTATAGGAGACAAATTCCAAATACAATGCTATAAACATAATGGTAAAATTCATCGAGCCTGGGATGAAGCAATAGTATTAGATATAAAAAAAGATTATATTGTATTTGGAAATTTTAAAACGCGAGTAACTGAATCGCAGGGAACTTGGTGGAAGACTAAAGAACCAGCAGTCATGTATTTTTTTAAAGATAAATGGTTTAATATCATATCACAGTTAAAGAAAGATGGCATATATTATTATTGTAATATCGCTACACCTTTTATAATAGAAGAAAACACCATTAAATATATTGATTATGATTTAGATTTAAGAATTTTTCCAAGTGGGGAATTTAAAATATTGGATAAATTGGAGTATTTATATCATAAAAGAATAATGAACTATAGCGATGATTTAGACAAAGTTATTAATAATGGATTAGATGAACTAATCGATAGTTACAAAAATAAAGCAATTATGTTTGATAGCCGTTATAATAAAGAATACTGTAATGCATATTTTAAATTGAAAGAAGAAGAAAAAAATAGTAATTTTTCTTAATTTGAAGAATATAATAAAAAAGAGCAAAAAAAATAAAAAAAGTATTGACAAACGTTTTTTAATTTGATATATTATAGTGGCTTTCGAAAAAAAGCCTTAAAAAAACATGTAAAAATAATATATTTAATTTAAAGTTGACACAATTTTACACTTTTTTAAAAAAAATCAAAAAATGTAAAAAAAAGCTTGACTTGTTAAACTGAATTTGATATATTATATTTACCGCACTGAGAAGTGTGCGAGAATGATCTTTGAAAACTGAGCAAAATGTCAATTTCATAATTAGTCAGGATAAAAAACAATTTAACAAAAAAATTATTTTTTTTTGGAGAGTTTGATCCTGGCTCAGGATGAACGCTGGCGGCATGCCTAAGACATG
>CALVSM010000033.1 GCA_944359025.1 uncultured Bacilli bacterium
AAGTAAAGAATATCAAGAGGAAATTTTACCAAAAGGTTATCGGGTTATCGTTTTAGAAGCTGGTAGTCATCAAGGATGGGAAGGTTTTGTTTATAATGACAAATATTTAATTACTATTGATAAATTCGGTTATAGTGGTACTAAAGAAGAAGTAGCTAACGAAATGGAATTTAGTTATGATCAAATATTAAAAAAAGTTATTAAGTTACTAAAATAAGACAAAATTTTTAATGATTAGATTATATAATCAAATTAGGTGATACTAATGCGAGAATATAATCTTTTTATTATCAAAAAGGAATATTATGATTATTATCAAAGAAACCCTTTGTTTTTATTTGATATTTTAAAAAAATTGTATGTGATGAGAGATAATTTTAATTATGGAATATCTTTATATAGTCAGTTATGTGAAAGAATAAATACTTTTAATTTAAAATATTATTTAAATAGAAAATATCATTTAGATAATGAAAGAACATTTTATATCGATAAATCTTTTATTGAACTAAAACATACGCGAATTATCGTTAGAAGTAAATATGATTTTAAAATAATTATGGAGTTTACTAATTTTAGTAAGTATATATTTGTATGTGATTTTAATAATAATGATTATTTTTGGTTAAATAGTAAAAACACTTTAGTTTATGTGTAACTTATGGTATAATAAATGGCATTGGGAGTGGTTTGATGAAAGATTATACTTTAGATAAATTAGCGCAAGAAAAATTTATTAAAAATTATAAGGTGAAAAATGATAAGATTATTATTAATTTAGCTAGTAAAGAAAAATATGTTATTCCTTATACGAAAGAAAATGAAGAAAAGGTATTAACTAAGATGGAAGAACAAGTAAACAATGCTAGAATTAAACCAATAGGAATAATAAATAAATTTTTAGTTGGAGTTAGTTATGGAGCTTTAGCTCTAGCTCTTTATTTATCCATTGTTGAAACAGCAATTTTATACTTTGTTGTTGCCTTTGGATTATCTTCTTTTTTTACTTACCAATTAGTTAGTAATCAAATAAAAGTGAAAGATTTAGAAAAACAAAGATTTTTTTTAGATAATCGTAAATTAATTAATGATAATATCAAGAAGTCACCTAATATGACATTAGGTTTAGATAAAAAAATAGTTACTCAAATTGAACGTTCTGACGAGCAAAAAATTTTTGATATTAATTTAATCGATAGTTATTCATTAGATGATTTAAAAAAATTAAAAAGAAATATTTTAAGATTTGAAGAATTTTCTTTTGATGAGGAAGATAAAGATAAAAGATTAGAGTTTCATAAGTAAAATTAGATTGAAAAAAGGTAAAAAAAATAGTAAAATATATTAAGGAGTTGATAATAATGTTATGGAATTTAGTATATTTATTAATTGGTTTAGTTGTTGGCGGTGTGATTGGTTTTTTCGTAGCTCGTCATTTAATTCAAAAACAAATTAAGAAAAACCCGCCTATCAATGAACAAATGATTAAAGCGATGATGACACAAATGGGTAGAACCCCAAGTCAAAAGCAAGTTAATCAAATGATGAAATCAATGACAAAATATATGTAAAAGTATTATATATACTTTTTTTTATGGTATAATTATTGAAGGAGTGATTAAAATGACTAATAAAGAATTAGCTAATATTATGTATCCTGATGTTAGTAAAACGATTGAAGATTATGAAAAAATGTATCCTAAAAGAAATTTAGATGATAAAGCCGTAGTTACTAGATTTGCTCCTAGTCCAACTGGGTTTGTTCATATGGGAAGTTTATTAGCGGCTTTTGTTTCAAGAAAGGCAACTAAAGATACTAATGGTGTCTTTTATTTAAGAATCGAAGATACTGATGGTAAAAGAAGTGTGGAAAATGGAATTGAAGGTATTATCAGTGATTTAAAAGCTTTCGATATTAAAATAGATGAAGGGGCATTAAGTGAAACTGAGGAAATCGGTGAATATGGCCCTTATATTCAAAGTAAAAGAATTGAAATATATCATACGTTTGCTAAATGGTTAGTAGAAAATGATTATGCTTATCCTTGTTTTTGTAGTGAAGAGGAATTAGAAGAAATTAGAACTTTACAAGAAGCGCAAAAGCAACGAATTGGTTATTATGGAAAATATGCTAAATATCGTTTTGTTTCTAATGAAGAGAAAGCTAAAAAAATTCAAAATGGTGAAAAATTTGTTTTACGTTTAAAATCAACTGGTGATTTTAATAAAAGAATTGTAATTAACGATTTAGTTAGAGGAAGAATTGAATATCCAGAAAATGATATCGATCATGTTTTAATTAAAAGTGATGGTGTTCCTGTATATCATTTTGCTCATGTCGTTGATGATCATTTGATGCATACAACTCATATTTCAAGAGGCGAAGAATGGTTACCATCAACGCCTTTACACATCGAATTGTTTAACAAATTTGGTTTTGAAGTTCCTAAATTTTGTCATTTAGGACTGTTGATGAAAATCGATGACGAAGGAGTTAGAAGAAAATTATCTAAGCGTAAAGATCCCGAAGCCGCTGTTAGTTATTATCATGAAAAAGGGATACCTGTTGAAGCTGTTAGTTTATATTTGATGACTATTGCTAATTCTAATTTTGAAGGTTGGATGGATGCTAATTTTGGTAAATCAATCGATGAATTTAAATTTGATTATGCAAAAATGAGTAAAAGTGGTTCTTTATTTGATGTTAATAAATTACTTAATATTTCTAAAAATTATATTAGTCGATTAAAAGCTAGTGATGTTTATGATGCAACTTTGAATTGGGCTTTAGATTTTGATAAAGAATTTTATGATTTATTAGTTAAATATAAAGATTATTCAATAGCTATTTTAAATATTGAAAGAGAGCAAAAGAAGCCAAGAAAAGATTTTGAATCTTATAGTAGTATTAAATCTTATATTTGGTATATGTATGATGAATTATTTACTAATTTAAACTATGAATGGCAAAACATTACTGATAAAGATGAAATTAAGAAAATTTTAAATATTTATTTAAATAAGTACGATATTAATGATGATAAAGATACTTGGTTTAATAAAATGAAAGAAGTTTGTGATGAATTAGGTTATGCTTCCGATATGAAAAAGTATAAAGAAAATCCTAATGATTATAAAGGGAATGTTGCCGATATTAGTAATGTTTTAAGAGTTGCTTTGACAACTAAAGCTATGACCCCAGATTTATATGAGATTATGAAATTATTAGGTAAAGAAAAAATGGAAAAAAGGTTTAATATGGTTTAAATCTTTTTTTTGTGATATACTAACAATAGGTGATAACATGCTATTAAATATAACTTTATTAATTTTAGGACTTATATTAATTATTGTTTCTTCTAATGTTTTTGTCGATAGTGCTTCTAATTTAGCTACTAGTTTTAAAGTGCCTAAAATGGTAATTGCTTTAACGATTGCTTCGTTTAGTACATGTGCTCCTGAATTAGCTATTTCATTTAACAGTATTAGTTCTAATAATTATGATTTAACTTTAGCCAATGTAGTGGGAAGTTGTGTAGTTAATATTTTACTTATAATTGGTCTTGCTAGTATTGTTAAGCCAGTTAAAGTTAAGACGGTAACTGTCGGTAAAGAACTGCCACTTTTAGTTATAACTACAGTATTTTTTTGTGTTTTATTTTCTGATGGCGAGCTATCAAGATATGATGCTGGTATATTAATTTTATTGTTTATTTTATTCGGTATATATTTATATAAAATGATAAAAAGATTTAGAAAAGTTGATGAAGAGTATGCTAAAGTAAATAAATTAAAAGCTATTATTTTAACATTGATATCAATTTTAGTTATTATTTTTTCTAGTGATTTAGTAGTTAATTCCACTTTGTATTTGTCTGAAAAATTAAATATTGCTACTAAATTAATATCGATGGTTGTAATTGTTATTGGAACATCTTTACCAGAATTAATGATTACAATCACATCAGCTAGAAAAGGGGAGTTTGATATGACTGTCGGTAATATTATCGGTACTAATATATTTAATATTTGTATTGTTTTGGGACTTCCTACTTTGATTTATGGAACTGTTTATAGTAATGCTTTTAATTATATTGATATGATTGCTGTTATTGTAGCAGCTGCTATGTTTTATTTTCAAAGCAAAAGTGAAAGAACAATTACTAGACTTGAAGGCTTTATTATGGTTTTGTTGTTCATTTGTTATTATACTTATTTGATAATTTTTTAAAAAACTATTTACAATTGAATATAATTAATGTATAATTATATTTAGTTTTGCAGGTGTAGTACAGCGGTTAGTATACGGCCTTGCCAAGGCTGGGACGGCGGTTCGATTCCGCTCACTTGCTCCATAGTGAAATGTGCTCGAAGTTTTCGAGTTTTGATAAATAACTAATCCAAATTGGATTAGTTTCATACCATTGACTTTGTCAACAGTCTGATTAGAATATTAATTTATTCTAATTTTTTATTTTTCGTAAATTATTTTATACTAATAAAATTTATGCGTTAAAATAATATAAAAATATGGTATAATTGAATAATAAATAATCTAGAAAAAATAAAAAGAGAGGTAATAATGATGATAAGCAAATTAGTAAGTTGTAAACATAGAGAGAAGGTAGAAAAACTTTATAAAATAAAGGAAAACCATGGTTTTACTTTAATTGAATTATTAGGAGTCGTTATTTTGTTAGCAATAATATCATTAATAGCGACACCAATTATCTTAAATGTAATTAAAGAAGCACAAGATTCCTCCGATATGTCATCAGCTAATTTAATTGAAAGTAGTGGTCATAACTATTATGCAGCATCTTTATTAGATGAATCTAAACAAGAAAAAATAGATAACTATCAAGATATATATGAAGAATTAGATATAATGAATAAACCTGAATTTGGTCAACTTTATGTTAATAGTAATGATAAAGTAGCAATGGCAGTAATAATTAATAATAAATGCTATAAAAAAGATTATATGACAGACATTGAAGTAGTTGATGTATCTGAATGTGATTTAGGGTATATGGGACCAGATGATGTAAAACCAACAATCTCTCAAACAGCAAGTAATACTAATATTAATGAAAATGGCTGGTATAAAGAAGATATATATTTAACAATAAATGTCGAAGATGATGAATCAGGCGTATTTGGGTATAAAAGATGTGTAAGTCAAAGTGAATGTGAACCAGAAGATACCATTTATACAAATGAAAGTATATTAATAAATATAGAAAGTGCGAGTAATTATGTTTGTGTCATCGGAATAGACAAAAGAGGAAATGAAAGCGATAAAAACTGTGAGATATATAAACTAGATAAGACACTACCTATTATTGAAGGAATTGGAGATAAAACAATAAATATAAATGAGCCAATTGACTTAAATGAAGGTGTAACCTATGATGATAGTTTATCAGGAATCGATGGCGAATTAGTTATCGAACCAACAACAGTAGATACATCAACAATAGGAACCAAACAAGTAATATATAAAGTTCAAGACTTAGCCGGCAATGTAAGAGAAGTAGTAAGAAATATAATAGTAGATGCGGATGCTCCAAGTATTGTCTTTAGTTTAGTGGATAGTAATAGTATCAATGAACAAGGTTGGGCCAATAAAGACTTTTATATAAGAGCGACAATAACCGATAATAGTGGAAGTGGGATTAAATCAGGAAGTAGTTGTACTGTAAATAGTAGTAGTGAATGTACACCTTCTGCAACATTTACTGGAACTACTAAAGATTTCTTAATAACAACTGAAGGAAGTAATAGGGCATGTGTCGAAGTAACGGATAATAATAATAAAACAACCAAAGTATGTAGTGATACTTATAACTTAGATAAGACTGCCCCAACTGCGGGAACAGCTACATTCACAGGAACATTAGGAAGTAATAATTGGTATACAACAAATGTCACTGTCAATGTAGCAGATGGAAGTGATAGTTTATCAGGACATGCAAGTACAACAAGTAATGTAGCAAGTATCACAAGTAATACTGCTAGTCAAACAGTAACAATAACGACAACCGATTTAGCTGGAAATACAGCAACAAAAAGTTATACCATCAAAGTAGATAAAAATAGTCCTACATTAACAGCAAAAAGTAGTAATGTGACAATAACAGTAGGAGATAGCTATCCAGTAGAAAATTTATATAATGTAAGTTATAGTATAAGCGGAGGAAATGTTGTATGTAAAAATGGAAGTACAACAATAACTAATTTAAATAGTTTAACAGCAGGGAATTATACAATAACATGTACAGCAACAGGTGGTAATGGTAAAAGTAGTAGTGTTAATATTAGTGTTAAAGTTAAAAGTATTGGATATTTATATTATGTCACTGTACAATCACCAACTTCTTATTCTTGGGACTTATATAGATGCAATACAGATGGGAGTAATTGTACAGTAATAACAACTTTGACAGGAAATCGCTCGGTTGATGACTATGCTGCAGCCCCAACGGTAAGTGTAGGAGAAAATTATATGTATTATACAAGTGCTATGTCTGAAACTTCCTATAATTGGGATTTATATAGATGCAATACAGATGGGAGTAATTGTATAGTAATAACAACTTTGACAGGAAATCGCTCGGTTGATGACTATGCAGCAGCTCCAACGGTAAGTGTGAGTGAAAGTTATATGTATTATACAAGTGCTATGTCTGAAACTTCCTATAACTGGGATTTATATAGATGCAATACAGATGGGAGTAATTGTACAGTAGTAACAACATTAATTGGAAATCTTTCTATAGATGATTACGCTGCATCACCAAAAGTGAGTGTAAGCGAAAATTATATGTATTACATAAGTGCTTTATCTGCGACATCTGAAAGTTGGTATTTATATAGATGCAATGTAGATGGAAGTAATTGTACAGTAATAACAACTTTGACAGGAAATTGGGCTATGGACGATTATGCCACATCACCAACGGTAAGTGTGAGTGAAAGTTATTTGTATTATACAAGCGCTCAAGGAAGAACATCTTATTCTTGGTACTTATATAGATGTAATGCAAATGGAAGCAATTGTAATAGTATAGCAACATTAACGGGTAATGTTAGAGAAGGCCTTTTTCGTGGATATGCTGCAGCACCTACAGTAAGTGTTGGAGAGGAATATATGTATTATATAAGTTCACAATCATCATCTTCTTCTTTATGGTATTTATATAGATGTAATACAAATGGAAGTAGCTGTTCGTTAATAACTACACTAGAAGGAAATTATTCGTCGAATAATTATGCAGCATCGCCAAATATTTCGATTAAATAATATTTATAAATGAGAATAATAATTAAAACTAGAAATTTTCTTGATTAATAATATAAAATTGATAATAGGGTAGATGTATACAATAATATGTACAGCAATAGGCGGTAATGATTAAGAGTAGCAGTATTAACATTAATTTTAAAGTGACTGGTGATGCAAATATATATTATTTATCATCAATGCTTTCATTTAATATTTCCACTTACTATATAATAAATAAATGTGATTTAAATTGTACTAATTGCAATAGTGCTGGAGTACCAAATAATGTTAATCTTAATGCAAATATAATAATTGCATAACTTAATAAGTAAATTAAAATAATATAAATCTAGTGTATAAATTTAAAATACACTAGATTTTTAGTTGTTTAACATATGGTGTATTGCATTTTGAATTATTTTAAGTTAAAATTAATTATGGATATGAGCATAAGGAGTTAGTGATTATGAAAAAAAGATTAAAAAAATTTTATAAAGCGTTCACTTTAATTGAATTATTAGGAGTAGTTATTTTGTTAGCAATAATATCTTTAATAGCGACGCCAATTATCTTAAATGTAATTAAAGAAGCACAAGCATCAACCGATATGTCAGCAGCTAATTTAATTGAAAGTACAGGTCATAATTATTATGCGACATCTTTATTAGATGAATCTAAACGAGAAAAAATAGATAACTATAAAAATATATATGAAGAATTAATAATAAATGCTATAAAAAAGATTATATGACAGACATTGAAGTAGTTGATGTATCTGAATGTGATTTAGGGTATATGGGACCAGATGAAGTAAAACCAACAATTTCTCAAACAGCAACTAATACTAATATTAATGAAAATGGCTAGTATAAAGAAGATATATATTTAACAATAAATGTCGAAGTAACCGATAATAATAACAAAACAACCAAAGTATGTAGTGATACCTATAACTTAGATAAGACTGCACCAACTGCAGGAACTGCCAACTTTAGTGGAACATTAGGAAGTAATAATTGGTATACAACAGAGAAAATAAAAATTTTTATCGATTATATGCTTTAAAATCAAATGGAGAAGTGTTAATGTATCAGAATTCTAGTTGGGGATTTTGGCTTGATTCCAATGCCATTGAAGGAACAGTAACACTGAATGTTGATGGGAAAGATTTTAAGGAAATTGTGGGTTTAGGTCAAACGGGATTTGTCGCACTAAAAAAGATGGTACCGTAGTATCTTATGGATGTGACATAACCGAAGCGACTTGTAGTGGTGGAAATATTATAAATTAAAAAGCATCACATATTTTCAAATATCATATATACTTTCTAACTTCAATAATGTGATGAATTGTAACATAAATAATATTCACACTACTTGCAATTACTAAGCTCCATAAACCTAATCCCATATTACAACAGACAATCAAGCAAACAGTTCTTAAAATCATTCCAACTAATGTTCCTAACATAGCTGTATGAGATTTGCCAATCGCTTGTAAAGTGGAAGTTAAGGGCGACTGAATATAGTGAAGTAGACAAATAGGAGCTAAAACTTTAATATAATTAATTCCTTCATTAGTATTAAAAATTAATTTTAAAGGTATTTCTGGAATAATAGTAAAAATTAAAGTGGCAGGAATTCCTATCAATAAAGAAAAGAATAATGCTTGTTTAATTTTATTTTTAACATATTCATACATTTTATGACTATATCCTTGACTGACGATTGGTAATAGTGCTTGTGATATAGCGCCTGTAAAAAATGAAGGTAATAATATTAAGGGCATAACATAACCATTTAAAACACCATATTCTGTTAAAATATAGGAGTTAGTAAAGCCTGTTTTAAGTAAAAAAAAGGTCAAGATAATTGGCTCAAAAAAAGCCCCAATTGTTCCAATTAAACGACTTCCTGTTGTCGGTAAACTTATCTCTAAAATATCTTTGATATTACTCAAATTAGGAGTAATATCATTTTTGTTTAATTTAAAATTTTTAGGTAGAAAAAAGAATAAAATAATGATCGAAGTCAATTCACTAATAATATTAGATAAAATTAAAAATACAACAGCGAATTCTAATCCTTTCATTAAAAATAAAGGTGTAAATAAAATAATACTAATCAATCTTGTTATATCTTCAGTAACATTAGAAACCACATGCGGAAGCATTTTTTGCTTACCAAAAAAATAACCTCTTAAAATACTGGAAATCGAGATAAATGGTAAAACCAAACCAATTGCAATAATTGAATAGTAACTTCGTGGTTCATGTAATAAATTATTAGATATAAATCTACCACTTATCAATATCGTAGTCATTATTAAAACATTAATAACAATAGCTATTAAAACCGCTGAAGAAACTAATTTTTTATTATTTCTTTTATTTTCTGAAACTAATTTTGAAATAGCTGTTGGCATACCCAAAGTACAAATAGCGATAAATAACATAAAAGTAGGATTAACTAACATATATAATCCAATTCCTTCAGTACCGACTAATCTAGTCATAACAATTTTAATAATCATACTTAAAATTTTGGTTATAAAACCGCCAATTATCAAGATTATAGTAGCAACAACAAATTTATTTTTTTTCATAAATCACCTTTAAAAATATTAAATTTTACTATATAATATATGTATAAGTTTAAGGAAATAAAACTGCTTAGTTTATTAGGGAAGTGTAATAATGTTAGAAAATAATAGTCGATATTTTGAAATCCTAAACGATATTAAGAACACTTTAGTAACTACAAGAAATAAAGTAATCGAGAGTGCTAATAAAGATTTGATATTAATGTATTATAAAATTGGTCTTAAATTAATCGAAAATAATAAATGGGGATCATCATTTATAGATACTTTAGCAAGAGATTTAAAAGTAGAGTTTCCAAATATCAAAGGAATGTCAGCCAGAAATTTAAGATATATGCAGAAGTTTGCATCTGAATTTGATAATGATGAATTTTTGCAAGGAGTCCTTGCAAAATTATCTTGGAATCATAATCAAATATTGTTAGATAGAATAAAAGATAATGGTATTAGAAAATGGTATGCTAAAGAATGTATTACTAATGGTTGGACAACATCGGTTTTAATTCATCAAATATCAAGTAAACTATATGAAAGACAAGCTTTATTAGAAAATAAAATTACAAATTTTGACGATACATTGCCTAGTCCCAATAATGAGCAAGTTAAAAATTTATTGAAAGATCCTTATATATTTGATTTTATAACTGATAATAAAGATTTAAAAGAATTAGATATTGAACAACAATTGATATCTAATATTACGAAGTTGCTATTAGAATTAGGTAATGGCTTTGCTTTTGTGGGTAAACAATATCATTTAGAAATCGAATCTGAAGATTATTATATTGATTTATTATTTTATAATTTAAAAGTTAGAAGCTATGTTGTTATTGAATTAAAAACAACTGAATTTAAGCCAGAATATATAGGTAAACTTAATTTCTACTTAAGTGCTGTAGATAAATATATTAAAGATGAAAAAGATAATCCTACATTTGGTATTTTATTATGTAAAGATAAAAAGAAAGTAACTGCCGAGTTGGCACTAAAAGACATCAATAAACCAATTGGTGTAAGTGAATATAAAATTTTATCAGAAATACCAGAATTTTTAGAAAATACACTACCTAGTATTGAAGATATTGAGAAAAGATTAGAAAATGACATTTTATAGTTTAATGAAAATAATTGTTAAAAAGGAATGATAATAAATGGATAT
>CALVSM010000034.1 GCA_944359025.1 uncultured Bacilli bacterium
ATCATATTACTTGCTAATTCTGGTTTATTTGCTCCGGTTGTATCTTCATATTCATTAGCTTTTACGGTAATTGATTTTGTTGCTGTTGTTGTTTTACCGTTTCCTCCTGTTGCGGTACAACTTAAGGTACGACTTCCTACTGCTAAACTACTTGTATTTGTTGGGGTACATGATATACTTCCTCCACTTGTACTATAACTTACTGTAAAGTAATTACTTACGGCATTACTGTCACCTTCAGTTATTTCAATTGTTTCAGTTTTAGCAGTTAATGTTGGAGCATTTTTATCTACTTTAATAGTATAATTTCTTGTTGATGAATTACCTGCTTTATCAGTTGTTGTGATTGTTACTGTTTGACCTGCTGTATTACTTGTAATACTTGCTACACTACTTGTTGTACTTGAATGTCCTGATAAACTATCACTTCCATTTTCAACATTGACTGTTACATCTGTTGTATACCAATTATTACTTCCTAATGTTCCACTAAAAGTTGCTGTTCCTGCTGTTGGTACGGTCTTATCTAAATTATAGGTATCACTACATACTTTACTTGTTTTATTATTATTATCAGTTACTTGGACACATGCCCTATTACTTCCTTCAGTTGTGATTAAGAAGTCTTTTGTAGTTCCAGTAAATGAGGCACTTGGTGTACATTCACTACTACTATTTACAGTACAACTACTTCCTGATTTAATGCCACTTCCACTATTATCCGTTATTGTCGCTCTTATATAAAAGTCATTTTTTGCCCATTTATTACTATTTATTGCGCTACTATCGACTAAATTAAACACAATACTTGGTGCATCGGCATCTACTGTTATTCTTCTTACTACTTCTCTTACATTGCCTGCTTTATCTTTGATACTATATGTTACTTCTTTTACTCCTGTTACTGATGTATCTATTGTTAATGGAGTAATACTTAAAGTACCATCTATTTGGGATAATGTATCACTATAAGTTACTCCATTACTTAAATCTACTGTATCATTTCTATTTACGGTTATATCACCAACTCCAGTTATCGTTGGTAATGTTTTATCTAATTTATAGCTATTACTACATAATGTCGTTGTTTTTCCATTATTATCAATTGCTTCAACACATACTTTATTATTAGCACTTTCCGTACTTATTAAGACATTGACATTATCAACTATCGCAGTTGGTGTACAACTACTATCAGTCGTACTACACCATTTGATGCTACTTATTCCTTTATTACTATTATCAGTAACACTAGCTTTTACATAAAAATCACTCTTTGCCCAACCATTACTGTTAAATGAACCTGTTGTACTAAATACAATACTTGGTGCGTCTCCTAAAACTTCTACTTGTCTTGTGGCTGTAACTTCATTTCCCGCTTTATCTTTAATGCTATATGTTACTTCTTTTACACCTGTTACTGATGTATCTATTGTTGATGGAGTAATACTTAAAGTACCATCTATTTGAGATAATGTATCACTATAAGTTACACCATTACTTAAATCTACTGTATCATTAAGATTAACAGTAATGTCTCCCACACCGTTTATAATAGGAGCTGTTTTATCTAATTTATATATTTGACAATCTTTTTCACTTTCATTACCTTGATTATCAACTCCGATAACACAAATATAATTACTAGCGCTTTCCGTATTTACTAATATATTATTATTTGTATAAATTGTACTATCTGGTGTACATTCAGTATCACTTATACATCTTCTATACCCTGCTACACCTGATTCATTATCCACTACATTAACTGTGATATAAATATCTTCTTTATACCAACCATTTTCATTACTATTTATATTTGGAGTTTGTGAAATTGTTGGGTTTACTTCATCAGGTATTATTGGTGGTTTAACTATACATTCCTCATCATCCATAGCAAAACTTCCATCACCACATAAAGTAAATTTATGATTATTGCTTTCTACTACTAAACTTGTTACTTTGTCATTATAAATAACTTCCTCTACTTTGGCATTACCTAAATTTACCATTTGCGATACTTCTTCAGTTGTTACTCCATCCGCACATATATCAGGTGTACCATTTAACTCTTGTTCCATTTTTGAGGTTGCACAATAGTTATTGATTCCACTATATATCATACTGGCTTCAGACTTACCAGTTGATATGCGGGCATCTTCAATTACATTTAAAATAATTGGGGTGGCAATTAAAGCTACAATAGCTAAAATAATTATTACTGCTAATAATTCAATTAAAGTAAAACCTTTCTTCATTAAAAATCAACTCCTATTCTTATTATGTTTATTTGCTTTATTATACCTATAATTAATTTTAACTTAAAATAAAATAAATTGCAATATCTTTTTGACAAAAAACTCTTATATATAAGAATTATTTTTGTGTAAAATGATAAATCAAAAATAAAATTACAAGTATAACAATAACTAATAAAATAAATAATAAAACTTTAGTTAGCAAATTATTTTTTTTAATAGTTTCTTTCATTTCTTTAAAATCATCAAAATCATCACTTGTAAATTCTAAACTAGATGTAAAAAATGATTTATCCATATTTGATTGAATTAATTGTGTGTTTTGCGCATCATCAATTTTTTCTTCGACTTTTTTAGCTAAAGATGGATCATGAATCGATTTTAAATCATCTAATAAATCAGTTGTATAACCATTTTTACTATTATTAGATATAGTTTCAATCATGTTTTTTAATTCATCTTCTGTTAAAGTATTCGGAACTTCCTTATTTAAACTTATTCCTTTTAATATATTATATTGGGTATTAGCAAAACGACTATCTTTATCGTGTCTTTCACTTTTAGCCTTATCTAACACATCGCGAATATCATAATTTTTTTCTTCTTCTAATTCTTCAATTACCGGTAATATAGGTTCTTCTTTAATTGGTTTAGGTTTATTTACTTCTTTAGTACCATTAATCAATTCACGAATTTTATTAATATCTATTTTTTCGTTTTTCTCAATAACTGAAATACCTTCAACATTAGAATATTCGACATCATCATATATAGTACGGTATAGTTCTTTATTTTTATTAGTCCGCGATTTTTTCTCTGGGGGGTTATAATATCGTTCCATTCTACTTGGCATATCCTCACCGTACCTTTCTACTAATATCATAACATATTTAAAAAAATAATTAAATAGATTACTTGCATTTTTAAAGATATTTTTTTATAATATTAATTGGAGGAAAAAATATGAAGGTAGAAATTATTAAAGAAAATTGTATTGGTTGTGGCCAATGTGAAGCAACTTGTAGTGAAGTTTTTAAAATCGGCGATGATGGAATTGCTACTGTTGTAACCGAAAATATAAAAAAGGAATTAGAAGAAGATGTAAATGATGCTGCTGATGGTTGTCCAACTAGCGCGATAAATGTGGAAAACGCTTAAATTTTAAGCGTTTTTATTATCGAGACTATATAATTTTTTAACTTCTTTAATAGTTAAATAACGGTATTCACCTGGTTTTAAACCGGTTAAATCTAAAAAAGCAATTTTTTCTCTTTTTAATTTAATAACTTCATGACCAACTGATAAAAACATATTTTTAACTTGATGGTTTTTCCCTTCATGAATAGTAATCATAACTAAAGAAGTATTATTTTTTTTATCGATTTTTTTAACTTTAACTTTACAAGGAGCGGTTTTAAAGCCATCAATGATAATTCCTTTTTCTAATTTTTTTATTTCTAAATTAGTTAATATTCCTTTTATTTTAGCGATATAGACTTTATCGATATTATTTTTAGGATGAATTAAAAGGTTAGTTAAATTTCCATCATTAGTTAATATTAAAACACCCGTGGTATCATAATCTAATCTACCAACAGGATATAATCTTTTATTAGTATCGATTAAATCTAAAACGGTTTTTCTTTTTTTATCATCGCTAGTAGTGGTTACAACGCCTCTTGGTTTATATAATAAAATATATTCTTTATCTTCTTTAGTTAAAGGTTGACCTAAAACAGTAATCGTATCATTACCACTTACTTTAGTACCTAATTCAGTTACTAAAACATTATTTACTTTGACTTTCCCTTGAACAATTAATTCTTCAGCTTTTCTTCTTGAACAATAACCACTATTAGCTATTACTTTTTGTAATCTTTCCACATCAATCACCTTTTATAAATTATAAATGATAACATTAATAAAATCAAGAAAAAAAACTAACAAACAAAATACTAATGGTAATACTTACTAAATCAGCTAATAACCCAGCCCATAAAGCATATTTTATTTTTTTTATCCCAACACTACCAAAGTATAAAGTTAAAATATAAAAGGTAGTATCAGTTGTTCCTTGAATATAAGAAGCTAATGTTCCAATAAAACCATCTGGGCCTAAAGTTTCATAAATTGTAGATAAAATAGCTAAAGAAGAAGTTCCTGATATAGGACGCATAATAATTAAAGGAATAATTTCATTAGGAATAAAAGAAATAAAGTTAAACAAATTAGTAACTATATTACTTTTAGTTAAAATATTAACAGCAAAAATCATCGCTAATAAACAGGGAAAAAGTTTTAAAATTAAATCAAAACTTTCTTTAGCTCCTTCGATAAAAGTATCGTAAACTGGTACTTTTTTAATAATTGCGTAGATAATAACAAATAAAACTACTAAAGGAATAATTAAACTAGATATCATGATAACCTCGCTAAAATACGGTCGATTATTAAACCGATAATGGTACTTGTAAAAGTAATTATGATACAAGGAAAAACAATACTAGTAGGGGAAATACTTCCATACATCATTCTTAAAGAAATAATTGTAGTTGGTATTATTGTCACTCCGCTTGTATTTAAAACTAAAAATGTAATCATCGAACGACTAGCGGTATCTTTTTTATTATTTAACTCTTGTAATGATTGCATCGCTTTTAGACCAAAAGGCGTTGCTGCATTACCTAAACCAAACATATTAGCTATTATATTAGAACTTATATAACTTAAAGCTTGATGACCTTTAGGTATTTCCGGAAAAATGTATTTTAAAAGAAAAGACAATTTTAAAGATAATTTTTTAAGTAACCCTGATACTTCTGCTATTTTAGATATTCCTAACCATAAAGCCATCACTGGAAATATTTTAAAAGTCATATCTAAAGCTGTTTTACAACTATTTAATATCTCATTATTTATAACATCGACATTATTATTAAATAAACAATAAATAATACCTATTATAATGAAAAAACCCCATATTTTATTTACCATAAATTACTAAACCACGCTTTCAGTTTATCCCAAAAACTTAAAGTTTCTTTTTTTAAAACATATATTTTTTCTTCATGAACTTTTTCACCATTAATTAATACTTCAACAACACCTACTTCATCGTTATTATTGTAGTTTTTCTTTTTTTCTAATTTAAAGTTTAATAAAATATTATTTTCTTTATTATTATCTAATGAATAATTAAAATCATTGTTAATATATAATTTATCAGTATAATAGTTTTCATCAATTATTTTAATTTCCCCTTTTTTTAAAATATTATAATTAGTATAATTAGCAAATGCTTCTTCAAATAAATTAATATGATCTAAAAAATCATTGCCATCATTTAAAGTAACGACCACTAAATTAATATTATCTTTAGAAGCAGTTGTGACTAATGTTCTTTTAGCAATATCCGTAAAACCAGTTTTCCCACCAGTTATGTAATTGTGACTATGTAATAGTTTATGTTTATTAAACCATGAATAATAATTCATATTAGTTCTTAAGGTATATTTTTTAGTACTGACGATTTTTTTATATTCCTCATTTTTCATCGCATAACTAGTTAATAAAGCCATATCGTAAGCGGTGGATAAATTACCTCCGTTTTCATCTAAACCATGAGGGTTATTAAAAGTAGTGTTTTTCATTCCAATTTTTAAAGCTTTTTCGTTCATCATTTTAACGAAATTGTCAATATCGCCACCGACATATTTAGCTATTGCTAAAGCAGCATCATTACCACTTCTTAACATCAAACCATATAATAAAGATTCTAAAGTTATTTCTTCACCTTGTTTTATATATATCCCTGATCCATAAGCTTTAGTAATTTCATCGCCAATTGTTACAGTACTACTAATATCAACATTTTCAATCGCAACTATCGCTGTCATTATTTTAGAAATAGAAGCAACACTTCTAATTTCATCTTTATTTTGACTATAAATAACATTTAAATTATCCATATCCATTAAAACAACACTATAAGCACTACTCGTATATGCTTTAATATTTATTGGTATTAATAATAGTAAAATTAAAACTAACTTTTTCACATTACCACCATTAAAATAGTATGAAAAAAAGTCTAAAAATAGACTTTATTAAAATTCTGAATCAATTAAAAAATCAATTATATTTTTGTGAATAATGCCATTATTAGAAAAATCTAATTTATCTAAAGATATAACATATTTAGGATAATTATCTTTAACATTATCAAAAACAGAAAACTCTCTTTTAATTGTTGTATCATCAACTAATAAATAAGCAACTTGAATATATTTAATCTTATTATCTTTTATAGCTATAAAGTCTACTTCTGAATTTTTGTTCTTGCCAGTATAGACATTGTAGCCTCTAACTAATAACTCATTATAAACAATATTTTCTAAAACAAAAGCTTTATTGATTTCTAAACTATTGCTCTTTATTTTAGCAATTCCTAAATCTGTCATATAATATTTATTTAAAGTCTTTAAAATAGCTTTACCATGAATATCAAAACGATATACTTTTCTTATAATAAAAGCTTTACATAACGCATCTAAATAGTTATATAATGTTAAAGTAGAAATATCTCGGCCTTCCTGTTTTAAATAGTTTAAAATGTTTTTAGCGGAAAATTCTCTTCCTGTTATATCAATTAAATACTGTAAAATTAAATTAAACAAATTTATATCTTTTAAACCTAATCTTTCAACTACATCTCTTAAAATTATCGAATCAAAAACACTATATAAATAATCTTTAATATTACTTTCACTTGTAAAGTCTAAACGATTAGGTAATCCTCCCCAAATAGCAAAATCAGAAAAAGCATTTTCATCATAAGCGTTTTTACCAGTCAATTCAATGTATTCTCTATAACTTAAAGGGTTAATAGTAAAGCTTACATATCTTCCTGATAAAACTGTCGATAACTCATTAGATAATAATTTACTATTTGAACCTGTCATAAAAATACTAACATTTAAAGAGGCTCTTAAAGAATTAACTACTCTTTCAAATTCATCAACATTTTGAATTTCGTCAAAAAATATATAATATAACTCTTTATCGATAATCTTATCTTTGATAAATTTATTTAATTTCTTATAATCTTTTAACTCTTCATATTCAATATATTCAAAATTAATGTAAATTATATGGCTGTCATCAATATTTTTTTGACGAATTTCGTCCATTATCTGTTCTAAAATAATTGATTTACCGCACCTTCTAATTCCAATTAAAATCTTTACTAAATTACTATCATAAAATCCTCTTATTCGTGATAAATAAATTTCTCTTTTTAACATTTTTCTCACCCAAATTAATTATAAGATATTTAAATATGCTGTGTCAAGTTATTTTTCAAAATAAAAATAACTTTATAAAATCACAAAGTTATTTTTACAATTAAATTTCTTTTTTCCACAAACCGTGCAAATTACAATAAGCATAAATAGTACTACTATCTTCATAATTAAATACTACTTTAGGCTCATCAGTTGGTCTTAAATTAACTCTAGTAATTTTATTATCTTTTACTAAAGCTATCCACATAATATAGTGTTCTTCCGTCATTGGATGCATTACATCACCAACTATAACTTCTATTTTACTATCACTAACTTTACAACTAGGCACATGTTTTTCTAAACTAGCATCTTTAGTATTAGCAACTAATAACTCCATTTCTTTCCCACAGCATCTAATATTTTTTTCATTACCAGCGATTAATTCGATTACATTACCACAAACGGGACAAACATAAAACTTCATAAACTACCTCCATTTTTTATTTCGTTCTATTTCTTTATTTTTCTTTTTAATTTCTTTTTCTTTTTTATGTAATTCTTTTTTTGTTTGTTTTAATTCTTTTTGGGTTAATTTTAATTCTAATTTAGTTTTAATAAAATCGATATTAATATTACTAATAACTGCTTTAGCTTTTGGGAATGCTTGAACTAAACGTCTAGTCCAAACTGATCTATTAAATAAAACTTCCCTAACCTTTTTAGTTATTTCTTCAGTATTGTCTTTTTTCAAAAAACACATTGCTGTATTTTTAAAGCTATTAATTATTCTAAGTGACAAAATTACATCTAAAACAAAAACTATAGCGATTAAAACAGCAATTATATTTAAAGTTTGTATATTGGCTAAAGCAAATAAAAATTTCAAACAAGGATTAACTATATAAATAGCTAAACAGCCTAACAAACCAAAAGGTATTAATGTTTCTAAACAAATTCTACCATTTATATTAAAACGAAAATTAGAATAATCCCACCATCTAGCTTTAAATAATTTTTCCATCAAATAACTAGTAAAATATTCTAATATTGCAAACAAAAACATCGACATTACAAATAAAATTATTACACTATCTTTGTGACTAGTTAAAGTAACAGTGGCAATTACTCCCCCAACACCATATATCGGACAATAAGGTCCAATTAAAAAGCCTCTATTAATTAATTTGCCGTTATTTACAAATTCAAAAATAACTTCGATTATCCATCCTAAAAAGGAATAACATATAAATAGTAAAAATAATTCACTTAAGTTCATAAAACTACCTCGCCCAAACATTATAGCATAAAAAACAAAGTTCGACAACTTTAGCACTCACGCTTGACAAGTGCTAAAAGTAGTGCTATAATGTCTACGTTGATTAGATAATCAACAAATAAAAGGAGGGATAATATGAATCCATACCAAGAAAATTTAGAAAATGTCTTGGAAAAATATGGTCGAGACATTACCCAAGCAGTCAAAGATAACAAAATCGATCCTGTTATTGGTCGTGATGAAGAAATAAGAAGTATAACGAGAATTTTATCGCGAAAAACAAAAAATAATCCCGTTTTAATCGGCGAACCTGGTGTTGGTAAAACAGCTATTGTCGAAGGATTAGCAACCCGTATATTTAAAGGCGATGTTCCTAATTCTTTAAAAAATAAACGAATTTGGGAACTTGATATGGGCGCTTTAATAGCGGGAGCTAAATACCGTGGGGAATTTGAGGAAAGACTAAAAGCAGTTTTAAAAGAAATCAAAGATTCTAACGGTGAAATTATTATGTTTATCGATGAAATTCATATGATAGTAGGAGCTGGAGCTTTAGAAGGAGCTATGGATGCTGGTAATATGTTAAAACCAATGCTTGCCCGTGGCGAAATTCATTGTATCGGTGCTACTACTTTAAATGAATATCGTAAATATATCGAAAAAGATGGCGCTTTAGAAAGACGTTTTCAAAAAATTTTAGTTAACCCACCAAGTGTTTTGGATACTATTACTATATTACGTGGCTTGAAACCAAAATTAGAAGTCTACCACGGCGTCAACATCAAAGATAAAGCTTTAATTGCTGCGGCTACTTTATCAGATAGATATATTACCGATAGATTCTTACCAGATAAAGCGATTGACTTAATCGATGAAGCATGTGCCACCATTAAAGTGCAAATGGAATCAGTACCAACGGAACTTGATACTTTAACAAGAAATATCATGCAATTACAAATTGAAAAAGAAGCTTTAAAAAAAGAAAAAGATGATTTATCTAAACATCGTAAAGAAGAAATCGATAATAAAATTAATGAATTAAAAGTTAAAGAAGATGCTTTAAGAAAAAGTTGGGAAGAAGAAAAAAATATTAATACTTTAATTAGTAAGAAAAAAGAAGAAATTGATACTACTAGACACAAACTAGAAAAAGCCGAAAATGAATATGATTTAGAGACAGCTGCTAAATTAAGACATGGTGTTTTACCACAATTAGAAAAAGAATTAGCTGAATTAAATAGCAAAAACAAATCTGAAATTTTAAGTGATACTGTCGATGATAATGATATCGCTAAAATAATATCTAAATGGACAAATATTCCAATCAGTAAATTAGTTGATAGTGAAAAAGATAAACTATTAAGATTAAATGATAATATGAAAAAAAGGGTTAAAGGACAAGATGATGCTATTAAATTAGTTAGTGAAGCTATTATTCGAGCTAGAGCTGGTATAAAAGACCCTAATAAACCAATTGGTTCATTTATCTTTTTAGGTCCAACTGGTGTCGGTAAAACGGAAGTAGCTAGAACATTAGCTTATGAACTATTCGATGATGAACGACATATGATTAGAATCGATATGAGTGAATATATGGAAAGCCATTCTGTCGCTAGATTAATTGGTTCACCTCCTGGATATATTGGCTATGATGATGGTGGACAATTAACCGAAGCAGTTAGAAGAAACCCCTATAGTATAGTTTTATTTGATGAAATTGAAAAAGCTCATAAAGATGTATTTAATATTTTATTACAAATATTAGATGATGGTCGTATTACTGATTCCCAAGGAAGAACAGTTGATTTTAAAAACACCATTATTATCATGACATCTAATTTAGGTAGTGAATATATTTTAGATAATTTAGATAATGCTAATGAATTAGTTATGGATGAATTAAGAAAAACATTCAAGCCAGAATTTATTAATCGTATCGATGAAATTATTGTCTTTAAATCATTAACTAAAGATGTCATCTATGAAATATTAGATAAAATTATTAAAGATATCGAAAAAAGATTAGCTGATAAACAATTGCATATTAATTTAACTGATAAAGCTAAAAATTATATTGTGGAAAACTCATTCGATGAAAGATATGGTGCAAGACCAATTAAAAGATTTGTTACCAAAACTGTGGAAAATTTAATTGCT
>CALVSM010000035.1 GCA_944359025.1 uncultured Bacilli bacterium
TAATTGATGGAGAGGCAATTAGTCATTCAGAAGAATTAAATAAATTAAAAGCATTGGAACTTCTTGAATGTAAACAACTAGATAATTCTTATATTCAGTTAAAATACAAAGTGAAAAGATAAATTATAATTTATCGAGTAGATTTTTATCTACTTTTTTCTTTGGGTAAAAACATGATATAATATAATAGATTTATGAGGAAGTGATGAAAATGAATAATAATCCAATCAACTGGTATCCAGGCCATATGGCTAAAACAAAAAGATTAGTTAAAGAACAACTTGATTTAATAGATTTAGTATACGAAGTTATCGATGCTAGAATGCCATATTCATCAAAAATAAAAGATATTGATGAAATAATAAAAAATAAACCACGAATTTTAATTATGACTAAATATGATTTATGTGATAAAAAAGAAACCGATAAATGGATAAAATATTACCAAGATAAAAATTATAATGTTCTACCACTTGATTTAGAAACTAACTCTAACTTAAAACCTTTATTTGATTTAACTGAAGAATTAATGACCAAAACTAATCAAAAAAGAGAACAAAAAGGAATGCTTAAGAGAAAAACGAGAGTATTAATTATAGGTATTCCTAATGTTGGCAAGAGCACTTTAATCAACCGTTTAGTTGGTAAAAAAGCCGTATCAGTTGGTAATAAACCAGGCGTTACTAAACAATTAAGTTGGATTAGAATCAATGAAAAACTAGAATTATTAGATACACCAGGCGTATTATGGCCAAAACTAGACGATGAAAAAGTAGCATTTAATTTAGCCAGCTTAACCGCCATTAAAGAAGAAATATTACCTTTATTTAATGTTTGCGAATATATTTTAAATACCTTATATAAATATTATCCAGAAAAATTAAATGAACGATATAAAATAACAAAATTAGATGACGATATAGTTGACACATTAGATAAAATTGGTAAAATAAGAGGTTGCTTAATCAAAGGTGGCCAAATCGACTATGACAAAGTAATTAATGTTATAATAAACGATATAAAAAATGGTTATTTTAAAAATATCACTTTTGATCGCATCGAAAGTATAAAGGAGTAACAATGGAAAATGCATTAGTTTTAGCTTATTTAGGAGATAGCGTCTATGAGGTCTATATTAGAAAATATTTAATCGCTAAAAAAATAAGCAAAGTAAACAATTTACAAAAAGAAGCTATTAAATATGTTAGTGCGAAAGGACAGTATGAACAAATTAACAAACTAATCAATAACAAATTTCTAACCGATGAAGAATTAAGCGTATTTTATCGAGCGAGAAATCATAAAACCAATTCAAAACCCAAAAATACCGATATTATTACATACAAATATGCAACGGGTTTTGAAGCCGTTATCGGCTATTTATATTTAAATAAAAATAACCAAAGAATCGAAGAAATAATCAATTTTTGTTTGGAGGGATAAAATGTACGTATATGGTAAAAATGTCGCTAAAGAATTACAAAACAAGATCGAAAAAGTTTATGTAACCCGCAACTTTAAAGATAAAGAACTATTAAGCAAAATTAAAGCTCCTATCGTTTATGTCGAAAAAGATAAACTAGATAAAATGACTAACGGCGTTCATCAAGGCATCGTTTTAAAAATTGCCGACTATGAATATTGTGATATTAATGATTTAAATGCTGATAAAATCGTTATGTTAGACCATATTGAAGACCCTCATAATTTAGGAGCAATTATTAGAACTTGTGAAGCCGCTGGCATTACTGATATTATTTTACCGAAAGATCGTAGTACCCAAGTAAATAGTACCGTTATGAAAACAAGTGCTGGTTGTCTAGACCGCATAAATTTATACCAAGTAACTAATCTAGTGCAAACGATAAATTATTTAAAAAAACAAGGTTTTTGGATAATTGGAACGGATATGAACGGAACAGACTACAAAACTATCGATTATTGTGGTAAAATAGTTATCATCATCGGTAATGAAGGCAAAGGAATGAGTCGACTAGTTAAAGATTCCTGTGATTTTATAGCCAGTATTCCAATGTATGGCAAAGTGAATAGTTTAAATGCTTCAGTTGCTGCCGGAATTATTCTTTTTGAAACAAGGAGATAATTTATGAATTACAAAAACTTTAACGATTATGAATTATTAGATTATATTTACAGTTGTAATGAAGATGCTAACGAAATTTTATTATATAAGTATCGACCATTAATTGTTAACATAGCAAAAAAAATGTTAAAATTCTGCGATGGTGGTGTCGACTTGAACGATTTAGTTCAAGAAGGCATGCTAGGATTAAACGATGCTATCAATAATTTTCGCGACGATAAAGAAACTAATTTTGGAACTTATGCTAGATTATGTATCGAAAGAAAAATTATTACGTTAGTAAGAAGTACAAGAGCTTATAAAAATAAGTTATTAAACGAATCGTTACCAATCGAAAATGAGGAAGATAACACAATAGATAAATTTTTAGCCGATAACACGCACAATCCTGATTATATGGTATCATCTGATGACTTTGAAAAAAACATCTTAACTCGTTTAGAAAAACAATTAACCGATTTAGAAAAACAAGTTTTAGAACTTAGAAAAAATGATTTTAATTATAAAGAAATAGCCGATATTTTAAATAAAGATCCTAAAGCCATCGATAATGCTTTACAAAGAATAAAAACCAAATTAAAAAACATTATGAACGAATCATAGTGTTTTATTTTACATATATATTAATGCCATATTTACTTTCTTGAGTATCAAAAAATAAATAATTGTCAATCGGTTTATATGTTAAGTAACCAAAAACGATATAAACAACTATAATTCCTATAACCCCGATAATATTATTAAATTTGATATTTTTATATTTTAAAAAAAGATAACTTAATATTTCTTCGATAATAATAATGATAAATAATAAACCGATACTGATAATCATATTTTCCCCAAAATTATCATAAAGAGGAATAAAAATAATTAGATATAAAATAATACCAATTATCGGAACGATAAATAATTGGAAAACAAAATTATTAAAATTCAACTTATTTTTTTTAAGTAATAGATAATCAAAAATTCCATAAAATACATAAGAAGTAAAAATTAATTTCATATGTTCCCAAATACTTTCGTTAACTGGTGCGAAAATACTAAATAAAGAATTGGGCCACCAATCATAGATAAAATGCAAAGGAAAACATAATAAAAAGACTAAAAAGATACCCAATATTTTAACGCCTTTTAACCCCATAAAATCACATCCTTATTAAATAATATGTAAAAAAACAAAAAAATTATGCATTAAAAAAAGGAAATTGCCAACTTTTGTCGTATATTAATAATTAGAGGAGGAAGAATATGCAGACATTAACGCAAGATAAAATAAATGAAATAAGAACTAGTGTCGATATTGTCGATGTTGTAGCAAAATATATTCCTCTTACAAAAAAAGGCAAAAACTATTTTGGCGTTTGTCCTTTTCATGAAGATAGCGACCCATCTTTAAGTGTCTCACCAGATAAACAAATATTTTCTTGTTTTTCCTGTCACACCGCTGGTAATGTTTTTACTTTTATTAAAGAATATGAACATGTTACCTTTTTAGAAGCTGTCAAAATGGTCGCCGATATCGCCGGTATTCCTATCGATATCGATACGTCTAATAAAAAAATTATTAAAAATAATGATATTTATAAAATATATGAAATTGGTCAAAAATTTTATTTGAATAATATTAATACCCAATTTGGTAAACAAGCTAAAGAATACTTATATCAAAGAAAAATTACTGACGAATTAATCAAAGAATTTGAAATTGGACTAGCTATTAAGGATAGTAAAGCCTTATCAAATTTACTAACTAAAAAAGAATTTAAAGAAAAAGACTTAATCGATAGTGGTTTAATTGTTAAAGATGAAAGAGGTTTTCACGACTTTTTCTACGATCGAGTTATGTTTCCTTTACACGATATAAATAATAAAGTAATTGGTTATAGTGGTAGAACATACTATAAATCTGATGCACCAAAATATATCAATAGTAAAGAACATGTACTATTTAAAAAAGGTGAATTTGTCTATAACTATGCTCGCGCTAAAAATGAATGTCGAAGCAAAAATACCGTTATTATTATGGAAGGTTTTATGGATGTTATTAGAGCTTATAGCATAGGCGTTACTAATGTTGTTGCGACATTAGGAACTGCTTTTACTAAAGAACACGCTAATATAATTAGAAGATTAGCTAATAATGTCATCATTTGTTTTGATGGTGATTCAGCTGGAGCTAAAGCGACCATGGCGTGTAGTGATATCTTATTAAACTTTAAAATAATTCCTAAAATTGTTCGCCTAGAAGATAACTTAGACCCTGATGAATACATTTTAAAATATGGTAAAGATAAATTTTATGACAAAATCAATAACCCAATTAGCGTGATGGACTTTAAACTAAATTATTTAAAAAGCAACAAAGATATGACTCAAACTGTCGATAAAGCTAAATATACTAGTGAAGTTATCGAACAATTAAATAAAATGGACGACGATATTTTAAAAGAAATAACTTTAAAAAAACTAGCGCAAGAAACTGATTTGGATATCGAATTTTTAAAAGATAAATTAGAAAAAAAAGAAGTTAAAACAATTATTCAACCAGTTAAAAAAATAAAAACTAATAAATATAAAATAGCCGAGTTAAGTTTACTTTATTATATGTTAAGAAGCGGCGATGTAATTAAAATGTTTGATAATCGTACCGTCTATTTTCCGACTAAAGAATATCGCTTGCTAGCTCACGAAATTAGTTATTTTTATAAAAACAACGGTTATATTAATGAAGCAGATTTTTTATCAGATTTAGATGATTCAATGATAAAAGTAGTAGGAGAAGTTGAACAATTAGATTTAAAAGAAGAATATACTAATGATTTAATTATCGATTATATTGATGCTATCGAAGAAAAAAATATCGAAGATGAGATGAATAGACTTGAAAAATTACAACACGAAGAAACTGATGAAATGAAAAAAATTGAAATAGGGCAAAGAATAATTGCTTTAAAAGTTAGGGGAGAGAGAAATGTTGGATGAAATTAAAACTTTTGAGGAAAGAAAAAATGAATTAGTTAAATTGGGTAAAAAACAAGGATATGTTACTTATGATGACCTAGCTGGTGCTTTAAAAGGTTTAGATTTAGATGCTGATTCTTTAGACGATTTATATAATACTTTTAATGAAAATAATATTCCAGTTGTTTCCGAAGAAGAAACTGATAGTGGTACTGAAAAAATGTTGTTAGATGATAACACATTAACGAAAGACTTGAATATTAACGATCCAGTTAGAATGTATTTAAAAGAAATTGGTCAAATTAAATTGCTTACTACGGAAGAAGAACTAGATTTAGCTGATCGTATTTTAGAAGGCGATGAAGAAGCTAAAACCATTTTAGCGGAAGCCAATTTAAGATTAGTTGTTAGTATTGCTAAAAGATATGTTGGAAGAGGAATGCTATTTTTAGATTTAATTCAAGAAGGCAACATCGGTCTTATGAAGGCCGTCGAAAAATTTGATGTAACGAAAGGTTATAAATTTTCCACTTATGCTACTTGGTGGATTAGACAAGCTATAACAAGAGCGATTGCCGATCAAGCAAGAACGATTCGGGTTCCGGTTCATATGGTTGAAACAATTAATAAATTAGCTAGAATTCAAAGACAATTAACTTTGGAACTAAATCGTGAACCAACCGAAGAAGAACTAGCTAAAAAAATGAATACTTCCGTCGATAAAATAAGAGAAATTTATAAAATAAGTCAAGAACCAGTTAGTTTAGAAACACCAATTGGTGAAGAAGATGATTCACATTTAGGCGATTTCATCAAGGATGAACACAATATGAGCCCTGAAGAATATGCTACTAACGAAATGTTAAAAGATGAAATAAGTGATATTTTATTAACTTTAACCGAAAGAGAAGAAAAAGTTATTAGATTAAGATTCGGGCTAGAAGATGGTAAAGCTAGAACGCTAGAAGAAGTAGGCCAAATATTTGGGGTAACTCGTGAGAGAATTAGACAAATTGAAGCTAAAGCTTTAAGAAAATTAAGACATCCTTCAAGGTCTAGAAAATTAAGAGATTATTTGGACAATTAATTTGACAAATAATTTTTTTTAATGTAAAATGGGTGTACTGTAAACACAAAGGGAGAAAAATTATGAGTAGTTTAAAAGAAAATTATAACCTGATGATCGAAACATTAATCGGTATTTTTACTGTCGATAAAGGTAAGATTAAAATATTGATGATACGTAAAAAAACAGAACCTTATAAAGGTTATTGGATATTACCGGGGAATCTGTTAAACGACAAAGAAACTTTAGAAGATAATATTACCGATGTAGTATGTGATAAACTAGGTTTACCAACGATGTATATCGAACAATGTCATACTTTTAGCAATTTAAATCGCCATTTAGATAATCGCGTTTTAGCCACTGCATTTATCGGCCTAATCGATAACATTACTTTAATTTTAAAAAAACAAGATAAAGATGATGTCGAATTAGAATGGTTTGATATTGATTCCATACCTAAAACTGGTTATGACCATGATAAAATAATTGCTAAATTAATAACTTATTTGAAAAAAAGAATTATCGATAGTAATATTTTAAAAATATTGTTTCCAAGTGATTTTACTTTACCAGAGTTACAAAATGTCTATGAACATATTTTAGGTATTAAATTAGATCGAAGAAATTTTAGAAAAAAATTAATTAATTTAGGATATGTTACGGATACTGGCGATGTCAACGAAGGATATATGGGTAGACCTGCTAAGTTATATCGTTTTAATGAAGAAATAGAAAGTAGGAATTTATTTTGATGAAATATTTAAAATTAAATAATCGAGGTTGGGGTTTGCAAGTTATGTTAGCAGCTATTTTTGTTTTAATGATAGGGTTAATAATTGTCGCTATTTTAATTCAACAAACTTTTGGCGATATGTTTAGTCCTACTGATAAACCTAGTGATCCTGTTATCGAACAACCGGATAAAAAACCAACTGATACCCCGCAATATACTTATCAAGAATTAGAAGACATGGTTTTATCAGCTACGAAAAAATATCAAAAAGAATTTTATCAAGATATTTTAGATGGAGAAAAAATAAGTGTTACTATCGATAGATTAGTAGCTGAAGAATTACTAAAAGAAGTAAAAGACGTCGAAGATGGGACAACATGTAGTGGATATGGTTTATTTACTTTAAATGATGGTGAACTAACTTATCATGCTTATTTAAACTGTAGTAATTATCAAACAATCGGCTATAATGAAATATATGATATTAATTAATTAAATTTAAAGTATAAAAACCACTTGACAACCATACAATAAATATGGTAGTATTATACTGCATTTAATTTAGATTTGCTTTAAGCAAGTCTTAAATTAATATATAAAATGAAACACCTGGAAGTGTGTAAGGGAAGGAGGACAACAATGCCTACAATTAACCAATTAGTTAGAAAAAATCGTAAGAACAAAACGAGAAAGAGTAAATCACCTGTTTTAAATATCGGTTTTAACAGCAAAGATAAAAAAAGAACAAATCAAAATTCACCGCAAAAACGTGGTGTTTGTACTCGTGTTGGAACAATGGCACCTAAAAAACCAAACTCTGCGTTACGTAAATATGCCCGTGTAAGATTATCTAATGGTATGGAAGTTACAGCTTACATTCCTGGAGAAGGACACAATTTACAAGAACACTCAGTAGTTTTAATTCGTGGCGGTCGTGTTAAGGACTTAATCGGTGTTAGATATCACATTATTCGTGGTACTATGGATACGGCTGGAATCGAAAAACGTCGTCAAGGACGTAGTAAATATGGTAGTAAAAAACCTAAAAAATAAGAAAGGAGATAGTTATGCGTAAAAGACGTGCAGTTAAAAGAGACGTATTACCAGATCCATTATACAATTCAAAATTAGTTACTAAATTAATTAATCGTTTAATGGTTGATGGTAAAAAAGGAGTTGCTCAAACAATTCTATATGACTCTTTTGAAATGATTAAAGAAAAAACTAATCAAGAACCAATGGACGTATTAAATAAAGCTTTAGAAAACATTAAACCAGCTTTAGAAGTTAAATCACGTCGTGTTGGTGGAGCTAACTATCAAGTTCCAGTCGAAGTAAGACCTGATAGAAGTCAAGCTTTAGGATTAAGATGGTTAGTACAATATGCTAGATTAAGAGGCGGACATTCAATGGCTGAAAATTTAGCTAATGAAATTATTGATGCATCAAATGGTGTTGGTGCAGCAGTTAAAAAACGTGAGGATACTCACAGAATGGCAGAAGCTAATAAAGCATTTGCTCATTATAGATGGTAGAAAGGATTTAATATATGGCTCGTGAATATAGTTTAGAAAAAACACGTAATTTTGGTATCATGGCCCATATTGATGCAGGTAAAACTACTTGTACTGAACGTGTGTTATTCCATACTGGAAAAATCCACAAAATTGGTGAAACTCACGATGGTGAATCACAAATGGACTGGATGGCACAAGAGCAAGAACGTGGTATTACGATTACTTCAGCAGCGACAACAGCTTTTTGGAAAAATTATCGTTTTAATATAATCGATACTCCAGGGCATGTTGATTTTACAGTTGAAGTGTCTCGTTCACTTCGTGTATTAGATGGAGCAGTTGCTTTACTAGATGCACAAGCAGGAGTTGAACCACAAACTGAAACAGTATGGCGTCAAGCAACTGAATTTAAAGTACCAAGAATGATTTTCTGTAATAAAATGGATAAGATGGGAGCTAGTTTTGAATATAGTTTATCAACTATCGATTCAAGATTAGGTGTTAACGCCAAACCAATCGAATGGCCAATTGGTGCAGAAAATGATTTTAATGGTATTATCGATTTAGTTACTAGAAAAGCTTATCAATATGATGGCGAACAACATGAAAATGCCAAAGAAATCGAAATTCCTGCTGATATGGTTGATTTAGTTGAAGAAAAACGTAATGAATTAATCGAAGCAGTAGCTGAATTTGACGACGAATTAATGAATAAATATTTAGAAGGCGAAGAAATTTCAGTTGAATTAATTAAAAAAGCAATCAGAAAAGGAACTTTAGCAGTTGAATTCTTCCCAGTATTATGTGGTACTGCTTTAGGCAATAAAGGTGTTAAATTATTACTTGATGCGGTTATTGATTATTTACCAGCTCCTACTGATGTTGCTTCTATTAAAGGTGTTGATTTGGATGGTAACGAGATTGAAAGACATCCATCTGATTCAGAACCTTTCTCAGCTTTAGCATTCAAAGTTATGACTGATCCATTCGTTGGTAAATTAACTTTCTTTAGAGTTTATTCAGGACACTTATCAAGTGGATCTTATGTATTAAACGCAACTAAAGATAAAAAAGAAAGAATTGGTCGTATTTTACAAATGCATGCTAATAATCGTACTGAAATATCTGAAGTATTTGCTGGAGATATTGCAGCTGCAGTTGGACTTAAAGATACAACGACAGGGGATACATTATGTGATGAAAAGAAACCTTGTATTCTAGAATCAATGGAATTCCCAGAACCAGTTATCGAATTAGCTGTTGAACCAAAATCAAAAGCTGATCAAGATAAAATGGGAATAGCTTTACAAAAACTAGCTGAAGAAGACCCAACTTTTAGAGCTAGTACCAATCATGAAACTGGTCAAACTATTATCGCTGGTATGGGTGAATTACACCTAGATATCATCGTTGATAGAATGAAAAGAGAATTCGGTGTTGAAGCAAATATCGGTAAACCACAAGTATCTTACCGTGAAACATTAACTCAAGCTGGTGAATGTGAAGGTAAATATATTAAACAATCTGGTGGTCGTGGACAATACGGACATGTTTGGATTAAATTCGAACCAAATCCAGATAAAGGTTATGAATTTGTCGATGCTATCGTTGGTGGAGTTGTTCCAAGAGAATATATTCCAGTTACTGACAAAGGTTTACAAGATGCTATGAAAACTGGTGTTTTAGCTGGTTATCCAATGATCGATGTTAAAGCGACATTATTCGATGGTTCATATCACGATGTTGACTCATCAGAAATGGCTTATAAAATAGCTGCTTCAATGGCTTTAAAAGAAGCTCGTAATAAATGTAAACCAGTTTTACTAGAACCAATTATGAAGGTTCAAATCGTCGTACCTGATGAATATTTAGGTGCAGTTATGGGTGATGTTACTTCGCGTCGTGGTCGTCCATTAGGACAAGAATCACGGGGTAATGCTTTAGCTATCGATGCAATGGTACCTTTAGCTGAAATGTTTGGTTATGCAACAAGCTTAAGAAGTAATACACAAGGAAGAGGAACATTTACAATGGTATTTGATCATTATGAGGAAGTTCCAAGAAATATCGCTGAAGATATTATCAAAAAAAATGGTACAAATTAATATAAAATGCTTGAAATTTTGTGTTAATTAGTATAAAATTAGAAATGTAATAAATAAGGAGGAAATTTTAATATGGCAAAACAAAAATTTGATCGTTCAAAACCACATGTTAACATTGG
>CALVSM010000036.1 GCA_944359025.1 uncultured Bacilli bacterium
GATTAGTTGGTTTACGGCGGAAGAAGAGCGAAAGATGTACCAAGAAGCTTTAGTTGAAGAAAGCAAAAACGAAGGTATAATCGAAGGTAAAATTGTTGGAATAATCGAAGGAGAACAAAATAAAGCTAATAACATTGCTAGAAATATGTTAGCAGAAGGAATGCAGCCTGAAGTTATTGCAAGATTAACTAATTTATCAAAACAACAAATTAGAAGCTTAAAAATATGATAAAAACAATATCATATTTTTTTGATAATCATAGAGCAATAATTATTTTTAAGCATATAATTTATTAGGTGAAAACATATGGATAAAAAGATAAAAATGGCTTACTATATTATATTAGTAATTCTTATTTTATTATTTTTCTTTCCAGAAGATGAGTTTTATCAAAATATTAAAATAATTAATAACCCTAATAATTTAATAGTTTTAGTTAATAAAAATAATCAATTATTAAGAAACTATAAACCTAATGACTTAGAAAAAATCAATTTAGAATTTGCTAATGAAAATAAATATTTAAGAAAAGAAGCTAAAATTGCATTCGAAAAATTAGCAAAAGACGCAAAACAACTAGGCTATCGAATTGTCGCTGTTTCGGCTTATCGTGATTATGATTATCAAAATGAATTATTTAATTATTATGTTAAAGAAAAAGGTTTAGATTATGCTTTAGAATGTTCGGCTAAACCAGGACATTCTGAACATCAAACAGGCCTAGCAGTCGATGTCGAAGGAGAAAATAAAGACTATGATAATTTTTTAGATACTAAAGAATTTACATGGATGAAAAATAATTCTTATAAATATGGTTTTATTTTAAGGTATCCTAAAGGAAAAGAACATATCACAGGTTTTAAATTTGAACCTTGGCATTATCGATATGTTGGGATAAAAATCGCTAAAGAAATATACGAAAAAAATATAACTTTAGAAGAATACTTAAAAAGTAGATAAATCAATATCTACTTTTTCAACATTTTAAGCAAAGGATTTTTTTTCTTTATCAACACTTCGCCACCATTATGTTTATTATTTATATTTGTATAAACAGTATCAGCTAAAGTATATATATCCCCTATACCTAAACTAAAATTAGTCTTATTAAATATCGGATCGATAACAATAAATGGTACTTTACCAGCAAAGTTAACAAAAGCTTTAGTAAAGTTATCGACAGGTATTTCTCTTTGAATACCATATAAAGAAGAAATAAATAAACTAATTTTATTTTCTATACAAAAATCGTGAACATAACCTAAAATACTATCTAATTTAACTAATTTTTTATTTAATTCATCGACATTTTTAACGCTATCTATTTGATAATTAATAATAATTAAATCATAATTAGCATCTCTTATTATAGCTTTAACATTTTCTTGATTTAGTAAAAAATCATCGTCAGTTTTAGCAAAAGATAACTGTGGAGATATAATATTTTGTAAACCGTTACAATAATAATTAATTATCTTCATATTAGAACTATTCGCTAAAATTAAAGCTTTGGCGTTTATTTTAGTTAAGGTATTTACCATTGAAACACCAGATTTAGGATACGAAAACATCGGATATTTTATTCCATTTAAAGGAAATAAAGAAAAATAGTTATCATGATTAGTAATTTTTGCCATATTAGTAACAAAATTACTCATATCACTAAATTCATAATTAAAGAAAAATATACTATCATTAACATCAAATTTAAACCCTTCGTTTAAGAAAAATTCTTTGACATTTTTTGGTTCGATACGCATGGAAACTAACGAGCTAATTTTCTTACTAACTTCTCGCCATTTTTCCCCTACTTCATTTTGCAACATATTTATAAATGACAATAGATTAACGGCATTTAACGAATTATTACCAACAATAATACCAATTTTACAATCAGTTATTTCATAAACTATTTTATTAACTAAACGTTCAACTTCTTTATAATTATCGATATTATCGCCAGTTAAAACCAAATGTAAAAATATAGTATTATTTTTTTTAGCTTTTAAAAATCTTAAAAACACTCTTAAATGTTCTAAACTTTTTTCATTTTCTAACGATAAAAATAAATGTATTTTGCCTTCTGGACGAATACTGTTTAAATAAAATGTGATATTTTTATTTGTTTCTAATTTGTCAATATAATTATCGATTAAAGAACAAGATAAAGGATATTTAGAATTTGTACTAAAATAGCGATAACCACTAACTAAATTATAAGTAGGTGTGGTAATTGAAGTAAATAAATGCGTTTTAGTATAATTATCTAAATTGGGCATTAATTTAGCATTATATATGTTATAAGAATCTAATTGTTCAATTCCAAAGCCATTCATTAAAAATAAAACAGTTTTTTTCATTTTTCATCCCTCATATTCTATAGAACATTATAACTTATTTTAAATATTTTAGCAATAATTACCATTAATATTTACTTAAAAATTGACAAAGATTAAAAAAAACATCGAATAGCAAATATTCAATGTTTTATGATAATTGTTCAAATTGTGAATTATATAAACTAGCATAAAAACCACCTTTAGCTAATAACTCTTCATGATTGCCTTGTTCGACAATATCACCGTTATTCATAACTAAAATTAGATCAGCATCTCTAATTGTCGATAAACGATGAGCAATAATAAAAGATGTTCTTCCTTTCATTAATTCATCCATCGCTTTTTGAATTAATATTTCGGTTCTTGTATCGACACTACTAGTTGCTTCATCTAAAATTAAAACTTTAGGGTTTGCTAAAATGGCTCGGGCAATCGTAAGTAATTGTTTTTGTCCTTGAGATATATTATTAGTTTCCTCATTTAATTCCATATTGTAACTATCTGGTAAAGTTTGAATAAAATGATGAACATGAGCTTTTTTAGCAGCTTCGATAACCTCATCATCAGTAGCATCTAATTTACCATATCTTAAATTATCCATAATTGTTCCTGAAAACAACCAAGTATCTTGTAAAACCATCCCAAAAATATGGCGTAAATCACTACGTTTGTAGTCGTTGATATTATTACCATCGATTAATATTTGACCATCATTAACATTATAAAAACGCATAAGTAGTTTAACCATAGTTGTCTTACCAGCTCCCGTTGGACCGACAATTGCGATTTTTTGTCCTTTTTTAACTTTGACACTAAAATCATGAATAATAATTTGTTCTTCACTATAACCAAATTTAACGTGGGCAAATGTGACATTACCTTCGATATTTTCAACCTTTAACGGATGTTTAGTTTCAACTTCTTCAGTTTCTTCTAAAAATTCAAATACTCTTTCGCTAGCAGCAATCATCGCTTGAATCATATTAGAAACTTGTGCTAATTGGGCAATAGGATTAGTAAAGTTTTTAGTATAAGAAATAAATGATTGAATATTACCAACCGTAATTTTACCTTTGATTGCATAATATCCACCTAATATAGCTACTACTACATATCCTAAATTACCGATAAAGTTCATAATTGGGTGCATCATTCCAGAAAAGAATTGACTTTTCCAACCGGAAGAACATAACATTTCATTATCTTTTTCAAAATTTTTAATTACTTTATCTTCGGCATTAAAAACTTTAATAACATTTTGTCCAGAATACATCTCTTCAATTTGACCATTAACATGACCTAAATATTCTTGTTGATCGGCAAAATATCTTTGACTATGTTTAACAATAAACATCGTAATTAGTGAAGCAATTGGCAAAATTAATAGTGCAACTACCGTCATTACAACATTAATCGATAACATCATAACTAAAATACCAATAATTGTTGTAATGGATATAATTAGTTGTGTCGCACTTTGATTTAAACTCATACTCATCGTGTCGATATCATTAGTAATAATCGATAAAACCTCACCATGAGTTTTTTTATCAAAATAATTCATCGGTAATTTATTGATTTTAACGGATACTTTTTTCCTTAATTCATAGGTATATTTTTGACTAATACCAGTCATAATAAAACCTTGAATGTAAGAAAATAAAGCACTAATAATGTATAGGCAAATAAGAAAAATTAAAATTGAAGCTATTTTTCCAAAGTCAATACCTGTTCCACCACTTAATTTACTAATTAAACCATTAAATAATTCAGTTGTTGCATTACCTAATATTTTAGGTCCAACAATCGAGAAAATAGTGCTAGCAATCGCAAAGATAGCGATTACAACTAATTGAATTTTATATTTACCTAAACTGTGGAATAATTTTTTGACAGTTCCTTTAAAATCTTTGGCTTTTTCCGTTGTAACCGGACCTCTTGGACCTCTCATTTTAATTCCTCCTTTGATAGTTGTGAATAAGCAATTTCTTGATAAATTTCACAATTTTTAAGTAATTCTTTATGCGTACCAATACCAACGATATGACCTTTATCTAATACGATAATTTGATCAGCTTGCATAACGGTACTAATTCTTTGTGCGACAATAAAAATAGTAGCATCTTTAGTAATTTTAGCTAATTCTTTTCTTAATTTTAAATCAGTTTTATAATCTAGCGCAGAAAAAGAATCATCAAAGATATATATTTCAGGATCAGTAGCTATCGCTCTTGCAATAGCAAGGCGTTGTCTTTGTCCGCCTGATACATTAGTTCCACCTTGCGAAATTTCACTTTTGAATTTATCTTTTTTCTCTTCGATAAATTCTAAAGATTGACTTATTTTAGCAGCTTGTTTGATTTTTTCATGGTTTAATTTATTTAAACCAAAGGCAATATTAGATTCAATAGTACCAGAAAACAAAATACCTTTTTGGGGAACATAACCAATTTTATTTCTTAATTCTTCTAATGATACATTTTTAATATTAACGCCATCGATTAATATTTTACCCCCTGTAACATCAAAGAATCTAGGAATTAAATTAATTAAAGTTGATTTGCCAGAACCAGTTGAACCGATAAAAGCGGTCGTTGTTCCTTTAGTTGCCTTAAAACTAATATTTTGTAAAACATCTTCTTCCGCATCTGGATAACGAAAATAAACATCTTTAAATTCGACAACACCTTTTAATTCTTTCGTAAATTTTAAAGGTATAGCAAGTTCTTTAATCGAGGTATCTTTATTTAAGACTTCACCGATTCTTTTTAAAGAGATAAATGCTCTTGGCACCATAATTGATACCATCGAAATCATCAAGAAAGACATTATTATCTGCATTGTATAAGTAATAAATGCAATTAATGTTCCTACTTGAATGTTACCAGCATCGATTTTACTAGCTCCAACCCAAATAATTAAAACACTGACACCGTTCATAATAAACATCATTGTTGGCATCATTAAAGTCATAACACGATTGACAAATAAATTTACTTTCATCAAATCTTTATTAGCTTTATCGAATCTTTCTTCTTCGTGCTTTTCCGTTCCAAAGGCTCTAATAACAGGAATACCAGTTAATATTTCTCTTGAAACTAAATTTACTTTATCGACTAGTTTTTGAACAATATTAAATTTAGGCATAGCTAAACTAAATAAAATAATGACAAAACCGATTATTGTAACGACTGCTAAAGCGATAATCCAACTCATATCGTTACCACTTACTTTAGCTAAAGCACCAATTCCCATAATTGGGGCAAAGAAAACTATTCTAAGTAACATAACTATCAACATTTGAATTTGTTGAATATCATTAGTACTTCTTGTGATTAAAGAAGCTGTGGAAAAACTTTCAAATTCTGTATTTGAATAAGTCATAACTTTATTGACGACTTTACTTCTTAAATCGCGGCTGAAAAAAGCAGCAATGCGGCTAGTTAAAAATACGGAAGCGATTGTTAAAGCCATCGATGCTAAAGCTAAACCTAACATTTTTAAACCAGTGATAGCGATATAACTTAACTGCATGCTTTCGACATCCATACCTATTTTGGTATATTCATCTTTTAAGTAAACAATCGCCGTTTGTTCTAATAAACTTACCGTATCAGTAGAATAATTTTTAGTAAAGCTATTGACAAATTGATTGTGAACTTCTTCATCTAAAGAACTTAAAAATTCATAAAAATTAACCCCTTCGGGAACATCTATTTCCAATTGACTATAATCAAAATTACCTTGTTCGATACTATAAACCATAATCATCGGTAAAGTTATAATATTTCTTAAATCTGTACTTTCATTAGTTAAAATATATAAATTTTCTTCTTCTAACAAAGGATATTTATCTAAATATTCTTCGTTATCTTGACTAATTAAAGTATAACTATTATTTAGTTTTTCTTGACTTTCACTATCCATAAACAATAATAATTTGTTATAGGCTTCTTCGGTTATAACTTCCGGTACTGGTGATTCAATACCATTTTGTTGAATACCAATATTAACAATATCAGAAGTATATTCAGGTAAAGTTAAATCACAATTAGCTTGTAAAAACAATAAAATAAAAACGATAACAATCGAAAAACTATATTTTTTTAATATTTTTAATACATGTTTCATTAATTACCTCCTTGTACATTATTAGCTATCTTTTTAATTACTTTATAAAAGATAGCTAGCTCTTCTTTAGAAATACCTGCAATCATTTTATTTTCCATTTTTTTCGCACTTCTTTGCATTTCTTTAATTAAAGAAATACTTTTATCAGTAAGAATAATTTTTCTATTTCGTGCATCGATATCACTAACTACTCTTTTAATAAAATTTTTATTTTCTAAACGGTTTAAAATACCATTGACAGTAGGGTTAGTTAAGGCAAATTTTCTTTCAATATCTCTTTGATTAACTACATTATCTTTATTTTTATATAAATAAATCAACACATGAGCTTGCGTACTAGTTAAGTCAATAGTTTCTAAATCTTTATTTAAATTTTTTTCCATTGTTTGAAAAATATTTTTTAAATAAAAACCAATTTCTTTTTCCATATCATCACCTTTAAATTATATAGCACGCTATACATTATATGATATAAAAAAATAAATGTCAATGTTAATTAAAAACTAAAATTAAAAAACTCTAAATATTTTTAGAATTTTTTATAAATAAAATTAGTAATGTACATCGCTAAATCTAAAGAAGATAGAGTATTTAAACTGTTATCATCAAATTCCATATCTTGATAAACAGGCTCTAATTTAACATCTAAAGCAACAGCATAAGCGTAATATTTGTTAAATAAATTGACATATTCCACACTCTTTTTATCTAAATTACTAAACTCAATTAAAAAATTTTTTATTCCATTTATTTTAAACATCAACTCTTTTTGTTTTGGCGTATAAAATTTTAAATTAAATATATACGCTACCACGACAAATAAAATTGGGTTAAAAATAGCTAAAGTAGTTAAAATTCCATTAATCGTAAAAGTTGGGAAAAATGGTGTTATAACGATAAATATAACATATATCAAAAATAATATATTAATTATTCCTTTAATACTTAAAGTGAAATTTTTTAAAACTAAACCGATAAAAATCACACCAACAGTATATAAACATCCTAATAATAAACCGATAATACTATTGATATTAAAAACCATAATACTATATATTAAAACTAAAAGAATTACGATAAAATAATTGTTTTCTCTTCTAATATAGCCATAACTATGTTTAATTTCTATTTTAATACTATTATAAAATTTATTAATCATTTTATGAAAATTTAGATTACTTTTAATTAATTCACCTAATTGTTCAATAGAAACATTTTTATATTCAAATAAAATTGAATTAATATATTTAACTAATATTTTTTCATGATTATTTAATTTATATGGTTCGATATCAAATAAATTATTACCTTGCCATTTTAAAAATAATTGTTCTTTAACTCTTTCTATTTTGTAAAAGCCCTGACTAATTAAGTCTAATAATGTTAAATATATGGCTTGGTCATCTATTTTTCCTTTATTGTAATAACTAATTAAGGGACTAGATAAATCGATCATATCCCGAAAATAATGCTTATCTTTTTTTCTATTACTTAATAAAAAGAAAATAAATAATAAAATAACTGATGCAATAACTAAACTGATTAAATCAACATCGATATTTTTAAAATAAATCATAATTTCTCCTAAAATGGCATTTTAAATTTACCACTATTAAATTGTTTCATCATTAGTTTCATTTGCTCAAATTGCTTTAATAAGCGATTTACTTCTTCGACACTTCTACCACTACCTTTAGCAATTCTTTGTTTACGACTATTTTTTAATATTTCAGGATGTCTTCTTTCATAAGGTGTCATCGATAAGATTATCGCTTCAATATGTGCCATATCTTTAGGGTTAATTTGGACATTACTTAACCCCATTTTTTTAGCTCCTGGCAACATCTTAATAATATTTTCTAAAGGTCCTAATTTTTTTATTTGTTTTAATTGCACTAAAAAATCTTCTAAATCAAATTTACCCTTTTGCATTTTTTTAGCAGCATTAATCGCATCTTCATCCATGATATCTTCCGCTTTTTCAATCATACTCATGATATCGCCCATATCTAAAATTCTAGTTGCCATTCGCTCTGGATAAAATTCTTCTAAACCATCCATCTTTTCAGAAGTACCAACAAATTTAATTGGAACATTAGTTAAATGTCTTACTGATAAAGCCACACCGCCTTTAGTATCGCCATCTAGTTTAGTTAAAATAGCTCCAGTTAAATCTAATTTTTCATTAAAACCTTTAATAACATTAATTGCATCTTGACCCGTCATACTGTCAACTACTAATAATATTTCATCGGGGTTAACAATATTTTTAATATCATTTAATTCATCCATTAATTGTTCATCAATATGTAATCTTCCTGCTGTATCGATTAAAAGATAGTTAAAGCCATTTTCTTTCGCATATTTAATAGCATTAGTAACTATTTCTCGAGGATTTTTTTTACCTTCTTCATAAACTGCAATATTTAATTCTTTCCCAATTTGTTTTAATTGGTCAATTGCCGCTGGTCGGTATACATCGCAAGCTACTAATAATGGTTTTTTATTGTATTTTTTTCTTAATAATAAACTTAATTTACCGATAGTAGTTGTTTTACCACTTCCTTGTAAACCGACTAACATTAATATGTTTAATGATTTATTAGTAACTAAATCTTGCTTTTCGCCACCTAATAAATCAACTAATTCATCTTTAACTATTTTAATAAATAATTCGCTAGGTTTTAAACTATTAGATACTTCTTCCCCTAAAGCTTTTTCTTTAACATTATTGATAAACTCTTTAACAACTTGATAGTTAACATCGGCTTCAAGTAATGCTAGTCTTAATTCTCTTGTTATATCACTAATATTTTCTTCGGTTATTTTACCATAGCCTTTTATTTTGTTTACTACACTAGTTAATCTATCGCCTAAACTTTCAAACATATATATCACCTTTATAAATTATACTATATTTTATTTAAAAATAAAAGGAATTAAAAAAATTGTACTTAAATCGTACAATTAAACATTAGCTACATTGTGGTAAATATTAGAAACATCTTCTACTTCATCTAACATAGATAATAATTTATTAAATATTTCTAAATCATCACCTGTTAATTCTACTTTTTCTTTTGGTAACATAGTTATTTCGTCCATATCAAATGTAACATTTGGTAATTTTTTTGTAATAGTTTCTTTAATTTTAAATAAATCTTGAGCTTCACCATAGATTACTACTTCATCATTATCTTCTTCGATATCTTTAACATCAACATCATTTTCAATTAAAACATTCAAAGTATCTTCTAAAGATAGTCCTTTAAAACTAACGACACACAAATTATCATAATTATATGATACACTACCAACATTACCTAATTTAACATGACATTTATTAACTACTGCTCTTAAGTCACTAACAGTTCGATTAACATTGTCAGTTAAACATTCAATAATCAAAGTTGAACCCGCTGGACCAAACATTTCGTAAGTATTTTTAGTATATGTTTCGTCAACACCACTATTTACCTTATCGATAGCTCTTTTGATAATATCTTGAGGAACTTGTTCTTTTTTAGCTCTTTCCACCAATCGTTTTAAAGCTGAATTAGCTTCTAAACTAGTTCCACCATTTTTAGCTGCTTGATATATTTCTTTAGCATACATACTATAGATTTTACCACGTGCAGCACCTGTTTTTTGAATACTTGCTTTTCTTACTTCATAAGCTCTTCCCATTAAAAATCACCTCATAATATTTTACATTTATTTTAATTTTTTTTCAACACTATTGACCATTTCACTTAAAATATCATCGTTTTTAGTAAAATTAGACAAATTAATATTTAAATATTCGTCTATATCAAATGGATAAGAATATATATCAACATTAGGAAAATGATAGTTAATTCTAAAAAAATTGCGCAAAAATTTTTGAGTTAAATTGTTTTGAATTATTAAATGTTCTTCTAAATATTTTTGTTTTATTTCTTTTTGTTCTTCTTGAGTTAAATTGTCTTTTTTAATAAGGTAGTTTATTTTATTTTGATAAGCTTCTTTTTTTGCATTATAGCGAATTGTTTAAAAAAGACAACTATATATAAGTCAAGCAATTTTTAATAAGTTTTATGAAAAAGTTTGAAAATAAAAAATTGTTTAAA
>CALVSM010000037.1 GCA_944359025.1 uncultured Bacilli bacterium
AGAGAAGCTTTAAATACTGATGAAACTAGTATTTGGATAGCAATAGCTTATGCTTTAGGTTTTGCTACCGGTACTTATATAGGTGGTATCTTATCTAAAAAGTTTATTTCTGGTAATTTAAGTGTTCAAATAATTACCGATCGAGCTTATCCTGATATGGTCAATATTTTAAGAAATGAAGGATATGGCGTTACCGTAATTGATGTTGAAGGTAAAGATACCGATAAAGAAAAAGATATGTTATTTATTGAAATAAACAATAAAAGTCTTAATCACTTACAAAAACTCGTTAAACAAATTGACCAAGATGCTTTTATCGTTGTCAATGAAACAAAATATGTTATGAATGGTTTTTTAGAAAACATCGTAAAATAGCTTAGGAATTTACCCAAGCTATTTTTAATAATTAAATATTCCATTTATTTTATCATAAGTTATTTGATTTTGCGTATTAACTTGCCATTCATCATTTACTTTAGATAAACTAATTTCTAAAGTATATCTTACCTTATCTTTAGCATCTTTCAATTTATTTAACTTATAATCATTAAATTTAGATATACTATAATTACCATTTTCATCATAAAATTCTTCCATATTGTTATTCATATAGTTATTAGCTTCGTCTAATACCTTTTTAAAATCAGTTACTGATATTTCAACAGTAACGATTGCTTCATCACCATCAATAGTTTCATTTTTAATTTCATAACTTAAATTTTGATAATGTTTTTTCATAATATCTTTATACATAATCTTTTGATTTTCATTTAAAGTATTATCACTGTTTAAAACATTATCTAAATCAGTTAAAACACTATTATCTAAAGCTTGATATTTTTTTAAAAATTCCTCCGTTTTTTTAGTCGGTGTATTAGATAAATCATTACAACCACATAACAATATACATAAACCAATACCAATTAATTTTTTCATATTTCACCCCAAATATAGTTTGGTAAAATATTTAAAAAATATACTTAAAAATTATATTAATTATAAATTAACAGACAAAAAAAAGCAGTCCACCTCCTCCCTATCAAGGAAGGAGGCGGACGTTACCTTGCTGTTCTTTTTCGTTCTTTTTTACTTTTTTTGCTTCTTGACTTTCTTCCATCTTCAAAGAAAAGGGTTATAGATTTCAAACTTTCGTTTGAAATCTAGGGGATGAGGACGGCACGCGCGCTGATGCCACCGTTCGCATAACCATCGTTGCTGTCGAAGGCGAACACGCCTGCGCTAGAACCATTGTTGTAGTAGCCGCCACGTCGGAACCAAGAGCTACCAGAGATGACGAAGTACGCGTAATCATCATACCATCCACCTGTACTATTTCCATAAGACTTCAATGTCTCTTTTGTAGCGTCTCCTAGTTTACCTCGACTATGGGTAGACCAATCGCTGCTATATGTATACTTGTCATAATACTTCGCATTTGGTGCACTACTAAAGCCGGCATTACTTGAATAGAATGAGCCACTACTATTGACCATATTACCCATTACATATTCCCATGCTCCTCCGGACATATCATACACACCATATACATTACCTGTTGTTGACTGGCCAGTATTACTCTTATATGAAGTTGTACTACTTCCTCCTCCGGTATAAAAGCTACTATTACTATTGATTGTTATATCTGTTGTTCCTAGTCCGTATTTACTTTGTTTTAAATACGCTACTGCTCCCCATTCCATATTTTTCATCATATGACTGTCTCCACTTAAGCTATAACTACTTCTTATGTTTTGAATAGCGGTGAAGAAAGCCGATACTGTTGTACTTCTTAAACTACTTACGCCTGGTTTTACTGTTATCTTACTTGTACTTCCACTTACTTCAAACTTACCTACCCAGAAGCCACTTACTTGTTCACTTCCAAATGTAAATGCTGGATGAGTATACCAATTTCCATTAGATGCATTCGTACATGTTTGACTACTACTTCCTGATCCACTTACTGCATCAGTACATTTTACAGTTCCTGTTGTCGCTGTTCCTGATTCAAATGTTACATTGATTAATTGTTGCGATACACTTCCGTTATTGGCATTAAACAATTGATATTTATATCTTGGTATCCATACATACCATAATGCTATTTCATCTTCAGTTATTGTGTCACCTATATTTTTAGTTACACCTTCATTTAATACTACAGCATTAGCCCATTCTTTATTATCATAATTATACCAAGCTTGGGTTGTATCAGCATATACCCAGTTAGTACCATCATATTTAATTGGAATCATATTAGTATCCAATTCAGGAGCATTAGCGCCACTATTATCAACATAATTAGGTTTAATTATATTTTCAACACATTCATTATTTAAATTATAACTAAATCTATCTTGTTCATATTTAACTTCAACAATACTTGATAAAGGTATCTCATCACCAGTAGTAGCATCATAAACGGAAGTTGGTAAATATTCACCTTGAACTAAAGTTTCTAAAGTAACACAAAAAGTATTACCATTAGTTCGCGGAAAATCATTCATATTATCATTTACATAAAGATTAGTAGCACTATATAAAATTTCTTTGCTAGCATCACTTATATCTTTTTGACTACCACGAATAGCATTTAAAATAGGAGGGAAAGCTAAAATAGCAATTAACCCTAAAATAATAATCACACCAATTAATTCAACTAAAGTAAACCCTTTTTTCATATTTCACCTCTTAATAATCACAATTACCAGGTGTACGAGGATAAGGTATAACATCACGAATATTTTCAACACCCGTTAAATAAATCAATAATCTTTCAAAGCCCATACCAAAACCAGAATGAACACAACCACCAAATTTTCTTAAATTTAAGTACCATTCCATACCTTCGATAGGCATATTTAATTCTTGCATTCTACTAACTAATTTATCATAGTCTTCTTCTCTTTGGGAACCGCCCATCAATTCACCAGCTCCTGGTACTTCTAAATCAACGGCAGCAACAGTTTTCCCATCAGGATTTAATTTCATATAAAATGCTTTAATATCTTTTGGCCAATCAGTTATAAATACTGGGCCATTAAAATATTCTGTTATATATTTTTCGTGTTCTTTAGCTATATCACAACCATATTCAGGGGTAAATTCAAATTTAGTTTTAGCTTCTTTTAATATTCTAATTACTTCTTCATGAGTAACCCGAACAAAGTTAGAATTAACCAAATTATTTAATTTATTAATTAAACCGTTTTCGACAAATTTATCTAAAAATGTCATTTCATCAGAACAGTTATCTAAAACATATTTAACGATATATTTAAGCATATCTTCCATGATATTCATATCGCCTTTTAAATCACAAAAAGCTATTTCAGGTTCGATCATCCAAAATTCGGAAGCATGAGTTTTCGTGTTAGAGTTTTCAGCTCGGAAAGTTGGACCAAAAGTGTAAGTTTTTTTATAAGCTAAAGCAAAGGTTTCGGCTTGTAATTGACCAGATACGGTTAGGTTAGCTTTTTTACCAAAGAAATCTTTACTATAATCTGGGGTACCTTTTATTTTATCTAAATCTAAAGTAGTTACTTGAAACATTTCTCCTGCGCCTTCACAGTCGCTAGCAGTAATGATAGGGGCATGAAAGTAAACATAACCATTGTTTTGAAAATAAGAATGAATGGCAAAAGCAGCCACACTTCTTACTCTAAATACAGCTTGAAATAAATTAGTACGAGGTCTTAAATAGGCGACTTCTCTTAAAAATTCTCTTGTATGTCTTTTCGGTTGGATGGGATAGTCTTCTAAACAGTCACCTAACAAAACAACATCATTTGCAATAACTTCATAGTCTTGGCCACTACCAATTGATTTAGTTAAAGTACCAATTACTTTAATCGCGCTACCAACTCTTAATTTAGAAATAAAATCAAAATTATTTAATTTATTATCATAGACAACTTGAATGCTTTTAAAACAAGTTCCATCATAAAAATCGATAAAACCAAATTCTTTTTGTTTACGATGGTTTCTTATCCACCCTTCTAAAATAATTTCTTTATCTAAATAATCAGATATATTTTCATATATTTTTTTTAAGTCCATAATATCACTCCTTGTTTAAAGTTTTATATACAAATTCAAATATAAGTAAACCTACTATAATAATGGCAATCCACAAAAAAGGATTACGACTGTGTTCTAAAAAGAAGTCTTTAATATCTTCACCTAACTCAACAAAGAAATCACCAATTTCTGTCCATATACTTAATAACATTATTCCACCTTCCTTATTTTTTTATGTCCTTTCATCAACATTTTTATGCCAAAAGGATGCCTAAAAGCGACAGTTAATACTTTATCTTTGATGCCGACGATAACGCCTTCACCATAACTATCAAAATAAATATGTTCGCCAACTTTATATTCGATTGTATCATCGACATTTGCATTAATATTATTTAAAATAATTTTATCGGTATTAATTAATTCAGAAGATATTTCTTTAATAAATCTACTTTCGAGATTTTTTACTTTGTTACCATAAATAATTCTAGTTTCAGCGTTGACTAGCCATAGTCTTTTTTTAGCTCTAGTAATAGCGACATAACAAAGTCTTCTTTCTTCTTCTAATTGTTCAGAACTATCTAAAGAATTTATATGAGGGAAAATGCTTTCTTCTAAACCGACAATAAAAACATTATCAAATTCTAAACCTTTAGCAGAATGAACCGTCATCAAGGTAATACCATCGTTATTTTTATATTCTGTTACATCGGCTACTAAACTTATTTCATTTAAGAAATCTTCTAGACTAATTATACCATAGTTTTCTTCAAATTGTATAGCGATTGTTTTAAACTCATTAAGGTTTTCAATTCTAGTTTCGGCTTCAATGGTGTTTTCATTTTCTAACTCTTTAATTAAACCGGTTTTATCTAAAACTAAATCGATAAAATTAGTTAAAGTCATCTCATCTTTTTGTTTTCTTAAATCTTCAATTAAATTTTTAAATTCTAATTCTTTTCCCGAATCAATAGCATCATATAAAGAAATATTTAATTGGTTAGCTTTTTCTTTTAATTTATCGATAGTCATCTTACCAATTTTTCTTCGGGGAACATTGATAATACGCGTTAAACTGACATCGTCATCTTTATTATAGATAAGTTTTAAATAAGCTAATAAATCTTTAATTTCTTTACGGTTGTAAAAGTAGACACTTCCTACTACTTTATAAGGAATGTTACTTAAAATTAATTCTTTTTCAAAATTTTGTGATTGAGCATTAGTTCGATAAAGAATGGCTATATCACTTAATTTAACGCCGTTATTGATTAGTTTATTAATTTCATTTACAACGTAATAAGCTTCGTCTTTTTCATTTAAAGCGATGTGATATTCTATTTTAACGCCTTGTTCATTATTCGTCCATAAGTTTTTATCTTTACGATGGATATTATTTTTAATTAATTCGTTAGAAGCGGAAATAATCGTTTTAGTTGAACGATAGTTTTGTTCTAAATAAACAGTTTGACAATTAGGATAATCTTTTTCAAAATTTAAAATATTTTTATAATTAGAGCCACGCCATGAATAAATCGATTGACTATCATCACCTACCACACAAATATTTTTATATTTGCTACTTATCATTTTAGCTAATAAATATTGTGCTTCATTAGTATCTTGATATTCATCGATTAAAATATAGCGATATTGTTCTTGATATTCTTTTAAAATGTCAGGATATTTTTTAAATAAAACGATTGGCAACATCAACAAGTCATCAAAATCAACGCTATTATTTCTTTTTAATCTAGCTTCATATCTTTGGTAAACATCTAAAACCATCTCATCGTAATCGTTACTGACAAATTTTTCAAAGGCATTAGTGTCAATTAAAGCATTTTTATTGTTACTGATAATACTTTTTATTGCTTTATAATTTTCTTCATAATTACAATCTTTTAAAATATTTTTAATTAATATATTGGTGTCATCACTATCTAAAATAGTAAAATTTTTACTTAAACCTAATTTATCGTAATGTTTTTTTAAAATTGTCAAACCAAAGGAATGGAATGTCGATATTTGAATTTGATAACCGATCATTCCTACCATATCTAAAATGCGGTCTTTCATTTCTTTAGCTGCTTTATTAGTAAAAGTTATCGCTAGAATATGATGAGGAGAGATATTTTTTTCTAATATTAAGTAAGCTACTTTAGTTGTTAATACTTTAGTTTTACCACTCCCCGCACCAGCTAAAACTAAAAGAGGTCCTAGGGTTTTTACAGCTTCCTTTTGTCTTTCATTTAAAGTATCTAGATTCATTTAAAACACCTCTTAATAAATTATAACATAAATATTTGATAATTTATTGTAATTAGATTTAAGATGTGTTATTATTTTTATAGATAGGGGTGTTTAAATATGGACATTAAAGAACTATTTCGTAACAATGTTAAACTAACACTAAAAGAAATTCAAAAAAAAGTTAATTTAGATTTAGAAACACTGGTAACTATTTTAAAATCTTTAGAGGAAAAAGGTATAATTATGGAAGTTGATAATTGTTATCAATCATTACCAAATAACTATACTGTTAAAGAAATAAAAGGTTTAAAAAATGGTTGTGGTGTTTTTTATTTGAATAATGAAAGGTATACAATTCATCAACTAGATTTAAACGGGGCTTTATATAATGATTTATGTTTATTTGTCTTTGATAAAATAACGCATCGCGCTAAAGTGAAAAAAATATTAAAAAGGGCTAATGATTTATTAGTTGTGGAAGTTAAAGATGATAAATTAAAAGTTTATGGCAATAATTTAGATTATCAAGTTAAAGTGCCTTCAAACGAAACAAAAAAAACAGTCGAAGGCAATAGATTATTAGTTAAAATAAATAATGAATGCGGCAATTTAGAAGGTCATATAGTCGATATAATTGGTCATAAGGATGATCCTGATATCGATTTAAAACAAATTGCCTTAAGTAAAAGTTTTGCTTTAGATTTCAGTTTGGAAGCTAAACAAGAACTAGAAAATATACCTTATGAAGTAAAAGAAGATGAATTAAATAATCGTTTAGATTTAAGAGATAAATTAATCTATACAATCGATAATGATCATACTAAAGATATGGATGATGCAATTAGTATCGAAATAAACGATAACGGTAACTACATATTAGGAGTTCATATTGCCGATGTTAGTCATTATGTCAAATATAAAAGTGCCTTATTTGATGAAGCTTTTAAACGAGGCAATAGTTTATATATGTTAAATTCGGTAATACCGATGTTACCCAAATATTTATCAAATGGTATTTGTTCATTAAATCCTCATGTTGATCGATTAACGAAATCTTGTATTATGGAAATAGATAAAAATGGTAATATTATCGATTATAAAATAGTAAATAGTGTTATTAATTCTAAAAAGAAAATGAGTTATTCTAAAGTTAACCAAATTTTAGAAAAAGGAATTATTCCTGAAGATTATTTACCGTTTGTCGATAATTTAAAACTAGCTGAACAATTAAGTAATATTTTAAGTAAAAAAAGTTTTAATCGCGGTTATATCGATTTTCAAAGTAATGATTTAGAAGTTGTTTTAGATGAGAAAAATAAACCACTTGAATTTATTATGCCGAAACAAGCTACTGCTGAAAAAATAATCGAAAACTTTATGTTACAAGCTAATGAAACCGTTGCTAGTAATTATTGTTGGTATCCCTTTATTTATCGAATACACGAGATGCCCGATGAAGAAGTATTAAATGAAGTGTTTAGCTTTTTAAAGAAAATAGGTTGTAAAATACCCTATATTAAAAATTACACTAACCCTAAAACTATTCAAGGTATTTTAAAAAGTTTAATTAACGATCCCAATTTTAAAATCATTTCTAAATTTATTTTAATGGGAATGAAAAAAGCACGCTACTCTGAAGAAAACACTGGTCATTTTGCGTTAGCTTATGACAAGTATACGCATTTTACCTCGCCGATTAGACGGTTATGTGATTTAATAGTTCATTATTTAATCGATATGTATGATAACCCTAATTTATCGATGGAAGAATTAAATGAGTTAGAAGCTTTACTAAAAGAAGCAAGTATTCAAGCTTCCTATAAAGAAAGAAAAGCCGATGAAGCAGAAGATGAAGCTAACATGATGAAAATGGCCGAATATATGGAAAGTCATATTGGCGAAATATTTCAAGGTAAAATCACCAATATAACTTCTTCTAAAGTGTTAGTAGAAACTAATAACATTGTAGGAACAGTTAGATTTTCCGATATTGCAGGAGACTTCTTTATTTTTAACAAGGATAAATTTATATTGGTTGGTAAATCTAGTAAGCGAATTTTAAAAATCGGTGATGCTATTAAATTAAAAGTTTTAAATGCATCGAAAGAAATGCGAACTATTGATTTTGAAATATGTAAACCAAGCTATGTCAAAACAAAAACATTAAGTCGAAAATCTTAATGTTTTTTTAGGCCTTTCAACGCACTAACAATTATCTTAAGAATATAATATTAACGAGAAAGGAGAGTAATTTTGAAAAAATATATTATACCAATAATTGCTATTATTTTAATTATTGGGCTTATTGTTATTAACCTAACATTTAAAGGTAAAGATAACAATCTAACTAAAATCAAAGTAGCAGAAGTAACACATAGTATTTTTTATGCGCCACAATATGTCGCTCACGCTTTAGGTTATTTTGAAGAAGAAGGGTTAGATGTTGAATTACTGTTAGTTCCTGGTGCGGATAAAGTAACAGCTGCTGTTTTATCAGGTGATGTCCAAATAGGTTTTTGTGGTAGTGAAGCATCAATCTATGTTTATAATCAAGGACAAGAAGATTATTTAATAAACTTTGCAGGTCTTACTAAACGAGATGGTAGTTTTATTGTATCAAGAGAAAAAATCGATGATTTTACTTTAGATGATTTAAAAGGGAAAACTATTATTGGCGGTAGAATAGGACTTCGGATGGTAAACTTATGATACTTTTAGTTATATTAAAAAAAACCTAATTTTAGGCTTCTTCGATTATTTTTTTTAGTTTATTTATTTGTCTTTGTAATATAACACATAATCTATATATTCTTTTATCAGAAATATGGGTGATGTGTTGATATTCATGAAGTAAGTTGTCAAAGTACTCTGGAATATCATCTAATTTAGATATGTCTATTCTTTTTATATTTCTTACTACTTTAATAATTTCATCAAATGGTTGTACCTCATAGAAAAATCTTCCATTTCCTGATATGATTACTTCTTCTTCATCGTAATATGGAATGTTTAAAGCCATACCATTATCAAATATAGGAGCGACACTCACCCATTTTAAAGTATTAACATCTCTTATAATACCAAAATTATTTAAGTGTCTATCTTCATTCATAATAAGAAAATCTAAGATATACATATTTTCTATTTTTTCTCTAGCATTAGAAATACCATTTTCCTCTAATTTTTTAATATACTCTTCATAGTCATCTGTATTATCATGTCTTTTCATATCATTTCTTATTTGATAGGCGGTAATAAGTTCGGTATCTTTATTTATAAAACAAGGACATTTAGATACTACGGTATCTTTATATACATCTAAGGTATATGGGACATGATTAAAACCTAGTCTATCACATATCATAGATGCTAAAACTTCATTAAATGGTTGTAATATTTCATTTTTATAGCCAGATTTAAGTAAATACCTTGTACCATTTTCAATAATCCATGCTTTTTTCAACATACCATCTGTAGTATTATTAGGTGTTTTAAGAGAAGTTTCTTTTTTTACTATATTGCTATTAAGTGAAAGTGAGGCTTCTAAAAACTCTGCATAATCAAAATCATTATCAAAAAAGTTAATATCATCATATTTTATATTACTATCATAAGGCTTTAACCAATACTGGTCTGATAAAGATAACCCGAAAGCTTTATCTAATAATTCGGTTGGGGCACTTATATCTAGACGATGTAATAACAAATCTAATTTATCTCTCCATGATGGGATACCTCTTCCTCTAAACCACTCTGATAAATTTGTTCTAAAATGAGTGTCGTTTATATTGTCTTTAATATAAAAACTCTTTAAAATATAGGGAGCATATTCTATATTATATACATCTATTATTTTTAAAAAAACACCATTAGCCGTATCATATTCTGCTAGTAAAACTTCAGTGTTTTTATTCATTAAGATACATTCCATGAACACACCTTCTTCCTAATGTAATATATATTATTATACCATATTTGCCTATATTTTTCATTAATATAACTTAAATTTATAGTGAATTTCGATTGTTTTATCTTCACTTATAAGTATCTTATCAATTAGATTTACTAATAAATTTCTACTTGGTTTTTCTAGTGTTAAATATTCGTTTATCTTTTTTAATATTTCTTCCTTTTCTTTATTATAATCTTCTATATCAATATTTTTAAGTTCTTCTTTTAACTCATCTCTTTGATTTTCCCAACATACTATTTCATCTTTGTATTTTATTGTTAAACGGTTAAACATTTCCATATCAATAT
>CALVSM010000038.1 GCA_944359025.1 uncultured Bacilli bacterium
AATCATAAAAAACTGATAAATAGGAAATTATTTCTATTTATCAGTTTTAATTTTGACTACTTTTTCAGCAGTCTCAAAGAAAACCTCACATTTTTTTCAAATGTGGGGTTTGTCAACAGTATGATTGGAATTTTTCCAATCTTTTATTTATTTGCTTTATTAATTAAATCATTTAAAGTTTGTGGCATAGCTTCAGTAGATTCTTGATAAGCTATATTATCATTTTTAGGAGTTTCATAACTTATTGTTTCATTTTGATTAGGTATTTCATAAGTTATTTCTGGTTTAGTATCTAAATTTTCTTCTTTTTTAACTTCAGGATCGATATCACTAACTTTAACTGTTTCAGAGTCACTATTTACTAAATCATCAATTTCATTTTTTTCTTTTTCAATATCTTCAAATGTCTTGTGATTTTCTTTAGTGATAGCAGTGTTACTTAAAGCACTCTTTAAACCATAAGCTTTAGAACCTTTTTCATCATCTTCTAATTCAATTAATTTTATTACTTCTTCAACAGTAGTTAAGCCCATTAAAACTTTTTCTAAACCATCTTCTAATAATGTATTAACATCAGATTGATAAACTAATTCTCTTAACTTATCACGTCTGACTCCTGCACTGATAGCATCTCTAATTTCTTGATTAAATAATAATACTTCGTGAATAGCGATACGTCCTGAATAGCCATTACCACATTGTTCACAACCTTCGGTAGTATATATTTCTTCGACATCTTTATTTAAAACACTTTTAAATAACTCTTTTTCGTATTCATTTGTTTTTCTTAAAGTACGACAGTGAGGACATAATTTACGAGCTAAGACTTGTGAGATAATACCTTCTAAAGAACTAGCTAATAAATATCTTTCAACACCCATATCAAGTAAACGTTCAATGGTATTTAAAGAGTTGTTGGTGTGAACAGTTGATAAAACCAAATGTCCAGTGATAGAAGCACGAACGGCAATTTTAGCTGTTTCGGTATCACGAATTTCTCCAACCATAATAACATTAGGGTCTTGACGCAAAATAGAACGTAAAGCAGTTGCAAAGTTTAAACCAATTTCACTATTAGTTTGAATTTGATTAATGCCTTCGATATTCATTTCAACTGGATCTTCGACCGTGACAATATTAGTTGCTTCGGTATTTAATCTTTGCAAAATAGAATAAACAGTAGTAGATTTACCTGTACCAGTAGCACCAGTAACTAAAATAATTCCGTTTGGTTTACTAATCATCTCTAATACTTTTTTATAGTTATCATCACTAAAACCTAAATTTTCAACGCCAGCTAAACTCATAGAGTAATCTAAAATACGAATAACGATTTTCTCACCATTATTAGTAGGAATACAAGAAACACGCAAATCTAAATTAGTATTTTGCAAGGTTGCTTTAATTGCGCCGTCTTGTGGTAGACGAGATTCCGTAATATTCATACCTGAAATAATTTTAATACGCGTGATTAAATTTTTCTTAATGGAATTAGGAACAGTGGCATAGTTATGTAATACACCATCGATTCTAATTCTAATACGCATATATTCATCTAATGGATCAAAATGGATATCGGATGCGCCTCTTTTTGATGCATCGACCATAATCTCATTAACTATTTCTACTACTGGCATTTTTTCAAAATCAAATTGTCTAATCATATTTTCAACCCCTTTTTTTATCTTTAGGACTAGTTTTTATTCTGAAAATATTATATAATATATTTAGAATAATTTCAAGCTAAAAGGAGATAAATATGAAAAAAAGTAATAAAAAAGGGTTTGTATTAGCTGAGACAATTGCTGTATCGACAGTTGTTTTAGCTAGTTTAGTTATTATTTACACACAATTTGTTTCAGTAAATAATAGTTATAATCAGTCTTTCCATTATAACAATGTCAATAATTTGTATTTAATAGATAATATTAGAAATTTTATCGCCCAAGATAATAGTTTAAATAAATTAGTTAATGCTTTAGATAACAATACATATTTAGATATTACTAATTGTTCCAATGAATATTTTTTAGAGTATATTTACTGTGAAACTTTATTTAATTATGCGAATGTGAAAACAGTTTTATTTACAAAAGAAGATATGACTGATTTAAAAGCCGAGATTAGCGATACTAGTTATAGTGAAACATTAAAACAATTTATTAAACGTACGAATAATAGTTTAGAAGATAATTATCGATTGATTGTCGAATTTAACGACGATACTTACGCGACAATTAAAATAAAAATTTGAAAGGGGAAAATATCATGAAAAAAGGTTTTACAGTAGTAGAATTAATTGTATCTTTTTCTTTAGTTACAGTTATAGTTATCTTTTTATTTCAAATAGTGATAGGGTTAAATAATCTTTCGACTAATAGCGATTTAAAAACGGAATTATTGAATGTTCAGTCGTTAGTAAGTAATGAAATAAATAAAAAAATAAACAATAATAAAATAACTAATTTAACTAAATGTGGTTCATATTGTGTGGAATTTACTTATCTAGATAATACCAAAGATCAATTGATTATCGATTATAATAACAATACTGTTCAATTTGGAAATTATAAAACGAAATTACCGGAAAATAGTTATATTAAAAATGTGCAAATAAGTAAAGCTAATGCGGCAACTTTTCAAACATATATTAATAATGCTATCTTAATAATTGATATTCCTATTTATAATGATAATTTTGAAAATCAAAATTTTGGAGTTAAAGTACTTTATCAATATAACGATAATGAATATGATTTTACGATTGTCGATTTAATAGCTTAATATTAAAATATAACAAATAATTCCTGATAAGATACTATGAATAATTCTAGAAATTAAAAAAGGTTTATATTTAATTTCTGTATCACTAATGATACTTAATACTTGTGTATGTACTGATAAACCGCCAAACGAAATAATCATCGTTATTAAGACACTTTTAAATTTATTAGGTAAATCTAATAGACTAATATGTTTAAGTCCTTGAGTCATTTCTAAAAAACCACTAATTAAAGATTTACTTAATAAAGATAGATGAAAATTATTATCGATAATAGTTGTAATAATTAAAAAAGTAGTTATTACCCCTAAAATTAATAATAGAGTATTAATACTATTAATTAAGGAATTAGTAATAATAGCGCCGAATCTTTTATTATTATTAATTCTTTTATAATGCATTTGTATTATCGCTTTTTTTAAAGAGAATTTATCATGACTTATTTTACTAGCATTATAATTTCTAAATAATAAACCGATAATTATATTACTAAAATAATGCGAAAACATGATAATTAAACCCAATTTTTTATCATTTAAAAAGGTTAAAGCAATAGTTCCTAAAATAAACAAGGGGTTAGAAAAGTGACTAAACATTAATATTTTAGTCGCTTCTTGAGAACTTAATTTATTTTGTAAATATAACTCTTTTGTGTATTTAGCGTTACTAGGACAACCGGAAATTAGACTCATAATAAAGACAAAAGCGGCATTACCATTTATTTTAAATAATTTTTCAAATAATGGTTTAAATAATTCGCCAATTAACTCGATAAACCCATAATTCATTAATATTTCTGATAAAACAAAAAAAGGAAATAATGAAGGAAAAACATTATTGACCCAAATGTTAAACGAAAAATTAACTGATTCCATAATCGTTTTAGATTCACTTAATATTTCATAACCACATATAATCAAACATATCATAATAAAGATACTAAATATTACTTTTTTCATAATCACATTCCTTAAGGAGGTTATTAAATTGTTTAATAAAATATATGTCCAAACCAAAACATTTATCAAAGAAAATTATAAATTCCTACTAACTTTAATTATTTTATTTTTTATTTGTACTTTTGAACTACCTTACTATATTGATACTCCAGGAGGTTTAATCGATGTATCAAAAAGATTAGAAATAGAAGATAGTTATGATATCAATGGTACTTTGAATTTAGCTTATATTTCCGAGTTTAAAGCCACTATTCCCACTTTAATTTATGCTTATTTTAATGATGATTGGGAAATTATCAAAAAAGACGATGTCGTTGCCGATAACGAAACCCTCGAAGAAATCGCCTATCGCAATAAATTGTTACTAGAAGAAGCTAATCAAAATGCGATAATGGTGGCCTTTAAAAAAGCGGGACTCGATTGTGAAGTAAAAAATAGAGAAGTTAATATTACTTATATTTATGAAAAAGCAGATACAAATTTAAAAATAGGCGATATTATTAAAGAAATTAACGGTATCAAAATAAATAGTAAAGAAGAAGCTTTAAAAAATATTTCTCAAAGTGATGATTTAAAAATCAAAGTAGAAAATAAAGGCATTACCTATGAAAGATATGCTAATAAAGTAGATATTAATGGTAATAAATTAATCGGTATTACGGTTAGTGAAACAAAAGAAGTTATCCCATCTAAAAATGTTAACATTAATTTTAAAGAATCTGAATCAGGTCCTTCAGGAGGATTTATGATGAGTTTAGCTATTTATGATTATTTAACGAGTGAAGATTTAACTAAAGGCTATAATATTGTTGGAACCGGAACAATCGATGAAGATGGTAACATCGGCGTAATTGGCGGAATCGAGCATAAAATAAAAGCCGCCGTTAAAGAAAAAGCTGATATCTTTTTCGCACCTAAAGATAACTATGACGAAGCTTTAAAAGTTGTCGAAGAAGAAAATTTAGATATTATATTAGTTAAGGTAAGCCACATCGACGAAGCTATTGCATATTTAACTAATTTATAGTATAATATCATCCATTAAAAAATTTTAAAAGGAGAAAATTATGGATAGTTATTTAGAATACATTAACCAATTAGAAAAAAGATTGGTTGAAATTGATAAAAATATGGCTGATAAAGAATTGGAATTAGAACTATTAAATAAAAAGAAACAACAAAAGGAATTATTGTTGACTGATTTAGCTAATAAACTAAAACATAACAATGATTTAAAAAAATTAATTAGCAATTTTCCTAAATTAAAAATAAGACTAATTAAAATATTTGTTTTATTTGGTATTTTATTTCTTTTACCGCCAACTTTAATTTTAGGAACATTTTCCCTTATAACAGAATCATTACTTTTACTTATTGCAACTTTAGGAATCGATACCATTATTATAAAAAAAGTTCAAGATGATTATAAAGATAAATTAAATGATTTAAATAGCAAAATCGATGGTGTTTCAAATGATTTTTTAGATGTAAATAATATTATTATTAAAAGTCGTCAAAATGTCGCTGCTGATGAATTGGTAAAAATCGACCATTTAATTTATGAAATTAAAAAGTTTATTACACAAAGTATATCAGAAAAACAAAAAACAAACGAAAATATTATTTATGCTCAAAAAATGCGAGAAGAAGCTATTTCTAATCATTGTCAAGATAAATTGAATTTACAATTTAATCTTGATAAACAAAATGGCCTATTACCTAAAGTGTTGGTTAAAAAAGCTAATTAAGCTTTTTTTTATTTGAAATATTTGGTAAAATAATTAGTGGTGATGTAAATGACTTTAGATAGTGTTGATATAAATAAAGTAACGCCGATGATGCGTCAATATATCGAAACAAAAAAACAAAATAGAGATATTATTTTATTTTATCGTTTAGGCGATTTTTATGAGATGTTTTTTGAAGATGCCATTACTGTATCAAGAGAACTAGAACTTACCTTAACTGGTAAATCAGCTGGACTTGATGAAAGAATTCCAATGTGTGGAGTTCCTTATCATGCCGCTAATATCTACATCGATAAATTAGTAGCTAAAGGTTACAAAGTAGGTATATGTGAACAGTTAGAAGATCCTAAACAAGCAAAAGGTATTGTTAAAAGAGGAATGGTTCAAATAGTAAGTAGTGGCACTTTATTTAACGAATCTTTAGATGAAAAAGAAAACAATTATATTGGTAGTATTATCGATTTTAACTATGGTTATGCTGTTTGTTATAGCGATATTACAACAGGCGAAATATATACTTTTTTATTAGAACATAACCCTACGAAATTAGTTAGTGAAATAGTTAGCCTTGGCATTAAAGAAGTTATCGTTAATGAAAATTTTAATAAAGATGTTTATTCCTTACTTAAAAATAATTTTAAAATAACAGTTTCTATCTTTAACAATAAACAAGATTTAGAGCAGTATCACTATATTTATGAAAATATTCAAGACGCTAGACTAATTGAAACAATTAAGTATTTATTAAGTTATATTAATTATACACAATTTCGCGATTTATCCCATTTACAAAAAGCGATTATTAGAGAAAATAAAAATTATTTAAAAATGGATATACATACTAAAAGAAATCTAGAACTAACCGAAACCTTAAGATTAAAACAAAGAAATCATTCTTTAATTTGGTTATTGGATAAAACTAAAACAGCTATGGGTTCAAGACTACTTAAAAATTATATTGAAAACCCTTTAATCGATAAAAAAGAAATCGAAAGAAGATACGACTGTATCGAAAAATTATTAGAAGAATTTATTTTAACCAGTGATTTAGAAAAATATTTATTAGAAGTATATGATTTAGAAAGATTATCTGGTCGTATTGCCTTTGGTTCAGCTAATGCAAGAGATATGTTACAACTTAAAAATTCATTAAAAGTCTTACCAAATATTCAAGATATTTTAAATAAAATAGAATTTTACAAAAATATCGAACCTTTAACCGATTTATATGAATTATTAGAAAAAGGTATTTATGAAAATCCTCCTGTCACAATTAAAGAAGGATATATTATTAAAGAAGGTTATAATCAAGAATTAGATGAGTTAAAAGATTTAAGAAAAGGTGGTAAAGATTTTATCGCTAAATTTGAAAATGAAGAACGCGATAGAACCGGTATTAAAAATTTAAAAGTTGGTTATAATAAAGTGTTTGGTTATTATATTGAAATATCTAAAGGGAATATCAGTTTAATTAAAGATGAATATGGTTATGAAAGAAAACAAACTTTATCTAATTGTGAACGTTATATCAGCCCAATTTTAAAAGAAAAAGAAAATCTAATTTTAAATGCCGAAGAAAAAATTATCGATTTAGAATATCAATTATTTTGTGAAATTAGAGATAAAGTAAAAGAATATATTCCTAAATTACAATATATTTCTAAGGTTATTAGTGAAATAGATTGCCTACAAGCATTTGCAAATGTCTCTTCTAACAATAATTATGTTCGTCCGCAATTAACTGATGAAAGAATTATTAAAATTATTGATGACCGTCATCCTGTAGTCGAACAAGTAATCGAATCAGAATATGTTCCTAACGATATTATCATGGATAAAGATACTAATATTTTATTAATTACTGGGCCTAATATGGCTGGTAAATCAACTTATATGCGTCAGTTAGCGATTACAGTTATTATGGCTCAAATCGGCTGTTTTGTTCCAGCTCGTGAGGCAACATTACCAATTTTTGATGCGATATTTACAAGAATTGGGGCAAGTGATGATTTAGTTAGTGGTGAATCGACATTTATGGTTGAGATGAAAGAAGCTAATAATGCGATTAGTAATGCTACTAGTAATTCTTTAATTTTATTTGACGAATTAGGTAGAGGAACTGCTACTTTTGATGGTATGGCTTTAGCGCAAGCAATTATCGAATATATTCACGATAACATTAAATGTAAAACTTTATTTTCTACCCATTATCATGAATTAACCGATTTAGAAAATAATTTAGTTAATTTAAAAAATATTCATGTATCAGCTCATGAAGAAGATGGTAATATAACTTTCCTACACAAAATTAAAAAAGGTAGTATCGATAAAAGTTACGGTATTCATGTCGCTAAATTAGCTAATTTACCGGATACTTTAATTAAAAGAGCTAATCAAATTTTAAGTGTTTATGAAAGTAAAGAGAAAAAAAGAGATTTTATTATTCAAGAAGCTTTACCTTTAGATGATTTAATCAAAGAAGAATCGATTGTTGAAAAAGAATTAAAAAATATCACCCCATTAGAAATGACGCCACTTGAAGCTATTAATTTTTTATACGAATTAAAAGAAAAGTCTAAATCTAAAAATTAGGCTTTTTAATTATCATATTTCATGATATAATGAATATTATGAAAAAGAGGTTTTTTTATGGAACAATTAAATAGAAGTGAAGCAAGAAAAATTATTATGACGATTCTTTATCAAATAATCGTCTATGAAAAAAATAAAATGATTTATGAAGTTGAAGAAGTTATTAAAGAAAATTTAGAAATTGATAATGAATTTGTTAAAGATATCGTCTATGGTGTTTTAACTTACCAAAATGATATCGATAATATCGCTAACAAATATATGAAAAGTTGGACAATCGACCGTTTAGGAAATACTGATATGGCCATTTTAAGAATGGGAATTTACGAATTACTATACACTAAAACTCCTAGTGTCGTATGTATCAACGAAGCAGTTGAATTAGCTAAAACTTATAGTGATGATGAAGTAGCTAAAATGATTAATGCAGTATTAGATAAAGTGTATCATGAGATGGTGCTAAATGAACGATAAATATTTAACTGTTAGTGTTATCAATCGCTATATCAAACACATTATCGATACAGATACTAATTTACAACAAGTCTTTATTAAAGGCGAAATATCTAATTTTAAAGCTCATTCATCAGGTCATTTATATTTTTCAATTAAAGATGAAACTAGTAAAATTAATGCTATTATGTTTAGTAATAATGCTAGAAAACTAAATTTTGTGCCAACTGATGGAACAAAAGTTTTAATTACTGGTAGAATTAGTGTTTATGAAGCTACGGGTAATTATCAAATATATGTTGAAGAAATGATGGAAGATGGTGTTGGTAATTTATATATTGCTTTTGAAAAACTAAAAAAACAATTAGCTAGTGAAGGTTTATTCGATAATAAATATAAAAAACCGATTCCTAAATATCCTACTAAAATCGGCGTTATTACTGCTAATACTGGAGCCGCAATTAAAGATATTATTTCAACTATTAAAAGAAGATATCCGATTGGACAAATTATTCTTTTTCCTAGTTTAGTTCAAGGGGAAAATGCCAGTAAAGATATTGTTAAAAATATTAAATTAGCGAACACTTTTGATTTGGATGTTTTAATCGTCGGTCGTGGGGGAGGTTCGATCGAAGATTTATGGCCTTTTAACGAAGAAATAGTTGCTAGAGCAATCTTTGATTCAAAAATACCTATTATTAGTGCTGTTGGTCATGAAATCGACTTCACTATTGCTGACTTTGTCGCTGATTTAAGAGCGCCGACACCGACTGGCGCTGCCGAAATGGCTGTACCTAATATGACTGATTTAGTTAAATATATCGAGCAATTAAAAATAAGATTAAGTTCTAACATTCTTAAAAAAGTAAATATTCAAAAATTACAATTAGATAGCTTAAAAAATTCTTACATTTTAAAAAACCCTTTGATTATTTATGAAAATAAAAAACAAAGATTAGATTTAATTAATAATCGAATTAATGAAATAGTCTTAAAGAAATTAGAACTAAAAAAACTTCAATTAGATGGTTTAAAAAATTCTTATATTTTAAATAACCCTAAAATTTTATATGAAAAAAATAAAGAAAGATTGAATTTAATAAATATTAATTTAAATAAAACAATTAATCTGAAATTAGAAAATAACAAAAATAGATTAACTACATTAATCGAAAAGTTAGAATTAGTTAGTCCATTAAATGTTTTAAAACGAGGTTTTAGTTTAACTTATAAAAATAATAAAATTATTAAAAGTGTTAAAAAAATAAAAGAAAATGATATTTTAAATATTAAATTAAATGATGGAAATATCATCGTAAATGTAAAGGAGATAAAAAATGAAATTTGAAGAAAAAATGGAAAAATTAGAAAAGATTGTCGCTGATTTAGAAAATGATAACAGTGATTTAGAAGATTCAATCAATAAATATAGTGAAGCGATGAAATTAATTAAAGAATGCGACGAACAATTAAAAAATATCGAAGAAAATATTAATAAAATTGTTACCGAAAATGGTACTTTAGAAGACTTAGAAATTACTGACTAAGTCTTTTTTTGACTTATTATATAGTATGTGTTAAAATAAACCCTTGAAAAGAGGGGAAATTTATATGAATAATACTGAAATAAAACAAATATCATTAAACAATGCTCTAGCTAATTTGTTAGAAAAATTTAAAATAAAAAAAATTAATATGACTTGTGTAGGTAATTCTCTTTCTTCTGGATATCGCATAATCGGTAAAACAATTCCTTTACTTTTTAGAAATAAAACATTAAAAGAAATATTACATAGAAAAAACATTAGCTTAAATACCTATCATTTTGCAAGAACAGAAAATAATAGTGATCAGCACACATTTAGTTATTTAATCAATAACACTTCATTAGCGCAAATTAATCAGTTTAATTTAAAAGATAAAACAGTAAGTGA
>CALVSM010000039.1 GCA_944359025.1 uncultured Bacilli bacterium
TTAAAACAATTAAATGGCTATAAAGAATTTGTCGCAACTAAAACTAATAAAGTAATTAATCTATATTTATATTCAATCGTCGATACAAAATTTTTAAAAATATAAATAAGCTAAATCATAATATTATGGCAACTATTGTGTAATAATGCGCTAATTATACTTTAAAAGTAAATTAATTTGTCGAATTAAGGACAAAATCAATTTACTTTTTTTATTATAAATGGTATTATTATATTAGATATAAGAATAATGTGAAAGGGGAATTGTATGCACGCTATTAAAGTTGATAGTGAAATTAAAAAATTAAAAAAAGTTTTGTTGCATCGTCCAGGTAAGGAATTACTTAATTTAACTCCTGATACATTGAGTGAGTTATTATTTGATGACATTCCATATTTACCAGTTGCACAAAAAGAACACGATGAATTTGCTAAAATATTAAAAGAAAATGGAGTTGAGGTTGTCTATTTAGAAGATTTAATGACCGAAGTATTAATGTTTAACCCAAGCATTAAAGAAAAATTTTTAAAGCAATTTATTTATGAAGCCGGTATCAGAACACCTAAATATAAAAATTTAGTATATGAATATTTAGACAGTATTGAGGATACGAAAGAGTTAGTTTTAAAAACAATGGAAGGAATTCAAATTGGTGAATTAAATCGTGAAAAAAGAGAAATTGAAAAATCTTTGGTTGATTTAGTAAGTGAAGAATCTAAATTTTTAGCTAAACCAATGCCTAATTTATATTTTACAAGAGATCCATTTGCTAGTATAGGTCATGGGGTAGCTTTGAATAAAATGTATTCCGTTACAAGAAATAGGGAAACGATTTATGCTGAATATATTTTTGAATATCATCCAGAATTTAAAGATCAATTATCGCTTTATTATGATCGTTATTTACCACACCATATTGAAGGTGGTGATGTCTTAAATTTAAATGAACATATTATAGCTGTTGGCTATTCACAAAGAACTTGCCCAGAAGCTATCGATCAACTAGCTAAAAATTTATTCAAAGATAAATCTTGCAAAATTGATACAGTTTTAGCTTTTAATATTCCAAATAGTCGAGCATTTATGCACCTAGATACAGTTTTTACCCAAATTGATTATGATAAATTTACATATCACCCAGGAATAATGGATACATTACAAGTTTTTGAAATAACTGAAGGTGATATACCAGATAGTGATGAAGATTTGAATGTTAAAGAGATAAATGATTCGTTGGAAAACATTTTATCGCATTATCTAGAAAGAAAAATAACACTTATTCCGTGTGCTGGTGGCGATAAAATTGCTTCTGAAAGAGAACAATGGAACGATGGCTCTAACACATTATGTATTGCACCAGGAGTAGTTATAGTTTATGACCGTAATGAAGAAACAAATAAAGTCTTAAAAGAACACGGTATTAAAGTTTTAGAAATGCCAAGTGCTGAATTATCAAGAGGTCGTGGTGGACCAAGATGTATGAGTATGCCATTAGAAAGGGAGGTGTAAAATGAATTTCTATGGTAGAGATTTTTTAAAACTAATTGATTATACTCCTGAAGAAATAACTTATTTGATTAAATTAGCTTTTCTTTTTAAAAACAAAAAGAAAGAACATAAAAATCATGATTATTTAAAAGGTAAAAATGTTGTTTTATTGTTTGAAAAGGACTCAACGAGAACAAGATGTGCTTTTGAAGTAGGGGCATATGATTTAGGAATGGGAGTTACTTATTTAGGACCTACTGGTTCCCAAATGGGAAAAAAAGAAAGCATCGAGGATACCGCTAGAGTATTATCAAGAATGTATGACGGTATTGAGTATCGAGGCTTTGATCAAAATATTGTCGAAGAATTGGCTAAATATTCTAAAGTTCCTGTTTGGAATGGTTTAACTAACGAATTTCATCCGACACAAATGTTAGCTGATATCATGACAATGGCTGAAAATTTTGGTGATATTCGTGGTAAAAAATTAGTTTTTCTAGGCGATGGAAGAAATAATGTGGCTAATTCATTAATGGTTGTTTGTTCTAAATTAGGAATTAACTTTGTTTGTTCTTCACCAAAAGAATTAATACCTAAAAAAGAATTAATCGATGAATGCAAAGAATTTGCTAAAAAATATAATTCTACAATTGAATTTATTGAAGACCCTAAAGAAGCTGTAAAAAATGCTGATGTTTTATATACTGATGTTTGGGTTTCCATGGGAGAAGATGCAAGTATTTGGAAAGAGAGAATAAATTTATTAAAAACATATCAAGTTAATAAAGAATTATTAAGTTTAGCTAATGAAGATGCTATATTTCTACATTGCTTACCATCATTTCATGATTTAAAAACGACAATAGGCCAAGAGATTAATGAAAAATTTGGCTTGAAAGAAATGGAAGTAACTAACGAAGTCTTTGAATCTAAACAATCTAAAGTGTTTGATCAAGCTGAAAATAGATTGCACACAATCAAAGCCGTTATGTTTGCAACTTTATACAAATGAAAAGAAAAGTAGTTATCGCATTAGGTGGTAATGCATTAGGTAATACCCCAGAAGAGCAATTAGACTTAATTAAAAAAACAGCTAAAAATATTGTCGATATTATTGAAGATGGTTATGAAGTAGTTATAACACATGGTAATGGTCCCCAAGTAGGAATGATTAATTTAGCGATGCAAGTAGCTCACGAAGAAGCTGATACTCCTGATATGCCATTTGCCGAATGTGGAGCAATGAGTCAAGGTTATATTGGTTATCATTTACAGCAATCAATTCAAAAAGAATTGTTAAAAAGAAATATGCGAAGAAATTGTATAACCGTAATAACGCAAGTATTAGTTGATGCTAAAGATATGGCATTTAAAAATCCTACTAAACCGATTGGCAGTTTTTATACCAAAGAAGAAGCAGAACAAATTAGTAAAGAAAAAGGTTATATTTTTAAAGAGGATGCCGGACGTGGTTTTAGAAGAGTAATCGCTAGTCCTGAACCTTTAAAAATAATTGAAGCTAAAGTAATTAAAGACTTAGTTTCTAAAAGAAATATTGTAATTGCTGCTGGCGGTGGGGGAATTCCAATCGTTAAAACAAGAAGTGGTTTTAAAGGAATCGATGCCGTTATTGATAAAGATAAAACAAGTGCTAAACTAGCTATTAGTTTAGATGCTGATATATTTTTAATTTTAACAGCAGTCGATAAAGTATGTATTAATTTTGGTAAAGAAGACGAACAACAATTAGATTTATTAACTGTAAAGCAAGCCAAAGAATATATTAAAAATGATGAGTTTAAAAAAGGTAGTATGCTTCCTAAAATTGAAGCATGCCTAGATTATATAACTCATAAAAGAAACGGACAAGCTATTATTACATCGTTAGATAAAGTTAAAGATGCTTTGTTAGGAAAAACAGGCACAATTATTATAAGAAAGGGAGAGTAATATGGCAAAGAAAAAAAGAAAAGGTTTTTTAACAGCGTTTTCCATTATTTTTATATTAATATTTATTTTAGGAATTGTTTCACATTTTCTACCTAAAGCAGAATTTGTAACAAATGCTGAAGGAGTTGAAGAAATTGTAAACGGTAGTGGAGTTGTTGGTGCAACATTATCAGAAATTTTATTATCACCAATATTAGGTTTTGAAAATGCGATTGATGTATGTATTTTCGTTCTTATTCTAGGAGGCTTTTTAGCGATTGTCGCTCGCACTGAAGCTTTAGAAACAGGGATTAAAGTTTTAGTTAAAAAATTAAAAGGTCACGAATTAGTTTTAATTCCGATTTTAATGTTTATTTTTTCAATTGGCGGAACTACTTATGGAATGCTAGAAGAAACAGTAGGATTTTATGCTTTATTATCAGCTACTATGGTTATGGCTGGTATGGATACGATTGTCGCATCATCTATTGTTTTACTAGGTGCTGGTTCCGGTGTTTTAGGTTCAACTATTAACCCTTTTGCGGTTGGAGCAGCTGTTAGCGCCTTGCCAGAAGGGGTAGTTGTTAATCAAGGTTTGATTATTGGAATTGGCGTTATTTTATGGCTTACAACATTAATTATTTCAATTTTATTTGTTATGGCATATGCTAGAAGAGTTATTAAGAAAAAAGGTTCTACATTCTTATCTTTAAGAGAAAGAAAGAATATGGAAGAAGAATATGGTGCTCATGCGGATACCGATGTTACTAATGTTAAATTAACAGGTAAACAAAAAATTACATTATGGTTATTTGCTTTAACTTTTGTAGTAATGATAATTGGTTTCATTCCGTGGGAAGAATTTGGTATAGATATATTTACTAAATTTACAGGATGGTTAACAGGATCTTCATTAGGACAATGGTATTTCTATGAAGCAGCTTTATGGTTCTTGATTATGTCAGTAATTATCGGACTAGTTAATAGAACTGGTGAGAAAAAATTTGTCGATACATTTATTGATGGCGCTGATGATATGGTTGGCGTAATATTAATTATTGCTATTGCTCGTGGTGCTTCTGTTTTAATGCAAGCAACATATCTAGATAATTACATTATTTATAATGCGGCTAATTTATTAAAAAATGTTCCAATTGTTGTATTTGCACCATTTAATTATGTAATACATGTATTATTATCTATATTGGTACCATCTAGTTCAGGTTTAGCTACTTTATCATCACCTATAATTGGACCTTTAGCTAATCAATTAGGATATAGTGTCGAAGGTACTGTTATGACTTTAGTTGCTGCAAATGGTTTAGTTAATTTAATCACACCAACTTGTGGTGCTATTATGGGTGGTCTTGCTTTAGCTAAAGTAGAATATGCAACATGGTTTAAATTTGCCCTTAAAATAGTGGCTACCATTGCAGTAGTTAATATAGTTATTTTAACAGTTGCTATGATGATTTTATAAGAGTGCTTTTTAAAGTAAAATTAACATTAATAAGAAAAATTAAAATTTTTGATTATAAATAGTAAGTTCAAGTATTAACTATAAATTTTAAAGTAGAATAGGTGACTTTAATATGAAAGGTTTTTCTTTAGTTGAATTGTTAGCTGTTGTGATAATTTTGGCAATTATAGCCTTAATCGCAACACCAATTGTCTTAAATGTTATTGAAGATGCCCGTATATCGGCAGGTAAGTCTGAAGCTAGTATGATATATAGTGGAATTAATAACTATTGTGCGACATCAAAAATGGAACAAGAGTTAAATGGTACACATGATATATGTGCTGATGGAGTAACGGTAGAAGAAGTGACACAAATGGTTAATTTAGGTGATTCTAAATTACAAAAAATTAAATTTGAAGCTGGAAAATTAACTGAATTAGAAATAGTTAGTAATAGTCATATTTTTAAATTATGTAATAATGGAGATTTTGTCATGGATAATGAATCATGTGATACATCAGAAGTAGATGATTCAAAACAGCCATCTGAAGGTAATTTGATTACGACACTATTAAACCAATATGATGAAAATAGTGACACTGGTTTAATAAAAGATACTACTAATCCTAATATTTATTACTATAAAGGAAGCAACGAAGATGTTAATAATAATTATTTATGGTATGGAGGACATCACTGGCGAATCATCGAAATAGATATGAGTAGTAAATCATTAATTTTAATTTCTACTCAACCTTTAACAGCAATTCAAGCTACTAATGTTGTTTGGATGGATGTAGACACTTACGATAATACATATATCAATGATTGGTTAAATAACTATTTTTATAATAGCTTAGCTAGTAATGTAAAACAGACAATTAAAGATAATACATTTAATATTGGCTTGAATACTGATGTTACTAGTTTAAGTGTTACTAAAAAAGTAGGTTTGTTAGATGAACAACAATATGAAAGAGCCGGTGGCGCTGATTCATATTTAGACATTAAAGACTATTGGTGGCTAGGTAATTATAATAGTACATATATTAGGTATGTAGCACTAGATGGCATTGTTAATGATGGAAATTTGACTAGTGCTGGTGGTGTAAGACCAGTTATAAAAATATCAGATTTAATGATAACTGGTGGTGAAGGTACTTTAGAAAATAATTATGTAACAGGGCAAAATATAACTAATATCGCTGATATTCAAGTAGGTGAATATATTAATGTTCCTTATAGTGGTGATGATTATATTTGCAATAGTCCAGATAAATGTACTTTTAGAGTAGTAAGTAAAGATGCTGATAGTGTTAAAGTGGTATTAAATGGTTTGCTTTATGATACTAGTTTGTATGGTTATACTGCTGCTATTACTCCAACACATATTATTTATGAAACTTTAAATAATTTTATTAATAATATTTCATTAGATTATCGTTATAATGGTAATAAATTATTTTATATTGGAGAATATTCTTCTGGCACAAGTTATTTAGATGTTCAAAATGAATATTTGGATATCAATGTTGGACTTCCGACCGTAGGAGAGATGTTTAGTGGCAATGATATAGATATGGGAACAACTAAAATATTTGTTAATATTGATGCAGTAGAAAATCCCACAATTTCGAATAATTATTGGCTAATGAATCGTTATAGTTCTAGCCAAATTCGTTACTCTAATAATACTGGTAGTCTAGGCAATTATATGCCTGCAATAGCTTATGGAGTAAGACCAACTTTGTATTTGAAAAATGATTTGAATTTTATTTCGGGAGTTGGTACAGCTGAAGATCCTTATACTTTATCGTAGACTTTTAATTATCGTAGAAAAATAAAGAAATCCTTATAAGTAAAGGGTTTCTTTTTGACATTTCTCCGATAACAATTATAAGTTTAGAAGTTGGTTAAGTAAATTTTCGTCATCATTCCAGTCAGGTAAACTGTCAGCCATTTTAGGATTTACTTTTTCTATTGCTTCAAATTTTGATTTTTCTATTACTTTTGCATATTCTGTAGTTGTATTAATTGATGAATGACCTAATAATTCTTTGATATATATTATATTGACTCCTTTATCTAGTAAATGAACCGCTCTTGTATGCCTAAATGTATGTGGAGATATTTGTTTGTTTAATGGATTTATTACTTTTACAATATCTCTTAGAAATCTTTCATTCATTTTTTTACCATTTATATTAAATAAATATCCGTTCTCTATTTGATTTTTTTCAATATAATTAATTAACAACTTTTTTGTTTGTTCCATTATAGATACTATTCTTTGTTTGTTACCTTTTCCTGTTAAAATTATATATTTTTCATCTAAATGTATATTTTCGATTTTCAAATTAATAATTTCACTCGCTCTAGCTGCTGTATCATATAAAAGTGTGAGTAAGACTAAATTTCTTCTTCCTTTATTAGTAGATTTATCTATACTATCTAATATTATTTTAAGCTCTTCTTCTGTTAAATAAGTCATTACTTTTTTCACTTCTTTTTTTGCTTTAATTGATAATATTTTTCTTATGTTATCAATATTTTCTATTTCATCAATTGAACAGTACTGATAAAATGATTTTATACAAGCTAAACGTTGATTCCTTGTCCTAATACTATTTTTTTTATCATATTCTAAATAATTTAAAAATTCAATAATTATTTCTCTACTTATATTCTTAAAAGTAATATTTTTTAATTTAATACCTTTGATATTTACTAAATATTCTATAAATATTTGAAATGATTTTCGATATGAACGAATAGTATGATTTGACATATTTCTTTCCATAATTAAGTAAGCACTTAGAAATTTTGACAAATAATATGAAAAATCTTTATTCATCAATTTCACCAATACATGGAATTAAATATCCTAATTCTTTTTCCGATATTTCATTAATCGTTCCTAAAATATCTTTACTAATATGAAAATAATAAATAATGGAATTTAAACTTTTATGGCCAAGTTGAGTCATAACAATAGGTAATATTTGATTTATATCCTTATTTTGCTTAATAGCTTTATTAATATTATGAACGACATAAGTGTGCCTCAAATCATGTAATCTTGGACCTTTATCAGTAATTTTAATATTACAAACATTTAATACTTTTTTAAAGTATTTTGATATAGTAGACTTAGAAACATTAAAAATAGAATTATCTAAAGTAATATTATAATGAAATTTATTTATGAAATTAGATATTTCTTTGTTTAAACTATCTGAAATTGCTACATATCTTTCTTCGTTATTTTTAGTATTTATGAGTTTAAACATAGATAATTCATGACTATAATCTTTAAGTTTAATGTTTATTAGTTCTCCAATACGCATACCAGTTTGATAAAGTATTTTAATAATTAAAGGGTAGGATATTTGTCTATAATAATTATAATGATAATCTTTTAATGGCTTATCTAAGTTAGAATAAATTAATTTTATTTCTTTGTATGAAAATATATAAGGAATAAAATTGTTATGGTTTTGTGGATATATTTTATTTGGTATTTGATAACAATCTATATCTTTATAACATTTTAAAAAATTACAAAATTCTCTAAAAACTCCCATATTTCTAGCTATAGTATTAGCTGATATATTAGAATTTAATCTCGCATAAGTTTCGGTAACTTCTTTAGTTATTTCAGTAACATTATTTTCTATTAAATATTTTTTAATTTCGTTAATAACTATTTCATCAGTTTTATATTTATATCCTAGAAAATGCTTGAATTGAATAAATTCATCCAATATGGTATTATAATCATACATTATTCATCTACCTCCAAACATACTTTTTTTAAATTTCCAAGGTCAATTTTTAAATATGTATTTGAGGTAGTATCAGTAGATGTATGACCTAGAACTGATGAAATAATGGAAATAGGAATATCATTATCTAGCATATTGGAAGCTAAAGAATGTCTTAGATTATGAATTCCTTTTTTTGTATCTTCTATTTCAAAGCCGCATTTGTCAAAGTATTTATTAAAATCAGAAAATTGTTCCATTTTCTCAAAAGGATATTTCATTTTAACAAATAAAAATTCATTATTACATTTAGGTCTAACATTATTAATATAATCAATAATTGCCCATCCAATTTCTTTAGATAAAGGCAAGATATTTAAATTATTGGTTTTAGGCTGTATAACATTTATTTTATTATTTTTCCAGTCAATATCTTTTAACTTAATGTTTAAAATATCACTTAATCTAAGTCCAAGTCTTGCAGCAATTAAAATAATTGTATAATTTCTAATATCTACTTTTCTTTCTTTAGGAATACTTTTAAGTAAATTTTCAATATCATCTTGTTTTAAATAAGTAGGTAATCTTTTCTTTTCTTTTTTTCTTATGTTAGGAACATAAGATGACAAATTTTCAAGTAAAATATTTTCTATAAATAAATAATTTAGGAAGTCTCTTAAAATATAAAAATTTCTTCTTTTAGAAACATGACCTTTTTCTACTGTTTTATTTATAAATTTGGTAATGTCTGATTTTGATAATTGTTTTAAATTTTTTATATCATTTTGATAAAAGTAAGATAACAAACGAATCAAATAATCTCCTTTAATTTTAATGCTGTTATCACTATTTTGTCTTATATTTTTTAAATAATCTAAATAATTATCTAAAATAATATTCCAACTACTTGGATAATCAGAATATAAAGTTTTAGGTAAACTCTGCTTAGTCATATGCTTTTTATAAGAGTCAAAATCATCTAGTATTCTTTTAGACCGCATTAACTGTTGATAGTGTGATTTTGATTTATTAGTATATTTATTAACATCAAACTTATAATATTCAAGTAAAAATTTAGAATATTCTTTTTCATCATAAATAAAATGAGTCTCATTTTTCCAGTTAATAAACTTATTCCATATACTTAAATATTTATCCATAGTCGTAATAGAATATCCTATTTCTAATGCCTCCTTCCTAATATTATTAATATAATCTCTAAAATCTTGTGTATGCATATACACACTCCTTTCCTTACCGACACTTTGTCGGTAAGGAATTATTATAATTGTTATCGGAGAAATGTCAAAAAGAAACCCTTTGCTTATAAGGATTTCTTTATTTTTCTACGATAATTAAAAGTCTACGATAACTCGTATTATCGGAGAACTCCGATAATATGAATTATCACAATAAAATAGTTATCACTAATGTTTAGAAAAAGTGGCTCTTTGTCAAATAGTGTTGGTATTTTTTTTACCAATACTTTTTATTATAGGCTCTTTGTCAAATAGTGTTGGTGGAACCAAAAACTAGTGATAAATGAGTAATTGATAAGGATGGTCAAATCGAA
>CALVSM010000040.1 GCA_944359025.1 uncultured Bacilli bacterium
GATTAAATAAGATAGCTATTTCGCAAATGAACATTCTTAATAATACTGATCTTAAATATCTTAAATAAATAATTATATTTGTAATATTACAAAAAAGATACTAAATTTCTTTATAGAAATAAGTAGTATCTTTAACTAGATAATTATTTTTTAAGTATAGACTATGAGCTGCAAGTCTTCTTTTATTCGATGTAAATTCAACCCTTTTTGCATTTTTTTCTTTAGCTATTTCTTCAACTTTTTTAAGTAAAATTGTTCCAATTCCTCGATTTCTTTCACTGCTAGCGACACATACATAATTAAGATAAAAAACAGTTTTATTTTTAATGATATCAGTTTTTATATCAATCATAATATGACCTATAACATTATCATTTTTAACAGCAATTAAACTTAAATAAGGACTGTTTTTTAAAGCTTCAATAATATTTTCTTTAGTGTTTATATTAGGAAAACATTCTAAAATTAAATTAGCTAATGATTCAAATTCATCGGTTAAATATTTTATTTCAAGCATGATATCACCTAACTTAATTATATTATTAAAATAAATTGTTGTAAATATATTATATAAAAAAACTATAAATATGATATAATTAAATTGTTGAGGTGGAATTATGCGTTTAAGTGAAAATTTTTTCTATACATTTAGAGAAGATGTTAAAGATGAAGAAACAGTAAGTGGTAATCTACTAGTTAAAAGTGGAATGGTTAAAAAAATCGGTAATGGTATTTATATGTATATGCCATTAGGTTTAAAAGTTTTAAAAAACATCGAAAATATTATTAGAGAAGAGATGAATAAAGCTAGTGCTAATGAATTATTGATGCCTAATTTATTACCTGAAGAAGTATATATTAGTAGTGGAAGAAGAGATAATTTTGGTGATTCGATGTTTAGTTTAAAAGATCGTTATAATCGTGCTTTAGTATTAGGACCAACACATGAAGAATTTTTTGTTGAAGCGGCTAAAATGAAAATAAAATCATATAAAGATCTACCTTTTAATTTATATCAAATTGGTAATAAATATCGCGATGAACCAAGACCAAGGTTTGGTTTAATTAGAGTAAGAGAATTTTTTATGAAAGATGCTTATAGTTTCGATACTGATTTAGATGGTTTAGATAAATCTTATCGTAAGATGTTTGAAGCTTATCAAAAAATATTTGATCGAATTGGTATCGATTATCGCATTGTCAAAGCTGATACGGGAGTTATGGGGGGACTATTAAGTGAAGAATTTCAAGCCGTAACCGATATCGGTGAAGATATTTTAGTTTTATGTGACTGTGGTTATGCTTCTAATATCGAAGTAAGTGAATGCGTTATCAATAAGGAAAAAACCGAAAAATATAAAGAAAAAGAATTAGTTCATACACCAAATGCGAAAACAATTGAAGAAGTATCTAATTTATTAAAAGAAGATAAAAGTAAATTTGTTAAAACTTTAATTTATAAAATCGATGATACTTTATATGCTTGTTTAGTAAGTGGCGATAGAGAAATTAATGAAACTAAATTGTTAAAATTAGTTGGGGGAACGAAAATCGAATTAGCTAGTTTTGAAGAAGTAGAAAAAGTTACTAATGCTAAAGTTGGTTTTGCTGGACCAATTGGTATTAATATTAAAATAATTATCGATAATGATATTTTATATAAATATAATTATATTGTTGGCGCTAATAAAACCGATTACCACTATAAAAATGTCAACACTTCAGATTTTATTTACGATTATGTTGGGGATATTAAAAATGTTAAAGAATTTGATATTTGTCCAAAATGTGGTAAAAAATTATATTTTAAAAATGGTATCGAAATTGGTAATACCTTTAAATTAGGAACTAAATATTCTAAGGCTTTAGACTTAAATTATTTAGATGAATCTAATACTTTAAAACCTGTCGTTATGGGTTGTTATGGTATCGGTTTAGGTCGCATTATGGCTAGTGTCGTTGAACAAAGAAACGATGAAAAAGGGATAATTTGGCCGGTTAATATCGCTCCTTTTAAAGTAAGCATTGTTTTAATTAATAAAGACGATGATTTGCAAAAATCGATTGCTAATGCTTTATATAATAATTTAATTACTAATAATATCGAAACAATTTTAGATGATCGTGATGTAAGAGCGGGCGTCAAATTTAACGATATGGATTTAATTGGAATACCATATCGAATTACCGTTGGTAAAAAAGCTTTAAATAGTTTAGTTGAATTAAAGGTTAGAGAAACTAATCAAGTGTTTGATATTCACGTCAATGATATCGTTACTAAAATAAAAGAATTGATTAAATAAATTCGACATTTTTTGCCTGATTAATAGGGTATGATAATAATGGTGAGGAATTATGAAAAAATATTTATTAACTGTTATCGTATCTTTATTAATCGGTTTTTTGTTGTCTTTTTATATGTTAAAAGAATATGAAAAAATCGATTTACCTACATTTAATGAAAGTGAAACGGCTTATTTAGTTCAACAAGGTGTTTATTCAAGTATGGAAAGTATGCAAGAAAATACGGCTAATTTAAGTGATTATATTTATAGTGTCATCGATAATATGTATTATGTTTATGTGGGAATATCTTTAGATAGTTCTAATATTAATAAAATTCAAGAATATTATAAAAATAAGAATATCGAAACGATTATTAAGACAACTACTTTAAATGATTCAGATTTTATCGAAACATTAAGACAATATGATTTAGTTTTAAATGGTACTGATGATGAAGATACGATTAGAGAAATTTGTAAACAAGTTTTAAGTAAATATAAGGAGGAATCATGAATGTTTTAATTAAAGATATACCATTAAATGAAAGACCTAGAGAAAGATTAATTAATAAAGGGGTTGAATATTTAAGTAATGAAGATTTATTAGCAATTTTACTTAAATGTGGAACTAGAAAACATTCGGTTAAAGATTTAGCTAATAATATTTTAAAACAATTAGATGATATTAATAATTTAAAAGATATTAATTTAGAAAGATTAACTAAAATAAAAGGAATCGGTCAAGCTAAAGCTTGTGAATTATTAGCCGCTATCGAATTGGGTAAAAGATTAAATCAAAAAATTGATAATATAAACCAAATTAAAATATATTCATCTAGTAGTATTTATGAATATTATAAAGAAAAATTAGTTAATAAGTTACAAGAACATTTTTATTGTGTTTATTTAGATACGAAAAATCATATTATTAAAGATAAATTATTGTTTATTGGAACGATTAATGAAAGTTTAATTCATCCGCGAGAAATATTTAAAGAAGCCTATTTATTAAGTGCTTCAAGTATTATTTGTGTGCATAATCATCCATCCGGTAACTCTCAACCTTCAAAAAATGATATTATTATGACTAAACAGTTAATGGAAGTAGGTAAACTATTAGGAATTAAAGTTTTAGATCATATTATTATCGGTAAAGATAATTATTATAGTTTTAACGATAGTAATTGATTGTTATTTTTAACAAAATTTGATATAATATTAATAGAAAAGAGGGATTTTATGAAATGTCCAAAATGTGGCGAAAGTAATAATGAAAAGGCAAAATATTGTTCAAAATGTGGAGCAAGCATACAAGAAAATAAAGTAAGTATTAAAGATGTTTTTCTAGAATATTTATTTATTACTTTTAATACCATTTTAAAACCAGCGACAACTTTAAAAGATAAGATAAGTAAATTTGCAACTTTTAAATGTTCATTTATTTTTGCAAGTTTTGTTTCTTTAATTGCAACATTAATTAATTTAATAACAGCAATGTTTACATCTATAGTTGTTAAAAGCTATAATTGGAATTTAAATGATTATGAAACAACTTGGGTTTGGTCTAATTTGAAAAATGTCCAATATTTAGAAATAATTTTAAAAAGTTTTCTAATTTATTTAGGTGTTATTTTTGTTATAACGGTTATCTATTATTTAGCTAGTTTAGTTGCGAAAAAAGAAGTTAGTTTTCCTAAGTTATTAGGTATATCTACTTTATCTTTAATTCCTTTATTAATTTGTTCTTTAGTTATATCACCTTTGATCGCTTTAGTTTGGGAAGAATTAGGTGTATTAATTGTTTTAGCTGGTTTTATATGTACACTTGTCTTATTATATGAAAATATGAATAACGAAATAGCTTTAAAAGGTAATATTAAATATTATTTCAATTTTGCTTGTCTTTTCATTTTACTAATTATTATTTATTTTGTATTTAACAAAATATTTGTTCAAAATGGCATAGAAGAAATATTAGACATATTTAATTAAGTACTGATTTAAAATCGGTACTTTTATTATTAAGTTAAATGTGTTATGATTAATAGGGTGGTAAAGATGCAAGAATTTAAAAAGGCTTTGGTATATATATTAGCTATTGTTTATATCATTGTAGCGCCGATATTAGTAAAAATATTTTTAAGTAATTTTTCTTTGTGGGGAACATTAAATTTGGGAATTAATGTTACTGTTTGGGTTTTTATTATTTTTAATACTATAACAGTAATTAAACTATTGATTAATTATGATAAATATGGTAGCCCTTTTAAAAAAATAAAGGAGTATTCGGATAATGAATTGATTATATCAGAAATTAATAATTTAAATACTTATCAAAAAATATTGGTTGTTGATAATAATTTAATTGTTATTAATGAATCGGGTGTATTTGAATTTGCAACTTTTAATAAAACGGGAACAGTTAAAGGCGATATTAAAGATTTAGAATGGACAATCAATGATAAAAAAATCACTAATCCATTTATTATCAAAGATAATATTTATCACTATTTTATTCTTCAATCAGGAATTATTTTTAAAGTAACTGGTGTTTGGTTGACGACAAGAAAATTTATTTATAATACTTTAGAAAAAAGATTAAATAAAAGAATTTATGATAAAGATAAAATAGATGAAATATATAATACTTTGAAGGTGAAGTATGGCAATAACGAAAACTAAATTTATTAATTATACGAGATGTCCAAGATTTGTTGCTTTAGATGATTTAAAAGACGATGTTTTAAGTAATGATATTTCTTATTTAGAATATATTAAAGAGGAACAAGCTGAATTATTAAAAGAAGAAGGTAATGATGAGCAAATGGAAGTAATGTTACCTTACTATAATGAAGTTGAAATATTAGCTGGTAAATTTGCTAAAAATTACTTTCATGGAACTTTTAAATACGCTTATAACACTTTTGAACAGGAAAGTTTTGATTGTAAAATAAATGGTATTAGATATATTTGTTATGTCGATATTTATAACGAAGATGATGATACATTTAATATTATTGAAGTAAAAGCAACCACTAGTAAAAAGTTTTTAAGCATAGGATATAAAGAAGAAGATTTTACCTCTATTTTTGAGAAAAAAAATAATATCTATCATCTATTAGAAGATAATAATGAAAGCTTACCTAAAAAATATTATCAAGCGCGAAATAAATTATTAAATCGTTATGATGAAGCAGGACATTATGTTTATGATTTAGCTATTCAAAGATATATTATCGAAAACGATTTAAAACAAAATAATCAAGCTAATAAAATTGATAAAATTCATTATTATTTAGCTGTTTTAAACGGGGACTATATATTTGATGGTAAATATGAAAAAGGAATACCTATTTATAGTAGTGATATTATTACTTATTTTGATTTGACTTCAATTACGAAAGAATATCAAAAAATAATCGATCAAGATCGAATAAAATTAGAAGAATATGTTGCTAGATTAGATAAAAATCGATGTGAAGTAGGGGAATTTTGTGAAAATAAAAAATCGACAAAATGTCCTTATTTTGATTTATGTTTTGATATATTACCTAAAAAAAATTCTATTTTAACTTATTTAGATAATCATTATGGTTTTAATAAAAAGACAGTTTATGAGTTAATTAACAATGGTGTAACTAGTATGTTAGAAATCGATGACAAAGATTTAACAAGAGAGAAAAATAAAATTCAAAAACAAGTTGTTAAAAATCATCTTCCTTATATCGATAAAGAAAAAATTAAAGATGGTTTAAAGCAAATAATTTATCCGGTATATCATTTAGATTTTGAAACTTTTCCTTGTCCTTTACCAAGATTTAAAGGGGAAAAACCATATACCCAATCGGTGTTTCAATTTTCTTTGCATGTTGAAAAAGAAATGGGTGTATGCGATAAAATAAAAGACCATTATGGTTATTTAGCTAAAGATAATCTAGATCATCGAAAAGATTTAATTGAAGAGTTGATTAAAGATATAGGTAATAAAGGAACTATTTTAGTTTATAATGAAAGTTTTGAAAAAAATCGTTTAAAAGAATTAGCTTTAATTTTTCCGCAATATAAAAAAGAGTTATTAAATATTAAAGATAGAGTATTTGATTTAATGAATATTGTTAAAACTAATACCAAGTTATATGAAAGCTTGGGTTATTCTAAAGATGAGGCAGCATTATTTAATTATTACCACGAAGATATGCAAGGCTCTTTTTCAATTAAAAAAATATTACCTTTATTTAGTGATTTAACTTATCAAGGAATGGATATTGCTAATGGGGTAGATGCTTTAGTAACTTATGCGAAATTTAAGCAAATGGACAAAAAAGAATATGAATATAAATATCAAAAATTAGTGGAATATTGTTTACAAGATACTTGGGCAATGTATGAAATATTAAATGGTTTAAGAAAGATTGTCAAATAATGTCAAATTTTAGGAATTTAGTTGTAAATATGGTCAATTTAGTTTATTATTAATATTAAGGAAGGTGATTAAAATGATTTATCCATCTATTGACAAACTACTTAATCAAGTTGGTTCAAAATATTTATTAGTAAATATTGTAGCAAAAAGAGCTCATGAAATTGAGAAAAACGGTTATTATCAATTAAAAGAATATGAATATATTTCTAAAAAACCAATTGGTCGTGCTTTAGAAGAAGTGGCAAAAGATAAAATTAAATTAAAATAGTTGACACATCTTGACATTGGTAAACATAAAATATCTTGACTTGGATAATTTTAGTATAATATAATGAGATCGTACTAGAATAAAAGGGGTACAAAAAAGAACTATTCCCCCCTGAGGAATAGTTCGCATAAAAGAATAAAAAGGGGTTGGCTAGTGTGATACTAGCGCCAATTCGAATATTTCCGAATTGGTACTATATATACTAATTCAAAAGATTGATTTTGTCAACCTTTTTTTATTATTTTAATGCATTTTTTAAAGTATTTAAGATATATTCTCGACTGTTTTCATCACTAAATTCCCACAATACTTCAAAAAATACCCCTAAACCCGGTAAAGTAATTTCTTCTTTTTTTTCTAAAGATGCTTCGATTGAAGCTTTTATTTCACTTTTATCAGCACCTTTAAAATTATTTAAAATATGTTTTCTGATGTCAATATTCATTTTTAATCACCAAAATTATTTTATCCTAAAAAAATTAAAATATGTATTTATTTTTTGTTTAAAATATTATATAATGATGATGGAGGTAATAAAAATGGAAGGATGGATGATTGCTTTAATCGTTGTGGCTGTTATAGTTGTTATATTATTGATATTTATTGGAACGACTTATAATAGTTTAGTTGTTTTACGCAACAAAGTTAAAGATCAGTGGTCACAAATTGATGTTTTATTAAAAAGAAGAGTAGATTTAATTCCTAATTTAGTTGAAACTGTTAAAGGTTATGCAGCTCATGAAAGTGAAACATTAGAAAATGTTGTTGCTGCAAGAAATAAGTTTGTGGGAGCTAAAACAACAGAAGAAGAGATTAAAGCTGATGGTGAATTATCAAGAGCATTAGGACGCCTTATGGCGGTTGCTGAAGCTTATCCAGATTTAAAAGCTAATACTAATTTTATGGACTTACAAGCTAATTTAAAAGAATCTGAAGATAAAATTCAATATGCTCGTCAATTTTATAACGATGCTGTACTTAATTATAAAAACAAGTTAGAAGTTTTTCCATCAAACATTGTTGCTTCGTTGTTTAAATTCAAACCAGAAGCATTCTTTGAAATTGATGAAGCTTCTAAAGAAGCACCAAAAGTTGAATTTTAGGCTTACATAACGTAAGCTTTTTTTGGAGGTAAGTTGATGAAAAAAATAATTTTCTTTGTTACTTGCTTTTTATTTTTAGTACCAATTGCTTTAGCTGATTATGAAGTTGCTAATTACCAAGTCGATATAACAGTTTTAGAAAATGGTAATTTAAATATTATCGAAGCTTTACAAATGAAAGGAATTTATAACGGCTATGAAAGAAAAATCAAGTATCGTAATAATTATCAAGGGTATAAAGGAGATATTTTAGCTAGTATCGATAAAAATTTATATAATGGCAATGGTTTAAAACTAAACGAAGTAAGAGCAATTAATTATTCTAATGAAATAGATATTGTAGAATATAAAGAAACTGGCGATTTGTTTAAGCTAGTTGATGAAGCCAAAAAAGGAAATCACAGCGTATATACAATTAGCAATATAATCGACGGTCAAATTTATAAAATATATAATCCTAGTCGAATGAATAAAGATTTTTATTTTGATTATACTTTAGAAAATATGGTTATAAATCATCAAGATGTGGCGGAAGTGGCAATGTATTTATTCGATAATTTAGAAGAAGATATTAATAATATTGTTATAACGATTCATATTCCTTTAAATAACGATAATTTAAAAGTATGGACACATGGTGGGGAAGATGTAAAAATAAAATTTGTCGATGAAGAGACAATAACAATTAATGTTGGTAAAATAAAAAAAGATACAACTTTTGATTTAAGATTTATTTTTGATAATGATGTTGTTTTAACTAAAAAAACAACTGACGAATTAGTTTTAGATAAAATTGAAAAATTAGAAGCTAATTTAGATTTAGATGTTATTGACCCTGTTGATGAAGAATATAATAAAACAAGAGATGATGCTTATAATAGTGTAGTTAATGTTGAAAATAGTTATAATCGTGATGAATATAATAATGCTTTAGAAAAAGTATCTAATTTAAAAGCAACTGATGAATTACGGACAGAATTATTGATTAGATTAATGAATGTGGAACCGAAAATTGAACGAAGAGAAGAAATTTTAAAGGTAATATTAACTAGTGTTATTACCCTTTGGCTTATCGGTTTAATAATTATTTTATATCAAATTTATAAAAAATATAATTATCAAGTAAATGAAAAAAAATTTAAAATTGATAAAAATATCGAACCGTTTAAAATCGGCTATTTGTTGAAAAAGAAAGTTACCAAGTATGATTTAGCTTCCTCATTACTTTATTTAATTGAAAAAAAAGTACTTGATTTCGACGAAAAAAGGAGAACTTTAAAAAAGAATAAAGTAACTAATTTAAAATTAGCTAGTGAAGAAAAAATCATTAAAATGTTATTTAATGATAAAAATAAAATTACTTTAGAAGATATCAGTTATTATGTTCAAGAAAATTTTGATGAATTTTTAAAAGATTATTCCAATTGGCTTAATTTTGCAACTGTCGAAGCAGAAGATGAACACTATCATGAAAATTTATTGTTTTTTAAAATTTTGGGTGTTGTTTATTGTGTAGGAGGAATATTGTTAGGTTCATTTTTAATTGGGAATGATGTTTATTATTCGCCAATTACGATTATTGTTTTAGCTGGTTTGTTTTTGTTTTATTTTATATTTTTTAAGAAAAGAACTTATGATGGTTTAGTTGAATTTTTAAAATATGTAAAACTAAAAAAACAATTAATAAAAGGCGATATTTCTAATTTGAATGATATACCTTATTATTTGATGTATGCGAATAGTATGGGATGTTTTAATAAATTTAGTAAGCGATTAGATAATTACGAAGTAGATAAATTTCGCGCCAAAACAATTAGAGATACAATTATTTTAATTATTAAACAAGCTTATGAAGCAAGAAATAATGCTCATGCTAAATATGCTTCAGTTAAAATTAAATAGCTGTCAAGTAAAAGTAAAATTTTAAAATTGTGGTAACATATAATTAAAAAATGGAAGAAATTTCATTTTTTTTAAATTTTTTCTA
>CALVSM010000041.1 GCA_944359025.1 uncultured Bacilli bacterium
TTGGGTTTAAATTATTATATGTTTTGATATTTTTAATCTATCCTTTAAGTATTTATCAAAGTTACAGTCAAGAATTATTTATTCATATTTATTTATTTTTAGCTTTAATTGGTTGTTTTTCAAATACGGAAATATTTAATCCCACTAAAGATAAATATTATATGATTGTTTTAATGAAAATGAATGCGAAGAACCATACTTTAGCTAATTTTATTTATTTTTTAAGTTCTATTTTTATTGGGCATATAACTGCTATGCTTCTTCTAGTTAGTAATATAGTAAGTTGGTATAATATTATTTTGTTAGCTTTAACGACTATCTTTTTAAAGTTTATTGCAATTAATTTTTATTTTTATCGTATGAAAAAAAGTAATAAAGTTATTAATGAAAATAAGCCATCATCTTGGAGTGTTTATTTAGGTCTATTGCTTAGTGGTCTAGCTTTAGCTTATGGTTTACCTTATTTTAATATGACAATTACTTTACCAATCTTTTACATATTAAACATATTAATTTTTGTTTTAGGTTTATTAGCAATTAAAAACATTTTTAATTACGATAGATATGCTTGGCTATATAAAAAGTTATTAAATAAAGATACTGTTTTTGCTGTCCCTCAAGATAATACTAAAGTAATAGCTAGTAATATTCAAAAACAAATTTCTATTGATAAAAATATTACTAGTGATAAAGTAGGTTTCGCTTTTTTCCACGATTTATTTATTAAAAGACATCGTAAGATATTAATTGATAGTGCGAAAAAAACAACGGTTGTTATTTTAATTGTCGCTATTGTTACATCTATTTTAACGGTAATTAATTTAGATATTAAAAAAGGTATTAATGAATTTACTTTGTTGTTTTTACCTTATATGTTATTTTTAATGTATTTTATTAATACTGGTAAAAATGTTACTAATGCGATGTTTATGAATTGTGATCATAGTATGTTAAGTTATCGTTTTTTTAGACAATCTAAAACTGTGTTAGCTTTATTTAAAGAAAGATTAAAAACTGTAATTGTGATTAATTTACTACCAACTTTAACTTTAGCTATTTCATTATGTTTTTTATTGTTTATATCAGGTGGAACAGATAATTACTTAAATTATTTAGTCATTTTCTTTTCTATTTTATCGATGTCGATATTCTTTTCAGTTCATAATTTAATTATTTATTATTTACTTCAACCTTACAACATCGGTATGGAAATGAAAAGTAGTACCTATACTGTAATTAATATTATTACTTATTGGGCTTGTTATTATATATCACAAATGAAAGTAACTACTTTAGTATTTGGCTCTTTAATGATTTTATTTGCAATTATTTATTCTTTTATTTCTTTATTTTTAGTTTATAAATATGCTCCAAAAACTTTTAAGTTAAGATGAAATAAGTTTGAATAAAAACGGATTTGCTACTATGTTAGAAGTTTTAAACAAATTAGATGAATTACAAATTAAATATCAATTAATTAAGCATATTCCAATTTATACAATTGAAGAAGCTAATAATCTAGATATTGAAAATAAAGAATATATTGTTAAAAATTTATTTTTAAGAGATGATAAAAAAAGAAATTATTATTTAGTAGTTATTAAAAATCATAAGAAAGTAAATTTAAATGATTTAATGTTAAAGATAAATAGTCGAAGACTTAGTTTTGCAAGTTCAGATGATTTAAATAAATACTTAAATTTAAAAAAAGGTAGTGTTAGGCCACTTGGAATATTAAATGATAAAAATAAGGTAGTAACGATTATTATCGATGAAGATATTTTAAAAGATAACTTAATTGGTGTTCATCCAAATGATAATAGAGCGACAATATTTATAAAAACTAAAGATTTAATAAAATTAATTGAACTACATGGTAATTTAATTAAATATGTTAAAGTAGGTGATTAAAATAAATAAAATAGTTTTAAAAATAGAGGGTATGACTTGTAGTGCTTGTTCTAATGGGTTAGAAAAATACTTAAAAAAACAAACTGGTATAAAAGATGTTAATGTTAATTTAATTTTAGCTATCGCAACTATTAGTTATGAAAATATAAAAATAAAAGATATCGAAAATTATATTAAGGAAGCAGGGTTTAAAAGTTTAGGAGAATTTAAAAATTTAGACGATGACCATACTTTCAAAAAAGAAAAGAATGTCCTAATTTTTTATGGTATTTTATTAATTATTTTAATGTATATAGCTATGGCTCATATGTTTAATTTGCCTAGTTTACCCAATAATCTTAAAATATATGCTTTGATTTTATTTAGTTTAGTATTTTTAATTTATGGCTTTGATATTATTAAAAATGGTTTTAAAAATTTAATTCATAAAATACCTAATATGGATACTTTAGTTACATTTAGTGTAACATTTAGTTTAATTTATAGTCTTTATAATGTTTTTAATAGTAATTATGATAATTTATATTTTGAATCAGCTTGTATGGTTATTTATTTTATCAAATTAGGAAGATTTATCGAAAACATCAATAAAGATAAAACTAAAGATGCCATTAAATCGTTAGTCCAAATAACTCCTAAATATGCCACTCTTAAAAAAGATACTAAAGAAGCACAAATAACGATCGATGAAGTAAAAATAAATGATATTTTAGTTTGTCATCCTGGCGAGAAAATCGCTGTTGATGGAATAATTACTGATGGTTATGCTCATTTTGATGAAGCTTTTATAACTGGTGAAAGTAAACCTAATTTAAAGAAAAAAAATGATAAGGTAATAGCTGGTTCGATTAACTATGACGGCGTAATTAATTATCAAGCTAAAAAAATTGGACGAGATTCGACTATTTCAGAAATAGTTAAAATGGTCGTCGAATCAACTAACAGCAAAACTAAAATTCAAAGAATTGCCGATAAGGTAAGTGGTATATTTGTTCCGATTATTTTTATAATTGCGAGTATTACTTTTTTAATTCATTTATTAAATAATGATTTCGCTACTTCTTTAAATTATTTTGTAACGGTTTTAGTAGTAGCTTGTCCTTGTGCTTTAGGATTAGCTGTTCCGATTGTTATTATGATAGCTAATGGCAAATGCGCGAAAAATGGCATATTTATCAAAGAAGCTAGTGTTTTAGAAAATGCTAGAACTATCGATACCGTTGTTTTTGATAAAACAGGAACTTTAACTTATGGCGATTTAAAAATATCTAAAATATTTAATTATTCTAATTTAAATAATCAAGAGTTATTAAGAATAGTTAGTAGTTTAGAAATTAATTCCAATCATCCGATAGCTAAAGCATTTTTCAAAGAAAAATTATTAAAAGTAAGTGATTTTAAAAATATAGTAGGCATGGGAATTTACGGTAAAATTAATCGTAAAGATTGTTATGTTGGTAATTTAAAACTACTAGAAAAATTACAAATAGAAGATATCCATGAAAATGATTATAAATATTTAACTAACCAAGGATGTAGTATTTTATATGTTATTTATAATCAAAAAATAATTGGTTTAATCGGCGTTAAAGATGTGATAAAAGAAAGTTCTAAAACTTTGATAAAAAAGTTAAAAAACTTGAATATTAATGTTATAATGTTAACAGGAGATAATCATAATACAGCTTCTTTAATTGCTAAAGAGTTAAGTATAGAAAGCATTAAAGCGGATATGACACCTAAAGCTAAAGCTGATTTTATCCAAGAACTAATTGATAAAAACAATAAAGTTTTAATGGTTGGTGATGGTATTAACGATGCTGTTGCTTTAGTAAAGGCAACGATTGGCGTTAGTATTAGTGATGGAACCGATATAGCTAATAATTCTTCTAATGTTATATTGCTGAATAACAAAATAGATAATTTAATTTATTTATTTAAAATAAGCAATGATACATTTAAAATAATTAAACAAAATCTATTTTGGGCATTTTTCTATAATATTATTATGATACCTATTGCAGCTGGCGCATTAGAAAACTTTATTATAATGAACCCAATGATTGCTAGTATTATGATGACTCTAAGTAGCTTAACGGTCGTATTTAATTCGTTAAGATTAAGGAGGATGAAATGACAATATATATCGATGGCATGCATTGTGATGGATGCATAAAAAGAGTAGAAAATATTTTAAAAAATATTAAAGAAATTAAAACATATCAAGTTGATTTAAAAAAAGCAGAAATAACTTTAAAAAAAGATATTGATTTAAATACTATAAAAGAAAAAATCGAAAATTTAGGTTTTAAAGTGGGAGGTATTGAATGAAAAAATATATAATAACGATTGGTATAATTTTTGTTTTTATTGGTGTTACAATTGGTTTCGCTAGTAATATTTCTACGGAAAAAGAAAATGATTATTTTGTTTATGTTAAAGATAATGCTTTAACTTTATGGAATCAAACTGATAATCAAAAATATATTTTAAAATCTAATTTTGATCCTAGTCAAACTTTGATGTTAAGTATGTATACAAAATTTTCTTTTGATAAATCAAAAATAATATATGCTGATAATATCGAAAATAATTATGTTGATTTAAAATATGTCGATATTACTAATATAGCTGAAAGTGCAGCTAAAACAATTGTCGAAGATGTTTTAATATACGATATAACGGCTAATGGTCTTGTCTATGTTAAAGATATGAATTTATATTATTATGATTATGTCGATAGTAAATTGGTAACTTCATCAGTCGGATATTATGCTGTTACTAGTGATAAAGAAAGTGTTTATTATGTCGATGAAAATAAAGATGCTTATCAAGTTAATTTAGATAATTTTAAAACTGATAAAATAAACTCTAATATCGATGGTATTGGTGTTTATAGCGATTTGATTTTATTATATCAAAAAGAAGATGCTTTATTAACTTTATATGATGATACAACTTTAGTTAGTGATAAAGTAGTTAGTATTTTATATAGTGAAGGAAATAGCGTATATTTTATTAGGTATGAGGGTGATTTAGAAGAATTTAAAACCGAAGAAGATTACTTAAAATTAAATACTGATGTTGCGACTTATCGTTACCAAAATGGTGAAGTTATTAAAATTGGCGATGGCATCTTAAATTTAGGTAATGGTTTTACAGATGTTAATCAAGATGAATATTTGGTTTTAGGTAAATATAACGGTAGTAATTATGATTTGTCATTTTATAATCAAAATACTAAAGAAATATTTAAATTAGGAACAACTGATAAATATAATATTTATGGTTATGATGATCATACTAAAACCGTATATTATCAAGGGGAAGATAAATTATTTTACCAAGCAAAATTAGTCGATAATCATCTAACTGAACATAAATTAATTGGGGAAGATATCGCTTATTTTATTAAAAATAATCAAGATATTTATTATGTTGAAAATAAAACAGCTAATTTATATTCTATTAAAGATAAAAATAATTTAATAGTTGAAGATTTAGAAGATTGGTTTATTATTGATAATGTTTTATATTATTTAAAAAATAGTGATAATAAATTAACTTTAAATTGTTATAACTGCAATATGAATGAAATAACTAATATCGATAGTGTTACTAATATAGATAATCAAATTTTCTATTTTAAAGACAACAATTTAGTAAATGATACTTTATTAGGTAATCTATATGTTATTTTAGATGGTAAGTCAGTATTAATCGATAATAATGTAGCAGTTAATTATAGTATTATTTCTATTGAATAAATGATCGAATAATTTAACGATCATTTTTTATTTTACACTGAAATAAATTTTTCTTCAAAAAAAAGCATATTATATGATATAATTATTATAGCACTTGCTGGAATAGCTTAGTTGGTAGAGCAACGCACTCGTAACGCGTAGGTCGTAGGTTCGAATCCTATTTCCAGCACCATTTTTATGTATGAAGGAGTTATTGATATGAAATTAAGATGGGGAAGAATTATATTTGCCTTACTTATTTTAGTTGCAATTGTTGGTGTTATCGTTTATTTTATGTTTTTTAATAAAGAAGAAGAAATCGAAAATGACCCTAAAACATCGGAAAATCAACAACCAGTCGAAGAAAAGAAACTACAAATATTAGATTTAGAATCTACTTCTCGACCAATTGCTATAATGATAAATAATCATAAAACTGCCCAACCATTACAAACAGGTTTAAACGATGCTTATTTAGTTTATGAAATAGTTGTCGAAGGTGGCATAACTAGAATGTTAGCTGTTTTCAAAGATGCTGATACCTCTAGAATTGGAACAGTTAGAAGTTCCCGTCACTATTTTTTAGATTATGCTTTAGAAAATGATGCAATTTATGTTCATTATGGTTGGAGTCCACAAGCTGAAGAAGATATTTATAATTTAGGTATTAATAATATTAATGGTATGGTCGATGGTAGTCCTTTTTGGCGTGATACAACTTTAAATGTACCAACTGAACATACCGTATATACTAGCATAGAAGATTTAAAAGAAACAATCGATAATAAAGAATACCGAACAACTACTGAAGAAGATAATTTATTAAAATATAGTATTGATGAGATTGATTTTTCAACTTATGAAGGCGCTATTAAAGCCGATGAAATAGAAATTGAATATTCAAGTTATCAAACTAATACTTTTATTTATGACGAAATAAATAAAGTTTATAAAAAATATAGCAATGGTGAAGAAAGAAAAGATTATATAACAGGCGATAATTTTACTGCTAAAAATATTATTACTTACCAAGTATCTAATTATAGTATGGATAATAAAGGTCGCCAAGAAATTGAAAATGTTGGTAAAGGTGAAGGTTATTTAATATCTAATGGTTATGCGGTTCCAATCACTTGGGAAAAAGATGCTCCATCACGACAAACAGTATACAAATTCTTAAACGGAAAAGAAATAACTGTTAACGATGGTAACACTTATATCCAAATTCAACCTAAAAATAAAAATTTAGAAATTTCACCAAAAATGAGCTAAAAATATTATATTTTTTCTTTAAATGTGATATAATGTTATAGTTCGAGGTGAATAGATGAATATAAATAAACTAGATAAAGAATACTTAGATATAGTTGGTTATATTTTAAATAACGAAGAATTTTTAAAGCTTAAGAAGTGTGAACACCATGGTATTTCAAGGTTTGATCACTCTTTAAAAGTATCATATAAAGCTTATAAATTTGCTAAAAAAAATAATTTAGACTATAAAGCTGTAGCTATTGGTGGACTATTACATGATTTTTTTACTGATGAAAATGTTAATTTAAAAGATAAGTTTTTATCGACATTTAATCATCCTATTAAAGCGGAAGCTAATGCTTTAGAAAAATTTAATGTCACTCCTAAAGAAGCTGATATTATAAGAAGTCATATGTTTCCAATTAATGCAACAGTTCCTAAATATACTGAAAGTTGGGTTGTAAGCTTATATGATAAAAAAGTAGCTTTTAAAGAATTTAGTTATAAATTAGGATATAAATTAAGATATGCTTCTAATTTAACTTTTCTATTATTATTTAATGTGATGAAATAGATTTATATCTATTTTTTTCTTGCATTATTTATAATAAAATAATATAATTATATTGTGTCCTCGTAGCTCAGCAGGATAGAGCAATAGCCTCCTAAGCTGTAGGTCGGCAGTTCGAATCTGCCCGAGGACGCCATTTTGAGTATTAAAAACTTGTAAATATAACCTTTACAAGTTTTTTTAAAACATTTTAAGTGTTATAACTATATCTTTATACATTTATTAGGGTACTTTATATAATATAATATCGAAAAAAAGACTATTAACATATTTATTTGTTAACAGTCCAAATATAATAATTATATTATTCCATATATTTTTTTTGCAGTAATTTTATTGTATTTTTCTCTTTAACAATTTGTGTGTTATAAAATTCTAATAAAGCTTTATACATATATAAAATATCTTTAGTTCCTATTGTTTCATTAGCAGAATGCATCGCTAATTGTGGTATTCCGATATCTACTGAATCGACACCAACATGACTTTGGTTAATTTTTCCAAGTGTCGAACCACTTCTTAAATCAGAACGTGAAGCAAAATCTTGATAAGGAACATTAGCATTTTCACAAATTCCTTTGAATATAGAAGATGATATCGAATCGGTCGTATAATTAATGTGATGTTTAATTACGATACCTTTATTAAGAAATACCTTATTAGTAGGGTCACTTTTACTTTGAGCGTTAGGATGAATAGCATGAGCATTATCAGCACTAACAATAAAACTATTTTTTAAAGCAACATATAAATTAAAATTTAATTCATCAGCAATTCTTTTTAAAGTGCTAATTAAAAAGTCTGAATCAGCGCCTGATTTAGTTAAACTACCAATTTCTTCATTATCAAAAGCACATAGGACATTTATTACATCGTTATTTTTAGCTTCGATAAATGATGTAAATGCTGGAAATAGGCTAGCTAAATCATCTAATCTTGGGGATAATATAAATTCATCGTTTAGACCGACAAATTTACCTTTATCACGATTATAAAGATATAAATCGTAGTCACATATATTATCATAAGTTATTCCTTTTGCATCTAAATAATCCATAATAATATCGATTAAACTTTTTTTATTTGATAATGAGATAATAGGTAACATATCAATTTGTAAATTCAATTCATTTTTAGAATTAACATCGCGATTAATATGAATAGCTTGGCTAGGAATTATCATTAAATCTTTATCGATATTAATTATTTGCGTTTTATAAATACCATCTTCATAAATAATTACTCTACCAGCAAGAGAAAGTGGGCGATCTAACCAAGAATAATTGATCATTCCGCCATAACTATCAGTATTTAATTTTAAATAATTATTTTCAAATATATCAGAATTAGGTTTAATATGAAAACTTGGGGAATCAGAATGAGCAGCAACAATATTAAAACCAATTTTTTCTTTGTTATTTGGTAATTCAAATGCTATTAAAGCTGAATCACCACGAACTACAAAATATTTATTATTTTTTTCTAAATTATGCCAATCATCATTTTCATATAATTCGATAAAACCCTTATCTATTAATAATTTTCTTAAATTATCGGCACAAGAATAAGCATTAGGTGTATTATTTATAAAATCAATCACATTATTTTCTAAATTTTTCATAAATTCTCCTTAAATTATTTTTTTATTAATGTTTTTTGTATGCTTTAGTTAATGTAAAGCAATATACTACTTTTTTAAAAACAATTAGCTAATTGTTTTAATAGTATTTTTCTATTTGCTTTAAAAATTCAATTTAATTTCATATGATTCCTCCTATGTCATATTATAGTGAAAACATATTTTATTGTTAATAAATTATTAAAATATAGATGAATTAAGGAAATATTTTTTTAAAATTATTTAGATGGTATACAAAAAAATATCAATATCTTTCGTTCGTCATAAATTTATGAATTTTCTAAATATTAGGTTATAAAAAACTCAAACTTTTATAAGTTCGAGTAATTATCAAAATGGTGCGATAGTTAAGATAGTTCGAAACCATCACAACAAATAAATAAACAATTTAATTCTATAACCATTATACCATGACTTTTACTAATTTTATAAATAATTTTTATAAAAATGAAAA
>CALVSM010000042.1 GCA_944359025.1 uncultured Bacilli bacterium
CGTTTCATCCATTCTTCTAATTTCATTTTTTTTACCACAAAAAATAACTGCATAAGTTTTCAACTTACACAGTTATTATTACACGGTCATTAATTTTAACTCAAAACAAATTAAAATGCAATAAGAAAATTAAAAAAGTCTAATTCATAGACTTAAAATAATTTATTAATAAGAATCATTTGATTTAAATATACCATTATTTAGTGATTTTCTCTTATCACTAGTTACTCCACTTTTTTGTTCTTCTTGTGTACTAGTTAAAATATCACGATATTTTTTTATTTCAATTAATTTTTCATCTTGATCAAATAATTTTTGCATCTGTAATTGTGATAATTGATCTGGCGTAATAAAGCCTTCCATCGCTTTTTCATGTTCTTCTTTTCTTCTTGCTCTTTCTTTATCTATTTCTAAAGCTAACTGATGAACTCTAGCCCGATCTTTTTTAAAATTATCATAGACTTTTTTAGCATAATAAACGGCACCAAAAGCTGTAATAGTAGGAATTAATCTTTCATCACTTTCTAGACTAAATTCTGTTATATTCATACTATGAATTATACCAAAACCAAGTCCTGTTATCGCACTACAAGTGACAAAACCAGCAACACTTTTTAAAGTATCTTGAAAATTTTCCGTTATAACTTGAACATAACTTTTTCTTTGTAAAGAATACATAAACTATCACCTATTTTCAGTATATAGCAACAACTATTTTATGTCAACACTTTCTTGACAGATACTAGACAAACAATATGGATAATCTAAACTATCAATTTTTATTTTAACAATTTGATTTAATAATTTTTTATCCCCTAAAGTTTTAATAGCTAAATAATTACCGGTATGACCATATAAATATCCATCTTTATAAGTTTCCGGAATAAATTCTAAATACGAACCAATAAAATTATTAATATAGTTAATTTCTAATTGTTTAGATAAATCTAATAAAATATGCGCTCTTTGTTTTTTTATATTTTCTGGTACTTGATTATCCATTAAGCTTGCTTTAGTTCCTTCACGAACCGAATAAGGAAAAACATGTAATTTAGTAAACCCTATTTTTTTAATATTTTCCACTGTTTCATTAAACAATTCTTCGGTTTCATAAGGAAAACCCACTATCACATCAGTCGTAAGCGAAATTAAAGGACGAATACTTCTTAATTTATTTATTTTATTAATAAAGTAAGAAATATCATATTTGCGGTTCATAAGTTTTAAAATAGTATTAGAACCTGATTGTAAAGGAATATGCATATGGTCAACTAAAATATCGTTATTTTTAATAATATCGATTACCCGATTATTTATTTCCGTAATTTCAATCGAAGAAATTCTTAATCTTTTTAAATTAGGTATTTTAACAATATCTGATAAAAGATTAGCAAAATCATAATCAGCATCGTGATAATTCCCTGTGTGGATACCGGTTAAAACAATCTCTTTATGGCCATAATTAATTAAATTTTTAATCTCATTAATAACATCTTCCTTTTTCTTACTTCGCACATTACCTCTAGTATAAGGAATGATACAATATGAACAAAAGTTATTACAACCATCTTGAATTTTAATAAAAGCTCTTGTTTTATCAAAATTATTTAACTGCATATCTTCAAATTCAGTATTAGTTAAATCATATATTTTACTTACCTTACCTTTATAGTTATTAATATACTCAATTATTTTAGATTTATCCTTATTTCCTAAAACTATATCGACACCATCGATAGCTAATACTTCTTTTTCTTTCATTTGCGATAAACAACCACAAACAATAACTAATTTGGGTTTATGTTTAATTACTTTTCTAATCATTTGAAATGACTTATGTTCAGCAACATTAGTAACAAAACAAGTATTGACAATATAAATATCAGCATCGTCAATACTTCCTTTAATAAAACCGGCATTAGTAAGTAAATCACTCATGACTTTAGCTTCATAAGCATTTACTTTACAGCCTAAATTAATTATATAATATTTCATAAATTATTTCTAAAATCTTTTAACTCTTTTAAAAAATTATCGTTGTTACTATCTTTGCCAAACACAGGAGAAATAAATTCACTATTTTTAAATTTTGGTTGTTCAACAGGTTTTTCGGCAGTATTTTCTAATAGTTCTATAGGTACTTCTTCTTCTAATTTTCTAGGTATTTCAACTTTTTCCATTTTCGCTCTTTTTTCATTGACAGCTTGAACTAACTCTTGATAACTGATAATGGCATTAGCTTCCTGTTCTTCTTCAAACGTCGTCATTGGTCTTCTTTCATTATTATCTTCTAAAGCTTCGATAACTTGTTCAATTTCGGTTTTTTCATTATTTTTAGGTTCATCGTCAACTCTTGCTTCGATTGGCTTAATTTTTTTAGGTTTTAAAATAATTATTAAAATAACTATTAACAACAATAAAGCTAATAAGCCAATATAAATATATTTATAAGTCATAATATTATCGATAATAAAATCCATATAAAATCACTCCATCTCATAATTTAAAACACTTAATAAATAAATTGGTGCGGTTTCGACGCGTAAAACATTATCGCCTAAAGATGTGGGAATAAAACCAAGTTCAATTAAACTATTTTCTTCCTTCTTGCTAAGACCACCTTCAGGACCGACAACCATAATTATTTTATCATATTTTAAATTATTTTTTAATACTTTTTTTAAGGTATTATCTTTTTCTTTTACGCTACAGACAATTTTCAAGCCATTAAACGCTAATTCATTTAATTTTTTCACTTCCGTTATTTTAGGAATATCTAATCGTTTCGCCTGTTCACTTGCTTCTTTACATATTCTTTGCCAACGAACAATTTTTTTCTCTTCTTTATCTTTAAGATTTATTTTACTTCGTTCGGTTATTATTGGAACAATTTGGTCGACACCTAATTCAGTTGATTTTTGCAAAATAAAAGACATCTTTTGTTCTTGCAAGATAGGAACACATAAAATATATTCTATTTTTCTATTTTTTTTATTCTTTATTTGTTCGACAATTAAAGCATTGTAATTAATATCCAACTTACAAATATACAATTGTCCATTATAAACAACTTCAATTTTATCATTTGGTTTCATTCGCATTACCGTTTTAATATGATATAAATCATTGTCTTGCAAAAATAATAAATTGTCTTTTTTTAAATTAGTAAAATAACGTTGCATTAGCGATTATTATTAACCCATTCATTTAATAAAGGTTCCGGCATAAAACCTACTTTAGTGTCAACTACTTGACCATTTTTAAATAAAATTAAAGTAGGAATCGACATAACCCCATAAATACGCGCTAAATCTTCATGTTTATCGACATCAACTTTCGCAATTTTAATATTATCCCGACTATTTGCCATATTTTCGATAATTGGGCTTAACATTTTACAAGGACCACACCAAGAGGCAAAGAAATCAACTAACGCATAATCACTATTAATTATATTTTGAAACTCTTCTTTATTTTTAATTTCCATCTTCACTCACCTCATAAGTTTTAATTAAATCTTGATAATTATCAAATCTCTCAATTTTACCTTTTTCAATTAATTTTTCTAAAGCATCAGGTGTTATTATTTCATATTTTAAGAATAACTCAATCGCTTTATAATTAAATTCACTTTCACTAATCGTTTTATCGGTATACTGATTTTTTAAAGTTAAAAACTCATTTACAATATCGACACTACGATCAGCAATTAAAGATAAACCAGGAGTATTATTAAGAATTTTATTTTTTAATGTTGATTCATTGACAAAATCGACATTAAAACAAAATATAGATAAAATATATAAAATAACAAATGTCACAATAAAATGATATATTAACCCCACAATAGCGCCTGCTATTTTAGAAGGAATACCTAAAATAATCGTCGTATTTAATATTTTTTCAAATACTGATGAAGCTAATAAAAGCACTTTTAAAATAGCTGATAATATAATGATACAAATTAAAAAGGCAATAACTTCATAAATCAAAATATTAAATATTTCCACATTTTTTAAAATACCAAAATCAAAAAAAGGTAAATATTCATACATTAATACTGACAAAGGGTTTTTTAAAAAATAAGCTATAACTATAACGACAATAAAACCAACCGCTTCGATTAATTCTTTAGTAAAACCTCTTTTTAAACCTAATACAGCACCAAATAATATAAATAATATAATTCCAATATCTAATATATTCACACTATCACCTCATTAAATTTTATTCGACTATCTCATAATTATAATTGTTATTAATTTTAGTTATTTTTACTTGCATCGTATCACTAAATAGTTCATTAGTTAAAGGGTTTGTAATATCTTTCTCAACAAAACCTGCTTCTTTTAATTCGGCTAAAGTTAAATAAATTGCCTCGCCATCATTTTCTGGTAATTTAAAAACATTCCCGCTAGCCCATGTTTTAGCGCCATTAAGTATATTTTCAACTTGAATATCATACAACTGTTCCTTACTATTTTTCATACTACTTGTAATACTAACTGTAGCAATTAAAGAAATAACTCCTAAAATAACGATAACTCCCAATAATTCTGCTAAAGTAAAACCTTTATTTTTCATATTCCACCTTCTTTATTCGACTGATAATAATTTGATATTTATCAAATCTTTTTTCGACTTTCCCTTCTATCATATATATACTATAATTAATTATATCACAAAATTCTTTTGGAAACAAAACAAATTCACAAATATCAGTTTCATCACTACCAGTTATAAAAATCATTTCCTTATTATTTTTAGTTTGAATTTTTTTAACCTTTTCAACATATATTAAAGCAATTACTCTTTTATCATAATAATTAGCAATATCTTTTAAATTAATCGCTTTTATTTTAGATTTTAAACTAGTTACGGGATGATTACTTAAATAAGTCCCAAATACTTCAATTTCGCGGTTTAATAACTCTTGTTTAGAATATTCTTGATAATTAACCAATTCCGGCTTTAAATTGTCTTCTAACAAGCCTCCTAGTTCACTATAATTAGTTAAGACATCGATATTATTGTCAATTGTTTTTTGACTACAAAAATCACTAAAACAATCAGCTTTATTTAATGCCTCAATCACTTTATTATTGATACTTTTTCCATAACACCGAGCAAAAAAATCAAAGATATCTTTAAAATTACCCTTCTTTCTTTCTTCGACAATAGTTTGAGCAGCCACTATCCCAACATTTTTAATATTAGTTAAAGGATAAATTATTTTATTATCTTTTATAGTATAATCGATATCACTAATATTAATATTAGGCTTTAAAACAGTAATTTTATCTTTACACATATTGATATATTCTTTAGTTTTTATCTCACTACCGATAACCATCGATAATAAATGTTTCATAAAAATAGGATAATAATAAGCTTTTAAATAAGCCATTTTATAAGATATTAAAGCATAAGAAACAGAATGCGCTTTATTAAAACCATATGAAGCAAATTTTAAAATCAAATTATATATATCAGTTGCAACTTCTTTACTATAACCATTTTTAATACTTTGATTAATAAATTTATCTTTTTCTTTTAATAAAATATCTTCTTTTTTCTTGCTCATCGCTTTTCTTAAAATATCCGCTTCTGCTAAAGTGTAGTTAGCTAAAATATTAGCTATTTGCATGATTTGTTCTTGATAGATAATAATACCATAAGTAGGACGCAAAACTTTCTCTAAAGGCTTTATAATTTCATATTTTTCTAAACCGTTTTTTCTTTTAATATAAGTATCGATATTCTGCATTGGTCCTGGTCTAAACAAAGCAATAGCTGCTACAATATCATCAAAATTACTTATTTTAAATTTACGTAGAAAATTAATCATACCACTTGATTCAAACTGAAAAATACCAATTGTATCAACATCCGTAAATATTTTTATAGCTTTACTATCATTTAGTGGGATATCTTCAAATTTAATATTTACTTCTTTTAAAATATCGTTAATCAAAGTTAAATTTCTTAAAGCTAAAAAATCCATTTTAAATAAACCTAAATCTTCTAAATATTCCATCGAATATCCTGTTATATATAAATTATCGTGATAAACTAAAGGAATTATTTCGTCTAAGTTTTCTTTAGCCATTACCACACCAGCTGCATGAATACTAGTGTGTCTTTTTAAGCCTTCTAGTTTTAAAGCAATATTATATAGTTTTTTTAAATCAGCATTTTCCTTAATATATGTTTTAATATTGGGATAGTTTTCATATAAATTAATTCTTGCATCAATTCTTTTAGCAAAATTATCAATTAATTTACTATCGATATCTAAAACTTTCCCAACATCTCTTACCACTTGTTTACTACCTAAAGTTCCAAAAGTAATGATAGGAGCTACTTTTTTTATTCCATATTTATTAATACAATAATTTAAAACCTCTTCCCTTTTTGTATATTCAAAATCAATATCGATATCAGGCATACTAATTCGTTCAGGGTTTAAAAATCTTTCAAATAACAAATTATATTTAATCGGGTCGATTGTTGTAATATTAAGGCAATAAGAAACTAAAGAACCAGCAGCACTACCTCTTCCTGGACCTACTAAAATACCATTTTCTTTCGCATATTTAACATAGTCCCAAACAACTAAAAAATAATTACAAAAGCCCATTTTATTAATTATATTTAATTCGTATTTTAATCTATCTAAATATATTTTATTTACTTTATCGCCGAATATTTTTTTTAGTCCACTTATGACTAATTGTTTTAAATAATTATAACTATCTAAATTATTAGGGCATTCATATATCGGTAATAAATCTTGCTTTAAAGGTAAATTTACATTACATAACTCAATTATTTCTTCATTACAATCACCATTATATAATCGATAATTTAATAAATGATTATCGTGCTTATTAATATTTATCTCTTTTGCACTAACACCTTTATTAATGGCATATAAATATTTCAAATAATTTCGGTCTTCCTCTTTTAAATATAATACTTCATTTAGATAAACTGTTTTCCCTTTTAAACTATTTTTTTCATCTAAATTAGTATATCCTTGATATAAATATTTATAAAATTTATAATTTTCATAATTTTCTAAATTATAATATGGTACGATACATATTAATTCATCACTATACTTTCTTAAAACATTTAAAGTAATTTCTTCTTTTGATTTAATCGTACTTAATTTAATTAAATTTTTATATCCTTCATAATTAATTGCATATAAAACAACATCAGCAATTTCTAAACCAATAATCGGTTTAATGTTATTTTTTTTACACTTCAAATAAAATTCTAAAACACCATACATACTATCATCAGTAATGGCTAAAGCTTTAATTTTATTTTTAATAGCAAAATCTATTAAGTCGTCGATTTTAATTAAACTACTTAATAAACTATTATCGGTTTTTATATAAAGTGGTTCCATCAAATCAACTCCTTATAACCATTTTACTATATTTTAAACAATTTTAAAAGAAATATTTGACTTATTGATTAATATATAGTAAAATGAAATAGCAATAAAAAACAAGGAGGAATTAAACATGGCTAAAAAAATAACAAGTAAAAAACCTTTAAGTGGTAATTTAAGATCTCACTCATTAAGAGCTACTAAACATGTAAGAAAACCAAACTTACAAAAAGTTACTTTAGATAACGGTGAAACAATTAGAATGAGTGCTAGAGAATTAAGAACTTTAAAGAAAACAGCTTAAAAACTATGGCAATTAAATATGCGATAGTTTTTTTATTATAAAAATGGCTATAATTCAGCCATTTCATCTTTGTTTTTTTTATTCTTTTTAGCTTCTTTCTTTTGTTGCTTTAAAATCTTTTTATCTTCTTTTTTCTTTTGTTTCATTTGTTTTCTTGATAAAGTTGTATTTTTATATAATTCATCGTTTAAATCTTTATTCATTTTAATATCACTGATATTCATTTGCATTGTTTTTTCTAAAAATTCTCTTTCTTGCTTATTTTTCTTACTTAATAAATTAATAAAGAATAAATAAGATACAGCCGTAAAGCCAAATGAACCTAAAATAATATTAAAATATAAACTTTCTTTACTAGAATCGATGTTTTCAACTCGTTGTAAAGTGCTTTCTTTAGTATCATATTTGTATAAATTTTTTTCTCCAGTTTCGATATTCAAACCATAGATTATTGGAAATTCATAACCATCTCTACTATAAGCAATAACTACTTTATCGCCAATATTAATCTCTTGTTTTTTATAACCATTTGGTAATAATGATTCATCCATATCTAATAGATAAATATTTAATTGATTACTATTTATAGCATTATATAAAGTGTAATTGCCATCTTTATAAACATATAAATTGATATTACCACTAGTATCTTTTAAAGCTACTAAAGTAAAATCGATTATTTCGTTATAATAAGCTGGGACATCTTTATCGTCGATTTGAATTGTTGTTAATTGATAAGCATTGTTGATACTAGGTAAAAATTGTTCTTCTCTAATAACGGAATAATTATTACCATCAATAGTTACATTAATCGGATCTAATTCTTTAACCGTTGCATTGATGATATATTCTCTAGTACTACCATTTTCCGCCGTAACGACAACTTTAATTACATTCATTCCTTGTGATACTTCTACTTCGCCAGCGCCTTCTACTTCAGCTTTAGAGTCTTCCGTATCCGTAACAATATTAATACTTTTGGTTCCATATTCTAGCTCTAAACTATATTCTAATGTTTCTTTATCAAATACAGGACTTAATTCATGACCTTCAACTTCTAAAATAGATAAGTAATTATTTTTACTATAACTTGCTTCTAATTGGCTTTGTGTCATAATTGTAAAACTTGTGCTATTAGTTGTCACTTGCATTTTTGGAGTTGAATCATCATTGGTCATCTCATAAATTTCATTAACACTAATTTTAACACTACCAGTTCCACTTGATTTTGCTCTAAAAGTAAAAGTATA
>CALVSM010000043.1 GCA_944359025.1 uncultured Bacilli bacterium
CTGATTACTGACTCTTTTTTTGTATATGAAAATAGTGTCAGTAATTCTCCCACCAACACTATTTATTATAGAACCAAAAAGTGCTATTTTAAGCACCTTTTTGATATTGATTCATAATTGCATTGTAGTCATTTTTAATTGTATCATCGTGAATAACCATGTTGTATTTTTCTCTTAAACCTGCCCAGTAGATGATAGAAGCGTTGGTTTCACTTAAAGCTTCATCAGTTAAATTGTCTAAAATTGTATCTTTAACATCATCTAAAGCTGGTTTGTCTTTTTGACTAACTTTATAAATTATATGATAACCAAATTCTGTTTCAACTGGTTCAGCAGTAAATTCTCCAACTTTTAAATCTCTAGCGGCTTCCCAAAATTCTTCAGCTAAATTACTATCGCTATTGATATTTTCTAAAAGTCCTCCAACTTCAGCAGTTCCTTCATCATCAGATTGTTCTTTAGCAATATTAGTAACATCTTCTTCGATATTGTCACTATTTTTTAATTTTTCAATTATTGCAGTAGCTTCTTCTAAAGCTTTCTTTTCTTGTTCAGCGACTTCGTCATCATCCATATCGTCGTCAACTTTGGGAATGATAAGGATATGTCTTATTGTGCTATCGCCAAAGATATCGTTGTCGTAATAATCTTGAATTTCTTCTTCAGTAATAACATCATTTCTAACATAGGCTTCTAATACTAAACTTTGACGATAATTATTTTCTAAATCAGCTAAAAATCTTTCAGGAGTATATTGGTAATCAGCTAAATATTGTTGCCAATTATCGCCATAATAAGCAGCCATTCGGTTATATTCACTTTCAGCTAATTTTTTAGCGTCTTTGGCTTGTTCTTCAGTAATTTCTTGGTCAGTAATATAGTTACTTACTAAATTGACTAATGCTGAAGTACCATAGCTTTGTTTTAATTCATCAAATAACTCCTCGGCAGTAAATTGTTTACCATTAATTTCGACTACAACTTGTTGGCCATTTTGTAATTCTGGTACTTTCCCACAACCAGTTAACAAAAGTGGAACACACAATAAAATAAATAAATATTTTTTCATAATTTTTTTATTCCTTTCCTTTATTTCTCGCATAATAATTATAACAAAAACGAATAAAAAAGACAATATTTTTTTATTATCTATCACAAAAGTTTCAAATTACCATACAATAATGTGAAAAGACAAAAAGGAGGATGATTTATATGTGTTGTAACAATGGTATATCTGGTGCAGCTATTGTATTAGTGCTTTTTATTCTTTTAATAATTATACTTGGAGCTTATATTTAAAGGAGTAATAATATGAATTGTGAGACATCTAATAAGACATGTAGTGGGAATATCAACTACCTTATTATAGTTGTTTTATATATTTTATTGGCAATTATTATCGGCTCATGTCTTTTTTAAAGAGGAAAATTCCTCTTTTTATTTATATAAAATTTACAAAACCCCCTTTACAAAGTGGTATAAATGGAGTAAAATGATGGTATATAGTGGTAATAAGTGGCTAAAAGTGGGTGATTTTATGTTTATGGGTGAATATCATCATACTATTGATGATAAGGGAAGAATCATTATTCCAGCTAAATTAAGATATGAATTAGGCGAACAATTTATTGTCACTAAAGGACTAGATGGCTGTTTATTTGTCTATTCAAAAGAAGAGTGGAATAATATAACTTTAAAATATAAACAATTACCTAACACGAAAGATGCTAGAAATTATTTAAGATTTTTCTTATCGGGGGCTACAGTATGTGAATTTGATAAACAAGGAAGATTAAATATTACAGGACCACTAATTAAATACGCTGATTTAAAGAAAGAATGTATTATTATTGGCGTTAACGATAGATTGGAAATTTGGTCAAAAGATCGCTGGGAAAATTTCTTGAGTCAAAATGAAGATTCGATTTCTGATATTGCCGATAGTCTGTTTACGACCAATATTAGTTAAGGTGAAGTTATGCATGTAAGTGTCTTATTAAAAGAAAGTATTAATAGTTTAAATTTAAAAGAAGATAGTGTTGTTGTCGATTGTACTTTAGGGTACGCAGGACATAGTAGTGAAATTTTAAAAAGAATAAAAAAGGGATATTTATATGCGTTTGATCAAGATTGTGAAGCTATAAATGAAGCTAATAAAAAATTAAGTAAAATTAGTGATAACTATAAAATAATAAATAGTAATTTTGTTAATTTAAAGACTGAATTAAATAAATTAGATATCTTTGAAGTTGATGGCATATTGTATGATTTAGGTGTTTCTAGTCCACAATTAGATGAAAAAGAAAGAGGTTTTAGTTTTCATCAAGATTCTAGATTAGATATGCGCATGAATCAAAATCAAGAATTAGATGCTTATTATGTTGTCAATAATTATGATGAAAAAGATTTAGTAAATATTTTTAAAAAATATGGCGAAGAAAAATATGCTGTTAGTATTGCTAAAGGAATAGTTAAAAATCGACCTATTACTACTACTTTAGAATTAGCGGAAGTAATTAAAGAAAATGTACCTTTTAGCTATAAAAAAGAAAAGCATCCAGCAAGAAAAGTTTTTCAAGCGATTAGAATTGAAGTTAATGATGAATTAAATGTTTTTGAAAATAGTTTAAGACAAGCTTTAGAATTAATTAAAATAGGTGGTAGAGTAAGCGTTATAACATTTCATTCATTGGAAGATAGAATTTGTAAAAATATTTTCGATGAAGTAAGTAAAGTTGATAAAAATTTAAAAAAGTTACCAGTTATTCCTTTAGAATATCAACCTAAATATAAGATAATTGGTAGTATAACGCCTAGTAAAGAAGAATTAGATAATAATAATCGCGCAAGAAGCGCTAAATTAAGAATAATTGAAAGGGTTAGATAAAATGGCAAAAAGAAAAAAAGGATTAAGTAAAGGTGAAAAATTATTATATTTTAGTGGCGTATTGTGCTTTACTTTAGCGATTGTTATTAAAATATTTTTTGGAGCTAGTATCGGTAACTATAAAATGAGTAACGAAAAGATAAGATATGAAATATCTAACGAACAAAAAGCTGTCGAAAGTTTGAATATGCAAGTTAGTGAGTTGACTTCTTTTGATAATGTATCTAAAGTTGTCAAAGATTTAGGTTTGGCGTATAATAATGATAATATAGTTGTTATCGACGATTAAGAGGTGATTAGATGAAAACAAGAAGTATGAAATGGAAAACACCAATGGTAGTTTTTTGTGTATTTCTTGTTTTTATTTTGATTTTATTTTTACAATATGTTTATTTAGCGATTTCACCTAATGTTTATGGTATTAATATGCAAGAATTTGCAGCTAATCGAAATACATATTCTTCGTTACTACATGCAAAAAGAGGAACTATATATGATAGTCAAGGGGATATTCTAGCGCAAGATGTATCGAGCTATACGGTTATTGCTTATTTAGATGAAAGTAGAACTGGTTCATCAAACACTTTATACCATGTTGCTGATAAACAAATGACAGCGGAAGCTTTAGCGCCTTTATTAAATATGGAAGTAGAAGAAATATTAGATTTATTGAATAGAGATGTTTATCAAGTTGAATTAGGTCCAGGGGGAAGAGGGATAACGGAAATATTAAAGAAAAAAATTGAAGAATTAAATTTACCAGGAATCGATTTTATTGAAAGTTATAAAAGATATTATCCTAATGGTGATTTTGCTTCTTACATTGTCGGTTATGCGAAAAAACAATTAGTCGATATTGAATTAGATAATACGACTAAACAAGAAGAAATGTTGGTAGGGGAATTAGGAATCGAAGTTGAATATAACGATTTATTAAAAGGCGAGAATGGTTTTATCAGTTATCAACAAGATCGGTATGGTTATAAAATACCAGATACTCCTGAAATTAATGAACCAGCGGTTGATGGTAGTGATATATATTTAACTATCGATGCAAATATTCAAAGAATTTTAGAAACTGTCGTCGAAGAAAATGTCGAATTATATGATCCTGATTGGGTAACTATTAGTGCTATGGATGCGAAAACTGGGGATATTTTGGGTTCGGCTTCTAGTCCTTCGTTTGATCCTAATAAATTAAATTTAACTAATTATGAAAACCCTTTAACTTCTTTTGTTTATGAACCGGGTAGTGTTATGAAGACTTATACTTATATGTGTGCTATTGAAAAAGGAACATATCAAGGGGATGATTTATATCATTCTGGTTATATCGATATCGAAGGAACAAAAATTTACGACTGGAACGATATTGGATGGGGCGATATTACTTACGACCGTGGCTATATTTTATCGAGTAATGTAGCTACTTCTAATATTATGCAAAACTTTTTAACTAAAGATGACTTGAAAAGTTGTTTAGAAAGTTACGGTTTTGGTAATACGACGGGTATCGATTTACCGCGAGAATTATCTGGTAGTATTGTGTTTAATTATCCTGTTGAAGTAGCAGCAGCTTCTTATGGTCAAGGTATTACTACAACGCCTATTCAACATTTACAAGCTTTAAGTATTATTGCAAATGATGGTTATATGGTAAAGCCACATATTGTTAGTAAAATTGTTCAAGATGATGAAATTATTTATGAAAGACAAGTGGAAAAAAGTGAACAAATAGTTAGTCAAGCAACTATCGACAAGATGCAAGAGTTGATGTATGATGCTGTTAACGATGAAGAAGGAGGCGCTATTGGCTTAGCTTATCGTGTCGATGGTATGGAAGTAATGGGAAAAACTGGAACTGCAGAAATATATGATGAAGTAAATGGTGGATATTTAACTGGTTGGAATGATTATATTTATTCTTTTTCAGGTATATTTCCTGCTGATGATCCAGAAATGATTATCTTTGTTTCTGTTAAAAGACCTAATGATGGTTCAAATGCTGGTATTAAAAAAATGTCTCAAGAAGCGATGGAATCAATAGCTAAATATAAAGGTTATGTTAGTAATGATATTAATGATGATACAATTAACGATGTGGTTTTAGATAATTATGTTAACTTAAATGCTAAAGATGTTGTTAAAAATTTAGAAAATCAAGGTTTGGATGTTATTTTATTAGGTGATGGGGATCGTATTATAAAACAATATCCTATTTCTGGAACAACTTTATTAACTGGGGATAAAGTGTTCTTACTTACTAATGCTAAAGAGATTTTAATGCCTAATTTAGTTGGTTATTCAAGAATTGAAGCAATCGCTTTATTGGACTTAATTGATGTGGAATATGAGTTGGATGGTTATGGTTTTGTAACTAATCAAAGTATTAAAGTGGGAGAACAAATTACTGATAAATTAAAACTTACTTTAAAGCAAAAGTATGAAGAAGATGCGGAGAATTAACTTCGCATTTTTTGGTATTAATTTTTAAATTATTATGATTAGTATACTAATTATGTGATAGAATAGATAGTTAAGAAACTTTATTTTGAATATAGAAAGGATGTGAATTATGAATAAAGATAGTATAAAAACAGAATTTGTAGTAAAAGAAAAAAAGATTAGAGTTTTATTATTCGATAAAAAAGAATATATTTCGCTTACCGATTTAGCTAGGTATGCAGACTAAGAAGATCCAAGATATCCTATTCAAAATTGGATGAGAAATAAGGATGTTATTTCATATCTGGGACTATGGGAAAGTATTAATAACGAAAAATTCAAAGGTGTCGAATTCGACGCATTAAAAAATGAGGCTGGTAGTAATAAATTTAAAATATCTCCTCAAAAATGGATTAAAGAAACAAACGCTATAGGTATTATTTCTAAATCTGGTAATAATGGCGGTACTTTCGCTCATTCTGATATAGCTTTTGAATTTGCTAGTTGGTTAAGTCCAGAGTTTAAATTATATGTCATTCAAGAATTTCAAAGACTAAAGAAAAATGAAGCTTATCAAGAAAAAGTAGATTGGCATGCTAATAGAATTTTGTCAAAAGTTAGTTATAAAGTTCATATCGATGCAATTAAAAATATTATTATTCCAAATTTAACTGAAGAACAAAAGAAGTTTGTTTATGCGGAAGAAGCAGATGTTTTAAATGTTGCTTTATTTGGTATGACAGCAAAAGAATGGAGAATTAACAATTCTAAATTAGCTGAAAAAGGAAATATTAGAGATTATACAGATTTACTTCACTTGGTTATATTAAACAATTTGGAAAATATAAATGCTGAATTAATAGAAATGAAAATACCTCAAAATGAAAGACTTATCAAATTAAATAATATTGCAAGGAAACAACTGTTATTATTAAAAAATAATAAATCTTTTAATAATCTTAAATATATCGAAAATGCGGTTAATACTACAAAAAAACGCTTATAGTGTATTTATTTTATATAATTATTTTTAGAATTTTAGCGGAGAATTAACTTCGCATTTTTTGTTGCATAAAATTTAGGAAATATTATCAATATTAACATAGAATAATATTGGAAGGAGATAATTATGTTTGGACAATTTACTGAAGAAGCAAGAAAAATATTAATTAATGCGAAAATAGAAATGACGGAATTAAAGCATCCTTATGTAGGAAGTGAACATTTTTTATTAGCGGTTTTAAAAGGGAAAAATAGTATATCAAAGAAACTGTTACAATATAATTTGGATTATACAATTTTTAAAAATAAATTAATCGAGACAGTCGGTATGGGAAGTAAAGAAAGTGAATGGTTTTTATATACACCGTTACTTAAAAGAGTTATGGAAAATGCTATTCTTGATTGCAAGGAAAATAATAGTGATGTAACGATTGAGTCTTTATTTTCTAATTTGCTTGAAGAAGGCGAAGGTGTAGCTATTAGAATATTACTTAGTTTAAATATCGATTTAGATAGTTTATATAATGAATTTAGTTATAAAATATTTAAAAAGAAAAAAAGCAAGAAATTATTATTAGAAGAATTAGGAATCGATTTGACGAAAAAAGCTTTAGAGTTAGACCCAGTAGTTGGACGAGAAAAAGAGATAAAAAGAATTATCGAAATATTAGTTAGAAGGACGAAAAATAACCCCTTATTAGTTGGTGAAGCGGGAGTTGGTAAAACGGCTATCGTCGAAGAGTTAAGCAAGATGATTGCAAATAATGAAGTGCCTAATTGTTTAAAAAATAAAAAAATTATAAGTTTAGATATGGCAACATTAGTAGCAGGAACTAAATATCGTGGGGAATTTGAAGAAAGAGTTAAAAAAATATTAAAGGAAGTTGAAGAAGATGACGACATAATTTTATTTATCGATGAGATTCATACTTTAGTTGGTGCTGGGGGAGCAGAGGGAGCTATTGATGCATCTAATATTTTTAAGCCGGCTTTAGCAAGAAATAAATTAAGGTGTATTGGTGCAACGACAATTAGTGAATATAAACAATTTATCGAAAATGATAAAGCTTTAGAAAGAAGATTTCAAAAAGTTATAGTCGATATACCAGATAAAGAAACAGTAAAACAAATCTTATTAAAAATAAAGCCTATTTATGAGAAATATCATCATGTTATCATCGAGGATGAGATAATCGAAAAGATAATTGAATTAAGTGATACTTATATTCATGATCGTAATCAACCAGATAAAGCCATCGATATTTTAGATGAAGTATGTGCGAAAGCTAGTTTAAAAGAAAGTGAAGAATTAACTTTATATAATAAGTTAAATAAAAAATTGCAAAATCTAATTAAAAATAAAAATGAAGCTGTTAGTAACAATGATTTTAAAAAAGCTAGCAATTATAAAAAAAATGAATTTACATTGATGGATAAAATTAATAATTTAGAGCTTGTCTTATGTAATCAAAAAAGAAATAAAGTTTTAGTTAGTGATATTGCTTATGTGATAAATGATAAAACACAAATACCGTTATATGAAATTCTTAAAGAAAATGATAAGATGATAGCCAAAATGAGTAAAGAGATAAATAATAAAATAATTGGGCAAAATGAAGCGGTTAACGAGGTTATCAATATTGCGAAAAAGATAAAATTAGGTTTTAAAGATAATAAATGTTATTCTTTAATGTTTGTTGGTCCAACAGGAGTAGGTAAGACGGAACTAGCTTTAAATTTTGGAAAAGCTTTAGTCGGTAAAAATGTTATTCGCCTAGATATGAGTGAATTTAGTGAAGCACATAGTGTCAGTAGATTTATCGGTTCTCCTCCTGGTTATATTGGCTATAATGACCATAAAACAATTTTAGAAGAGATAAAAAATAAACCTTTTTCGATTCTTATTTTAGATGAAATTGAAAGAGCTAATATTAGTGTGATTAATTTATTATTTCAAATTTTAGATAATGGAAAAATTAAAAATGCTTGTGGTGAGGAAATATATTTTAACAATGTTGTTATTATTATGACATCTAATATTGGGTATGAAGAAGTAAATGTTGGATTTAATAAAAATAATACTAATATGTCTAAATTAAAAGAATACTTTAGTTTACCTTTTCTTAATCGTATCGATAATATTATTTATTTTAATAGTTTGACTGAAGAAGATATAATCAAACTAATTAAAAATAAAATTGATAAATTAATTAATAAGTATAAATCACAAATTAAAGTTAAAGTTAATGATGTAGTTATTCAAGAAATATTAGCATTAGTAAATTTTCAAGAGTTTGGCGCAAGAAAAATCGATAAGGTAATTAAAAATAAATTAGAAAATATTATTTTAGATAAAATCATTCTAGGGAGAAAAAGTGTTGTTATTAAGCAAATTGACAATATTGTTAAAATTTAAGGAGTGTCAAATAAAAGTAAAATTTTAAAATTGTGGTAACATATAATTAAAAAATGGAAGAAATTTCATTTTTTTTCATTTTTTTCTAAAATTAAAAAGGAAATCACTAACTTTTTTTGTATATAACTAGTAGGAGGTGAAATATGAAATATTATA
>CALVSM010000044.1 GCA_944359025.1 uncultured Bacilli bacterium
ATTCGAACCCCCGCGCCGTTTCCGACCTCCCGGTTTTCAAGACCGGTCCCTTCAACCAGACTTGGGTATTTCTCCACGTTTTTTGTAACGAACATGTAGATTATATCATAAAACAAAAACAAAAGTCAACCCTTTAAATCTAATTTTATTGTATGAATTTATAATTAAATTATGTTAAACAAAAACTCGAACTTAAAGTCCGAGCCATTGCTTAAAATTCCACATATTTTAAAGTATTATAAAGTTTACCATCTATTTTAATATAAATTGAATACTTACCTTTTAAACCATCGCTATTGATATATTTATTAGTATTTAAACCAAATTCGTTTTCCTCTTCGGTAAATATATCGACACATAAAGCCGTATATGGTTTTTTACTAATACGCCATTCATAACTATTAACATTTAAGCCTTTAGCTAAAATTATTTCAACCTTTGTTCCTTTTTTAAAAGTACCGTTAATTACTAAACGATCATCCTCTTTAGAAAAAGTTATTTTATGAGAATCATATTCACTATCAAGCTCATTAGTATTAAATAATATAGCTAGGCTTTGTTTTCCTTCCGTCTTACCAAGCGAACCTACTTTAGAAGCTTTTCCTAGTTTTAATTGGTCAGATGAAACATATAAATCCATTTTTTCAACTCGATAATTATTAGTTGGTAATTCGATTTCAAAAATAATTTCATCGTTTAACAATTCGGTTGTGATACTTTTTAATTCATCAGCGCCACCAATACCAGCAGGTTGATTTAATACTTCACCATCTTTATATGATATCCCCCCTGAATGGACAATATAATGATTAGCTTCTAAATAATCGACATCAGAAATATAAGGCGAATAATATTCACTACCTCTTTCTTTACCATATTGCCATATTTGTTCGATAGTCATATCATCAGTATTAATTTTATACATAACACCTCTAGTATAACTTTCACTAGCTTTTACATATTCATCTTTTATTTTTGATTTATTATTCCCATTGTCTAAAATAAAGACATACCCTTCAGGTGTTATCATCGCTGCATGTTGACTCCATTGCCATTCAAAATCGTCGCCAACTGGTGTAAAGAAATATTTTTGATATTCCTCACTCCAATTAGTAGGATCACCAATTATCCAATTTAAGCTACCCGTATCATAATCGATATTAATAACTGCATCTTGATGACGACCCGATAAAGTTATTGAATTAGTATCTTTATCGTACCAAACTGAATTGTTATGAAACCAATCATAATCGGTCCAGTTTTCACTTTTACCATCACTCATATTTAAAACATCTTTCAAATCAAATGTTTTAACAATCTTCCCAGTTTCTCTATCTAATTCGACAATATAATCTTCAACTGTTCCTTTTGAATTATTAAAATCATCACTAGCAACTAATAAATTACCGTTTTCCATCTCATAATAATCGTGATGATATCCGCCAGGTAAACTATATTCGACATAAATTTTACCTAATAAGTCCATTTCATATAAACCAGTCATATAATATGGTGAATTAACTAATCTTTCCGTACTAACTAACAAATGGCCATTTTCTAAACGGTCGATTTTCCACAAAGCATAATTTGTTAAATACCATCTAACATCGCCATTAACATCATAAGCACAAGTATAACCTGAACTAGATGGCGTAAAGAAATAAAGTTGATTATCTAAATAATCTTTATTGGCTTCAACTCTAGTTGGTAAAACAAAATTATCCGGTAATTTTTCCGTTTGAATATTTATCGTTTTAGTAATTTCCTTACCATCGATAGTATATTCAATTATAATTTCATTATTATAATCAGCATATAAACCATAAATTGGTAACATATGAGTTTTACTATTAGTAAACTCTTGCGTAAAAGTCGTATTTTCATCTTTACCAACAATTGTTACTTTAGGACTTACTTCTATTTCCGTTTCAAATAAAATTAAAGCAGTCAAAGGTGAATTACCATATGGATTTAAAATAACATTAGGTTCATCAATCGTATAACCTTCTACTTTAAAATCTTGCTCTTTATTATATTGACTAGTTATCAAACTTTCACTAATAGCTACTTCTTCTTCATTAGCATTATTTTTAACCGATAAAATAATTAAAATAATAAAGATTAATAAAATTACTGCCACAGCTATCCAAACCCCAATTTTTTTGTTTTTCATAACTTCCTCCTTCATTTTAATTTTAAAATAATAATTTTAAAAAAGCAATAAATTGTTAGTTGCAAAAGACTCAACTTAAGGTTGAGTCTCAATACAATTATCTTCTAATTTTAAGGGAACATTGTGGTATAATGTTTTCCCATCTAAAGTTGTCGCGGTAATTTCTAAATTTAAACTTTCTTCCGAATACAATTTACAAGTTTCAATATTAAAATTTACTTCTTTTAAAAATTCATCGATTGTTATTCCTTCATCATTATAATTATAGCGACTTATTTCCGTTTTCACTTTATCATTTGTTTCATATAAAACACATTCGATGTTGCCATAAATATTTTCATCAACCCCACCACAATAAGTTATATGTGATATATAAATTGATGCTTTATCATCGTTATAAGCAATACTACCATTAACTGTAAAATCATTACAATCACTTGTCAAAGTTTTGAATACAAAATCATTATTTTTAAAAATCAAAAAAACAATTATCCCTAACAAAATAACAATAATCAATATAACCCATTTTAGCCATTTATTTTTTGCTTTAGATATTTTAGCATCCAATAAATCTTCTAATTTTAAATTATATTCTTGACATATTTGTTTTAAAATGGTGATATCCGGAATATTTTTCCCATTTTCCCATTTCGATACAGCTTGATAAGTGACCCCAAACTTTTCGGCAAAAGCTTGTTGACTTAAATTATTTTTAGTTCTAATTTCTTTAATTATTTGGCCAATTTTTTCTTGATTCACTTATCTCACCTCGCAATAATATTATACTATGGATTAAATTAGTTGTAAATAAATTAAATTTATCATTTATTAATTTTCACAAAAATTTAATTTTTTTTACAATACATATATTGATTATTAATGACAAAAATTATTTTCTTTTCATAATCATGTTTTTAGAAAAAAAAACAAACCAAATATATTTGATTTGTTAATTTTTAAATGGTGCCTAAGGCCGGACTTGAACCGGCACGGAATTTGACTTCCGCAGGATTTTAAGTCCTGTGCGTCTACCAATTTCGCCACTCAGGCAACAATCTTGTCAATCACTGACAAGATTAATTATACAACATTATTAAATGTTTGACAAGCTTTTTTACAAAATTATTTAAAATTTATGTTACATTTTATTAATTGCTTTAACCTTTTAACCATTATCCTATTTTTATCACTTTCAAAAAACCAAGTATAGGCAACTTCCCAAATCGCTACCCAACCGATTATTAAAATAATTTCTGAAATAACTTCATTATCCATAATATCTTTAAAATAAGCTAAATAAATTAATACAACACCGATAAAGAAAATAATTATTTTTTTAATAATTGAACGTTTTAAAATAAGCATATATTCTTTTAAATCATCTTTATAATTATTATGAATCATTTTAATAAATTCTTCTTTTTCTTTATTTGAAATTCGATAATTCATTTTAATATTTAAAGTAATTTTATTTTTAAGGGGCTTACCTCGACATTCATCTAAAATATAATTACTTAATTTATTAGACAATTTATTTTCATTAAATTGGCTAATGTAATCATCTTTTTCATCAAAAGTCATATTTATTATCGTTTCTTTTTTCATACAAATTTTCCTTCTTATATTTTAAAATCATCTAGAAAATCATCGATAGTTAATATTTTATCATCGATATCATCTAAAGAAATATCGATAATCTCTTCTTCAAAATCATTTTTTTTATCATCGTTAATTTCTTTAGTTAAATCAGCTTCCGCAAAACAATCGATAATTCCTTTTTTATTAATAACTGTTCCTGTTGAATAACGATCGACAATCGGTAATTCCGTTACTTTCATATATTTTATTGTATCAGTTAAAATACCAATTTTTTTAACATTAATAAATGTTTTTAATATACGATAAGGGTTAGTTTTAACATCTCTTACTAATAAAACACCGCGTCTTGCTCTTGTTGATAGTTCAAATTCACTTATTTTAACTCTTTTACCAGTTCCGTTAGCCGTAATAATTGTTACATAGTCAGTATTATCAAATATATTACCACTTACTACTTCATCATCTTTTAAATTAATCGCTTTAACGCCACTAGCTTTAATACCAACTACAGATATCTCTTCAGTTTTATATCTTAAACCATAACCATTTTTCGTAGTAATAAAAACTTCATTACCGTTATCTTCCGATACACTAACTACTTTATCTTTATCTTTTAACTTCATACAACTCATCGGTTTAGAATATCTCGTTACTTTAAATTCATCTAATTTAGTTCTTTTAACTAGTCCATCTTTACTAAATAAAGTAATATATTTATTTTTATTAAAATCATAAACAGGAATACTCTTAATAATATTTTCTTCACTACTTATTTTAATAATGTTACTGATGTGTTTTCCTAATTCTTTCCATTTTAAATCAGGTATTTCATAAACAGGAACATATAAATAATTCCCTAAATCAGTAAACAACAATAAAGTATCTAATGTATTCATTTGATATAAACCAATGACATAATCATTTTCTTTAACTAAGGTTTCTTCTTCATTAGCATTATAACTTCTAAGTGACACTCTTTTAACATATCCTTGATGAGTAACAACTACTATACAATCTTCTTTAGCAATCATCGAAGTAGTATCAATTTTTATTTCACTTACTTCATCTTCGATAGTTGTTTTTCTTGAAGTAGCATATTCTTTTTTAATACTTCTTAATTCATCTTTCATCACATTTTTTAATTTATTTTCATCGTTTAAAATGCTTTCTAAAAATTCGATCATAAGTTTTAAATTGTCTTTTCTTTCTAATAGTTCCGTTACATCCGTATTAGTTAATTTATATAGTTGCAACATAACAATCGCTTCAGCTTGTTTTTCCGTAAATTGATACTCTTTAACTAAATTATCTTTCGCATCACTTTTATTTTTAGAACTTCTAATTGTTTTTATAACTTCATCTAAAATCGATAAAGCTTTAATTAAACCTTCAACGATATGCATTTCAGCTAAAGCATGGTCTAAATCAAATTTAGTTCTTTTCAAAATAACTTCTTTTTGATGATTAATATAAGCATCTAATATTTGTAGTATTCCTAAAGTCATCGGACGATTATTAACTATTGCTACCATATTATAATTAAAAGAAATTTGTAAATCAGTATTTTTAAGTAAGTAATTAATAATCAAATCACTATTAGCATCTTTTTTTAAATCGATAACAATTGTTTCAGGGTTTTCTAAATCAGATTCATCTCTTACTTCACTTATACCATCCACTTTTTTGTCGATTCTAATTTCATCGATTTTTTTAACTAAACTAGCTTTATTAACATCAAAAGGAATTTCCGTAATAACAATTTGTTCTTTACCTTTAGATTTTACTATTTCATATTTAGCTTTAACAATAACTTTACCTCGACCAGTTGTAAAAGCATCAATTATCCCTTGCTTACCACAAGCGATACCACCAGTTGGGAAATCAGGACCTTTAACAATATCTAAAATTGTATCCAAATGACAGTTTGGACTATCGATTCTTTTAATCGTTGCATCGATAACTTCCCCTAAATTATGTGGAGGTATATTAGTTGCATAACCCGCACTTATTCCATTAGAACCATTGACTAAAAGATTCGGAAATTTAGCGGGTAAAACAGTTGGTTCAAATAAAGTATCGTCATAGTTATAAGTCATAATAACAGTATCTTTATTTATATCTTTTAATAATTCATTACTAATTTTAGATAGTCTTGCTTCCGTATAACGATAAGCTGCTGGACTATCGCCATCCATCGAACCATTATTTCCATGCATATCGATATATGGCGTATTTTGTTTCCACCATTGACTCATTCTAACCATTGCATCATAAATAGAAGAATCACCATGAGGGTGATATTGCCCCATCACATCACCGACTGTTTTCGCTGATTTACGATAAGGTTTATCAAAAGTGTTTTTACCTTGATACATCGTATATAATATTCTTCGTTGAACCGGTTTTAAACCATCTCTTACATCTGGTAAAGCCCGATCTTGAATAATCGTTTTAGAGTATCTAGCAAATCTTTCCCCCATTATATCTTCTAGGGAATAATCATAAATTCTTTTTAAAATGTCTTGCATACCTCACCTTTAACCTTTCCCTAAAAATCTTTTTATTATTGTTTTAAATGATTTAAAAAATATTTTAATATCAAACCATAAACTTAAGTTATCATAATATTCAATATCACATTTTAAAGCTTGTTCATACTTTATATTTCTCCCACCATAAACTTGCGTTAAACTAATTAAACCCGGTTTTACTAAATATCTTTTATAACTTATTTTACCTTTTGGCAACTTTTCCCCACATATAAAAGCTCTAGGACCAACAATAGACATATCACCTTTTAAAATGTTGAAAAGTTGTGGTAATTCGTTTAAACCAGTATTGTCGATAAATTTACTTATTTTACTATAATGACTACCATTTTTATCATATATTCTCGTTCTTATTTTATACATATAAAATGGTTTTTTATTCTTACCTTCTCTTGGTATTCTAATATCGATTAATGGTCGCCCTAAATCAAAAAAAGTAATTAATAAAATAATTAATAAAAGAGGTAAAGTTAAAATGATAAATATAATCGATAAAATTATATCCAATATTCTTTTTAAAATTAAATAATTCATTTGCGATAATCATCCTGTAAAGTAAAATCGACATTCTCTTCAATCCATTCTTTTCTTGGTTCTACTTTATCCCCCATTAAAATACTAACTCTTTTTTCAGCTAAAGCGACATCGTTAATATTTACTTTAACTAAACTTCTAGTATTAGGATCCATCGTTGTTTCCCATAACTGATTAGCATTCATTTCCCCTAAACCTTTATAACGTTGAGTTTCTAATTTGATTTTACTTTTTCCTAATATTTCTTTTCTTTCTTCATCACTCCAAGCATAATAAATTGTTTTACCATTAAACAATTTATATAAAGGTGGCATTGCAATATATAGTTTACCATTTTCAATTAATGGTTTCATATAGCGATAAAAGAAAGTTAATAATAAAATTTGAATATGCGCACCATCATCATCGGCATCAGTCATAATAATAACTTTATCGTAATTACAATCTTTAATATCAAAGTCACTACCGACTCCAGCTCCTACCGTATGAATTATCGTGTTTATTTCTTCGTTTTTAAGAATTTCTTCTAATTTTGTTTTCTCACAGTTTAAAACCTTACCTCTTAACGGTAAAATAGCTTGAAATTTACGATCTCTACCTTGTTTTGCTGAACCACCAGCTGAATCACCTTCGACTAAAAATAATTCATTTTTACTAGGGTTTTTAGTTTGAGCTGGCGTTAATTTACCTGATAAAGCTTGTTCTTTTTTATTTTTACCTTTACCATTTCTTGCTTCATCCCGCGCTTTACGAGCAGCTTCTCTTACCATTTTACTTTTAACCATTTTATTTAATATTTCTGTAGCAATAGCTTTATTTTCTTCTAAGAAAAATTGTAATTGTTCAGTTACAATACTTTCCACAATTGGTCGTGCTTGTGGTGTGCCTAATTTAGATTTAGTTTGTCCTTCAAATTGTAATAATGCTTCGGGTATTTGTAAACTGATAATAGCTGTTAAACCTTCTCTAGTATCGGTTCCTTCTAAATTTTTATCTTTCGTTTTTAAATATCCATTTGCTTTAGCATAATCATTAAACACTTTAGTTAAAGCTGTTTTAAAACCAACTTCATGTGTCCCACCATCAGTAGTTTTAACATTATTAGCAAAACTGATGATATTTTCTGAATATGTATCGGTATATTGAAAAGCTACTTCGACATTGATACCATCTTTAGTACCATCAAAATGAACAACTTTATGTAATTCACTTTTACCATCGTTTAAATATTCGACAAATGATTTTAAACCATTTTCATAACAGAATACTTCTTGTTTATTATCTTGTTCATCAATTACTTCTACTGTTAGTCCTTTAAGTAAAAAAGCTGATTCTTGCATTCTTTCACAAACAATAGTAAAAGAAAAATTAGTAGTATTAAAAATGGTATCATCTGGCATAAATCTAACTTTAGTACCAGTACGACTAGTTTTATCTAATTTTTTTAAAGGTATTTTAACTTTACCACCATTTTCAAAACGAATGAAATAAGTGTACCCATCTCTTTTAATGGTTACTTCCATCCATTTGCTTAAAGCATTAACTACAGATGCCCCAACGCCGTGTAGTCCGCCGGATACTTTATAACCAGAATTTTCAAATTTACCGCCAGCATGTAATACAGTATAAATAACTTCAGGGGTACTCATTCCTGATGAATGCATACCAACTGGTACCCCTCTTCCTTCATCTTCTACACTAACGGAATTATCAGCATGTAAGATTATTTTTATTTTTTTACCGAACCCATTTAATACTTCATCGATACTATTATCGACAATTTCCCAAATTAAATGATGGAGTCCTCTTTTGTCGGTTGAGCCAATATACATACCAGGTCTTTTTCTAACAGCTTCTAGACCTTCTAATATTTTTATTGAACTCTCATTGTAAGCCATACTATCACCTATATCATTATATCTTAAAATTCTTTATTT
>CALVSM010000045.1 GCA_944359025.1 uncultured Bacilli bacterium
AGAAGGATTAACTAATGAAAAGATCAAGTTTAATAAAACATTAGCTAAAGGATTAAAAGAATTTGAAAAAATAACTAATCATTTAGATACTAAAACATTGAATAAAGATTTAGCTTTCAAATTATATGATACTTATGGATTTCCAATTGAGTTAACAGTTGAATTAGCCAAAGAACAAGGAATTAATGTCGATGTTGAAGGCTTTAAAGAAAAATTTAAAGCTCATCAAGAATTATCAAGAACTGCTTCTAGTGGTAAATTTAAAGGTGGTCTAGCTGGTGATTCAGATAAGGAAATAAAATACCACACAGCTACTCATTTGTTAAATGCGGCTTTAAAGGTAGTTGTCGATAAAAATGTTCATCAAAAAGGAAGTAATATTACTAGTGAAAGAATGCGTTTTGATTTTTCTTGTGACCATAAATTAACCGATGAAGAAAAACAAAAAACTGAAGATTTAGTTAATAAATGGATAACTGAAGGTTTAGATGTAACAGTAACGGAAATGAGTAAAGAAGAAGCTTTAAAATCAGGAGCTGAATGTATGTTTATAGAAAAATATCCGGATATTGTAACTGTTTATAGTATTGGTGATATTTCTAAAGAATTATGTGGTGGACCGCATGTAAAAAATACTAAAGAATTAGGTAAATTTAAAATTATAAAAGAAGAAGCTAGTAGTGCGGGAGTTAGAAGGATAAAGGCTATTTTAGAATAGTCTTTTCTTATTGACATTAAATAGATAAAAAAACTAGATTAACTTGTAAAATATTTAATTTTTTGATAAAATTAGAATGTAATAAGGTGGTGTTATTATGGAACAGACAAAAATCTTTACGACGGATGAATTAGAAGCAGAATTAATTACCGAAACAATTAAAGAAGTAGCTGAAATATTAGAAGAAAGAGGATATAATGCTAAAAATCAATTAGTAGGTTATTTGATGAGTGGTGATCCTGGATATATTTCTTCGCATAAAGAGGCGCGTAATAAAATAACTAAGTTTGAAAGAACGAGAGTTTTAGAAGTTTTAGTGGATAATTTTATTAAATGAAATATTTAGGGTTAGATTTAGGTACTAAAACATTGGGTTTAGCTATTTCTAATGGAACGATTGCTACTGCATTAAAGACGATTCGTTTTGATGATTTAAATGATTTAATTGTTAAATTGGAAAAAGTTATAGCTGAAGAAAAAGTAGATTTACTTGTTTTAGGGTTACCTAAAAATATGAATAATACCATTGGGCCAAGAGCTGAAGCGACGATTGAATTTAAAGAAAAATTAGAAAAATTAAATTATAAAGTTGTCTTACAAGATGAAAGATTATCAACTGTATCGGCCCATAACTATATGATTGAAGCTGATTTATCTCGTAAAAAAAGAAAAGAGAAAGTCGATAGTTTAGCTGCCACTATTATATTACAGGCATATTTAGATAAGAAAGGAAATTAATTATGAAAGAAGAACAAATGAAATTTAAAGTTATTGATGATAAAGGAAAAGAGATAGAGTGCGAAGTTTTATTTACTTTTGAATCAGATGAAACTGGTAAAAATTATATTGTCTATACTGATAATACGACTGACGAAGAAGGAAATACTAAAGTATATGCATCGATATATACACCAAACGAGGAAAATTTAAATTTAACTGCTATCGAAACGGAAAAAGAATGGAAAATAATCGAAACAATTTTAAATGAATTGCAAGAAGAAGTAAAATCTAGTATGGAGGATGGCGAGTAAAATTACTCGCTTTATATTATGAAGAAGTACGTTAATATTTATATTTTTGCAATTGTTATTTTAGCGATTATTATTATAGTCGGTTGTACATCTTATAACTTTGGTATTAGTCCGGTTACCAAAGAAAGCGAAGAAGTTATTTTAAATGTTGAAGAAAACGCAACTTATTTAACTTTAGCGCCTATTTTAAAAGAAAATAATTTAATTCGTTCAGAAACTTTTTATAAAATTTATATTAAAATATTTAACCCTAGCAATTTAGAAAAAGGAAGTTATACTTTAAATAGAAATATGGGAGTTAAAAAAATAATTGAAACATTAGAAAATGGTTCTAATGCTAGTACGACATCTTTTGTTATTCCAGAAGGAAAACATATTACTGATGTTGCTGATTATATCAGTGAAGTAACTGATTATAAAGCTGATGAACTATTAAATTATTGGCAAAGTGAGGAATTGTTAGATACTTTAATCAATAAATATTGGTTTATTACTGATGCTGTTAGAAATGATAATTTAAGATATCATTTAGAAGGATATTTTTTTCCTGCCACTTATGAAATTTATAAAGATAGTAGCATGCAAGAAATTACTTATAAAATGTTAGATAAAATGGATGAAGTTTTATCTAAATATAAAACTAGTATTGAAAATAGTGGTTATACAGTTCATGAATTGTTAACTTTAGCAAGTATTGTTGAACACGAAGCTATTTTAGACGAAGATCGTCCTATTATTGCTCAAGTTTTTTATAACCGTTTAAATCAAGGAATGAAATTACAAAGTTGTGCGACTTTAGGTTATGCTTTAGGGGAATGGAAATTAACTTATTCTTTAGCTGATCAAGAAATTGATTCCCCTTATAACACATATAAATATTCGGGCTTACCAGTAGGACCTGGTGGTGTTTCTGGGGAAGCTAGTATTAAAGCGGTTATTTATCCGGAAAAAAACGATTACTTATTCTTTTTAGCGGATGTTTATGATGAAAATTCAACTAAAACATACTATTCAGAAACTTATTCTGAACATCAACAAAAATGTTTACAATATTTGGGGTATGCATGCTAGAAAATATCGAAAAATATGCTAAAGAAAAAAATATACCAATTATGCAAAAAGAAGGAATTGAATTCTTAACTGATTTTATTAAAAAAAACAATATTAAAAAAATTTTAGAAATCGGAACAGCGATTGGTTATTCAGCTATAAAAATGGCTTTAGTAGCTGAAGATATCGAAATTATATCGATTGAAAGAGATTATAATAGATATCAAGAAGCAGTTAAAAATATTAAGTTATTCAATTTAGAAAATAGAATAAAATTAATTAATCAAGATGCTTTCGATGTGGAAATAAATGATAAATTTGATTTAATTTTTATCGATGCTGCTAAAGCCCAAAGTATTAAATTTTTTACTAAATTTGAAAATAATTTAAATAATAATAAATATATTGTTACCGATAATATTAATTTTCATGGTTTAGTAAACAGCACGGAAAAAATGAGTCGCAATTTAAGACAGTTAGTTAGAAAAATAAATAATTATATTGAATTTTTGAAAAACAATGATAATTATATTACAGTTTTTTATGATATTGGCGATGGTATAAGTATAAGTCAAAAGAGGTGATGGTTAGTGGAAGTAGTTATCGAAAGAACGATTGATGGTTATCGACAAACGATAACTGATAAGATTGATGGTAAAAAAAGAATTAGAAGAACTAATAATATTAATAGAATAGAAAATCTTATCGCTAAATTACCTAGTAATCCTAAATTTATCGAAGTTAATAAAACTGATATTAAAATAGTTTACCCTTATCGTCATACTCTAGTTTTAAAGCAATATCAAAAAAATTTAGAAACAAGAATTTATAGTACGATATTAGATAATATCGACGAAAATATACCGATAATTAAAAAGTTAAAAAAAAATAATAAAAAATTAGCTACTTTAGCTCTTTCATTTATTATTTTTGCTTCTTCTTTGATTGGTGTGGGTATTTCTTTAGGAAATGATGAGGTTACTAGTTTACCTATTAGTGAGCCAAGCTCTTATGTTTATGTAGATGATACTTTTTTACCACCCAAAGTTGAAGTTATAGAGCCCCAATTAGTTAGTGAGGATAATTTTAATTTAGAAGTAAGAATCGATCAAACGAGAAAGTTAATTAATCAGGAAATATCGAATAATTATAATATTCCTTTAGCTAGTAATATAAATGATTATGCAATTAATAAAATTATTACTTTTATCGAATCTAGTGATGGCCAATATTTTTTACAAACAGCTGAAGATTTTGGAGTTGATCCTTATACTTTTATTTGTCTTATGATGGGGGAATCTAGTTTAAATCATGAGGATACTATTCCTGGCGGTAAATTTTATAATGGTTTTGGGGTAGGAATATGTCAATTAGAGTCACCACATGGACAAGAAATAACGGCATATAATTATACTACTAAACAAAATGAAACAGTTTATGAAACAATGGAAAATGCTCTTGATAAAAAAACAAATATTAAAATGGGAATTATGCGCTATCAAAATGTTTTAGAAAGATATCATGGTAATGAACGTTTAGCGCTTCAATCATATAATTTTGGTTATGGTTTAGTTGATTTAATTATTCAAATTTACGCTGATGAAAAAGGAATTACTTATGATGAAGTGGTTGATAATTTTAATGATACTGGTTGGTTAAAATATGTTAAATTAGCTAGTGAAGACCCAGTGGGATTTGCGAATAATTTAGATGCTAATAAATATAGCAATTATGGGGCGACAATCGAATATTTAAAAAATTGGCAATATGGTACTTATGGCAATGGGAATTATTTGAATAATTTGTATAGTTATTATTTAGGTATTTATAGTAGTAATATTGTCGATGGCAAGATATTACAAACTAATTTATTGACTGATGAAACAGTTAGATATACTTTAGAAAATGTTGATTATAAAACAATGATTTAACTGATAAAATATCAGTTTCTTTGGGTCTAGAATTTCTAGTGTGAAGTTTTATAAAAAAACAAGAATTTTTAGTGTAAAGCTGGGATAGTGAAAAATTATCTCTTTTTTTGTGTTATTATATAGTCAATAATAATCAAAAAAATAAAAGAAAGCGGTGTTAGAAAGAAAGATTATTATTTATTAATAGGACTAAGTACTAAAGAGGTAAAAATAACTAAAGTCAGTCAAAATAAAAAGGATAGCATTTAGTTATAAAATTTTACTTTGTTTAGAGCAAGAATATAGTATGTTTTTAATGGTAAAATTAGTGGGATAAATAATATTAAAAATTACTCCAAAACGAAAAAATAATGATTTATTTTTTTACTCCAAGACCTATTTTTAAAAAAATTAGTAAAAATAGCTAAAAAAAGCGCATTATAAAATTTAATGTTGAAAAATGTACTTTTCTTTTATTTTATAAGAAATTATTCTAAATTTACTTCACATCAGAAATTCTTGAACCATTTCTTTTTTATTTAATTTAAGGTATAATAAGTATCGTGATGTTTATGGAGTTAAAAGAAATCGAAAGAAGTATTATTAAAAAGTATCGTAAAAAAATTTTTGTTCCTTTTGTTAAAGCCATTAAAGAATTCAATTTAATTGAAGAAAATGATAAAATTGCTGTTTGTATTAGTGGGGGAAAAGATTCGTTTTTACTAGCTAAATGTATGCAAGAGATAAAAAGACATGGTAAATTTAATTTTGATTTAGAATTTATTGTTATGAACCCTGGATATAGTGAAGAAAATATCAATAAAATAAAAGAAAATTTGAATCATTTAAATATTGATGCTCATATATTTGAAACCCCAATTTTTGATGTTGCTGATACGACTGATAATCCTTGTTATATGTGTGCGAAAATGCGAAGAGGATATTTATATAGTTATGCTAAAAGTATCGGTTGTAATAAAATAGCTTTGGGTCATCATTTTAACGATGTGATTGAAACGGTTTTATTAAATATGATATTTAATGGTAATTTTAGTAGTATGGTTCCCAAAGTAAAAAGTACTAACTTTGAAGGTATGACTTTGATTAGACCTCTTTATTATGTTAAAGAAGAAGATATTATTAAATGGAGTAAATTTAATGAATTAAAATTTTTAGATTGTGCTTGTAAGGTTACTAAAAAAAATAGTGGTCAAAGATTAGTTATTAAAAATTTAGTTAAAGAATTAAATAAAATATATAGTAAAGCAGACGTTAATATTATGACAAGCACAAAAAATGTTAATTTAAATACTATTTTAGGATATAAAAAATAGACTTAATATAAAACCAATAATTAACATTTTGGGAAAGTATGAAATTTTAATTATCACTAGCATATTTATTAAAAAATATGGTATAATATAGATGTCTAGGAATAGCGACAAGCTCATTTAGAAAAACCGACTAATTAACGAATATTGGGAATCTAATTCATCGATGGTGTTGAAGGCTCAATTTTTTGAGAATCCTAAAATCGATGATGTGATGCCCACCTGGTAGAGACTAGGTTTTATCGTTAAGAGCCCGCATTCTTGGACTTTTTTTTTAATGTAAAATGTGGTATAATTAAAAAAATAAGAAGGTGATAATAATGGACCGCGAAATAGTTAACAATATTAAAAGTTTGGGAATCGATATGATTGATAAAGCAGGAAGTGGTCATCCAGGAATTGTTTTAGGGGCTGCTTCGATTATTTATACCCTTTATGCTAAACATATGAATATTAATGTTAATGATCCTTTGTGGGAAAATAGAGATCGTTTTGTTTTATCGGCTGGTCACGGTTCGGCTTTATTATACGCGACTTTATATATGGCTGGTTTTAATTTATCAATCGATGATTTGAAACAGTTTAGACATATCCATTCTAAAACACCAGGTCATCCTGAATATGGGATAACTGAAGGGGTTGATATGTCGACAGGGCCTTTAGGTCAAGGTATTGCTTCAGCGGTTGGCATGGCTTTAGCGGGAAAAATTTTAAGTAAAAAATATCAATTACCTAAAAAGAGTAAGTTAGGTAAAGATCAAAGTTTATTTGATTATAATGTTTATGTTTTATGTGGCGATGGCGATTTAATGGAAGGGGTTAGTTATGAAGCGACTTCTTTAGCTGGTAGTTTAAAACTTAATAATTTGATTGTTTTGTATGATTCAAATAATATTAGTTTAGATGGTAAAACCGAAGGTGTTTTTGATGATGATATTATTGAAAGATTTAAGGCTTTAAATTGGAATACGATTCAAATAAAAGATGGAACAATCATATCTAGTATAGATAAAGCTATCGAAGAAGCTAAAAAGAGTGATAAACCGACATTAATTGAAATAAAAACGGTTATTGGTGATGGTTCAATTAATGAAAATACTAATAAAGTTCATGGTTCGCCTTTAGATAAAGATGATATAACTAAATTAAAACTAAAGTTAAAGTTTTCTCCTGAAGAATTTTATGTTAATCAAGAAGCAAGGGAAAATTTTATTAAACAAATATCTGAACGTAGTTTGAAAAAGTATGATACTTTTAATAAGAATATTAAGATGATTAATTATCAAAAAGAAGAGGTAAGATTAGATTTAGGTAATTTACTTTTTGATTATAATTTAAAAGAGTCTTTAAGAGTAAGTAACGGGAAAATAATGCAAGAAATAGCTAAAAAAATACCTAATTTTATTGGCGGAAGTGCTGATTTAGGTTCTTCAACTAAAGCTATTTTACCTAATACTTTAAAAGATTTTGTTGGTAATAATATTAATTTTGGGGTAAGAGAGCATGCGATGGGAGCTGTTTTAAATGGTTTAGCTTTAAATAATTTTTATGCTTTTGGTTCGACATTTTTAGTGTTTTCTGATTATTTAAAACCGGCAATTAGGATGAGTGCTTTAATGAATTTACCGGTAACTTATATATTTACGCATGATTCAATCAATATTGGTCAGGATGGACCAACTCATCAACCGATTGAACAGTTAGCTTCTTTAAGAAGTATACCTAATTTAGAAGTTTTTCGCCCAGCTGATGCTAAAGAAATAACTGGTTGTTGGGAATATATTATTAACAATAAAGTTCCTAGTTGTTTAGTTTTATCACGTAATGAGGTTGGTTTGCTTGATAAAAGTGATCGTTATTCAGTTAGTTATGGGGGATATATTGTTAGAAAAGAAGAAAATCTTCATGCCATAATTATTAGTACTGGTAGTGAGGTTGAATTAAGTATTAAAATAGCTGATGCTTTATATGAGATGTATAAATTGGATATTCGCGTTGTTAGTATGCCTAATCGAGAATTATTTTTAAAACAAAGTAAAGAATATCAAGAGGAAATTTTACCAAAAGGTTATCGGGTTATCGTTTTAGAAGCTGGTAGTCATCAAGGAT
>CALVSM010000046.1 GCA_944359025.1 uncultured Bacilli bacterium
CGATTCCCGCTGGAGCCACCATTAAAAGCTAATAAAATCAACGCTTCTAGAAGAAGTAGTTGATTTTTTTGTCCACAAAAACTATAAAAATTTTGTCCACAGCATACTATTTTCGTCCACAGAGTTAATTTGAAGGAGGGATAAAGTATGTTTAATGGTTTAATAAATAAGCAAGTTATATGCAGTGATGTTAGTATTATACAATTTATATATCCAGATTTTAGAATAGTAAGAACTGAAGAAAGTGTTATTTACTCTATTAATACTAAACAACCTTTTATATATTCAGATAGTGGTTTAGTATTTGAACTAGTTAAAAAAGTGATGTACCATATATCATTGTATCTATTGCAGGTGATTATAATTTAGATGATAGAGAAACATTACTTGAGTTAGCTTATAAAAAGCACAATAAAAAACAATGGGTAATAATTATTTTCTATCACAGATAAATATAATACATTTCTTTATTATATTAAATATCCATAGAGATATTGTGAGTCACCAAAAGTTTATATTAAATCATAATTTACAATAAATTTCTTATTAGAAACTAAAGTAAAATAGATTAATAAAATGTTCTTTAATTAGTACATTATTTTCAAATTAAAATATTGACCATAAAATGAGATAGATATATAATAAAATATATAAAAGTATATTTTGATAATTAAATTAATATATAAGTAATGCTTGCATTTTAGGAGTGGGAGTAAATGATTTTTAAATGTAAAATGTGTGGTGGAGACATTGAACCAATAGTAGCTATGAATATAGATAAATGTCTATATTATAAAAGCTTAATGACTTTGCAAGATTCAGATAATGAAAAAATAACTAATCTTTATAATTGTGCAAGTGAATTGAGACAATCTAATGAATTTAATCAAGCCTTAGGATTATATGGATCAATATTAAATCTAGGTAATGACCAATTAGAAGCACACGAGGGACTTTTACTTTGCAAATATGGTGTAGAATATATAGATGATTTAAAAATAGATGAAAAAAATGACGGTAGAACGAAAAATTCTGTTTTATCTAAAGAAATATATAATGAATTAACAAAATTAAACTATGAAGTGCTTTTTTTTCGTATAACTTTAGAAGATAAAATTGACACAGAGTATGAACAATATATTTTTAACGGTTTAAATAGTGCTAAAGTAATGTTAGTAGTAGAAACGAATAAAAAAAATATAAATTCTATCTGGATAAAAAATGAATGGAATAGATATTTAGATATTATAAAAAAAGATAGAAGCAAATTTTTAATTCATTGCTTTTTAGATATGAATCCAAATGAACTTCCAGAGAAATTTTCTTTATTTCAGGGACATGATTTAAATAAAAAATGGTCATTGCAAGCTTTAATTAGAGAAGTTACAAAGCTTGTCCAAGTGAGCAAAGCCAAATCAGTATAGCACAAAAATAGATATAGCTTTAGAGGGAGAAGACTATGATGTTTTAAGTACTATAGAATTCACTAAAAAAATGAAATATTCTGATTTCTCAGGGACAATTATGGCTTTGTTAATTATTTAGTAGGTATAGCCAACAAATAAAGGAGGTAAATTATGGCAATATTTGAAGTAATAAAAAAAATAAAGGAAGATGATAATTTAGTATGGAGATATCCAAAGACAAGTTTTAATACTATGTCTCAACTAATCGTACATGAATCACAAGAAGCAGTATTTTTTTCAAATGGAAAAGCACTAGATTTATTTGAAGCTGGAAAGTATACATTAACGACAAATAATATTCCATTATTAAAAACATTTTTAAATATTCCAACTGGTTTTCGTAGCCCTTTCCAATGTGAAGTTTATTTTGTTGATAAAACAGAAAAAAATTCTAAATGGGGAACTAGTAGTAAAATTGAATTTTTAGAGCCAACTTATAAATTTCCTATTCAAATTGGAGCTTGTGGTGAAATGCGCTTTATTGTTGAGGATTCTAGAAAATTATTGATAAAATTAGTCGGAGTAAAAAAATCAATTAATAACGAAACCATTGATGATTTTTTTGCATCTTATATTTTAACAAAAGTTAAAAGTTATATGGCAAATATCATTGCAGAAAATAGCATAAGTATTTTTGAAATAGATAAAAATCTAGAAAAATTCAGTGAAGATTTACAAAATTTATTAGTAAAAGATTTTAAAGAATATGGAATTAAATTAAATAAATTTTTTGTAACAACTATATTAAAACCTGAAACAGATAAGCAATACTTAGAATTTAAGGAATTATATTTCAAACAACATGTATCAGTTGCTGAAGCAGAATTAAAACAAAAAATAGCAACTATAGATGAAGAAACAAAAGCAAAACAAAAAATAATTTCATCCAAGGCGGAAGCAATAAAGAGGGAACAAGAAGGCTATACATATCAACAAGAAAGAGCATATGATGTTGGAGAAAAAATGGCCGCAAATGAAGGAATTGGAGAATTTGCTAATGTTGGTGTAGGGTTAGGAATTATGAGTGGAATTGGCACAACAATAGGAGATAAGGTAGGAAATAACATTTCAGGAGTAATGGCTAGTATAGAACCAAATACAAAAACTTGCCCTAACTGTGGAACAACTAATTCAATAGACCATAGATTTTGTAAGAAATGTGGTATAACATTAACAGAGGAGCTAAGATGTCCAGATTGTAAGACTTTAATTGATAAAGATACCGTCTTTTGTCCAAAATGCGGAAGGAGGATAAAATAATGAAAAAATTACTTTCATTAATAATGACTTTAATAAGTATTTGCTTTATTACTTTAACAGTTTTCAATAAACCAGTTGAAAACAATAGCATAATGCTTAATTCTTATAATAATGAATATGTAGAAAATTATGCTAAAGATAACAATTACAACTATATAGAACTTTCTGATAGCGAATATAATAATTTAATGAGGCAAACTAGTAATTTTGAATATAATGTAGTGGCAAATGGAATAGAGATAACAGAATATAAAGGAATAGAAAAAGATATAATTATTCCTGAAACGATAGATAATAAAGAAGTTACAACAATTTCATTGAAACTAAAAGAAATACCTAAGAGTATCTATATTCCAAGTACTGTAAATAAAATTAACTCTGTTATGGATAGTAATTTGCATAACAATTATTATAAAACAATAATATTAGAAGTAATTGTATTAATTATTTCTTTAGTAAGTGTGTTACTATTAAATAGAAAAAAGAATCAATCAAAACAAATTTATTTAATATCACTTTATTTTCTATCATTTATCTATTTAATACTTATGTCTTTATTAGTATATTTTGAATTAAAAAATATAGAAATATTATTTATCATTATTACAATTATATATTTAATAATTTTTATTTCAATATATTCAGTAAGTACTCGTTTAAAGACTTATGATCAAGAAGTAGATAACATTAAAAGTTTTATAGATGAAGCTTTAACTTATGCAAAAAAAATCAATAATTATGAGTTAAATGAAAAAATAAAATATTCCGATCCAGTATCAAATGAAAGAACAAAAGAATTAGAATTAGAAATACTAAAAAAAATAAAAAATATTTCAACCGAAAATAACAAAAATAATATTAGTGATATTATTGACCTTATTGACAATAGAAATGAACTATGTAAAAAGACTAAGAACAAATAACAATGATTATCAAAATGATAATTGCTCTATGGTTCTTTAAAGTTTAGGAGTGTGTTATAAATGATATTAAAATGTAAAATGTGTGGTGGAGACATCAAACAAATTGAAGGAACGAATACAGGAAGATGTTTATACTGTAAAAGTGTCATGACATTACCTAGTTTAGATAATGAAAGAATAGTAAACTTATATAACAGAGCAAATGATTTAAGATTAAATAGTGATTTTGATAAAGCAAAAGAAATCTATGAAACAATATTAAAAATAGATAATAATCAAGTAGAAGCACACTGGGGACTTTTACTTTGTAAATATGGTGTAGAATATGTAGATGATCCTAAAACTAAAACAAAAATACCAACATGTCATAGAACCAGTGATTATTCTTTTTTATTAGATAGTGACTTCAAGTTTATAAAAAAAAATTCTTATGGAGAGGCATTACAGCTATATGAAAAAGAAGCAAAACAAATTGATGACATTCAAAAAAATATATTATCAATTTCTTCCAAAGAACAACCTTATGATATTTTTATCTGTTATAAAGAAACAGATAGTAAAGGAGAACGTACTCATGATTCGGTAATTGCACAAGATATCTATGATAAATTAATATTGCAAGGATTCAAAGTGTTTTTTGCAAGAATTACTCTAGAAAATAAACTGGGAAAAGAATATGAGCCATATATCTATTCGGCATTAAAATCTTCAAAAGTAATGCTTGTTGTAGGAACACAAGAAGAAAACTTTATGGCAACTTGGGTAAAAAATGAATGGAGCAGATTTTTAGAAATGATGCAACAAGATAAAAATAAAGTTTTAATTCCAATATATAGTAAAATAGATGCTTATAAACTTCCGGAAGAATTTGCTATGTTACAAGCCCAGTCTATGGACAAAGTAGGAGCTATGCAAGATTTAATTAGAGGAATAACAAAGATAATGGAAGAGTCAAAAGTAGATGATATCGCCGGAGTAGATAAAGAGACCATTATGAAAGTACAAAATATTTTAAATGAAGCCAAAAATGTTGGTAACGGTAAGTATGAAGTAACTATTCTTAAAGAAAATTTACCTATTTGGTATTATATAGCTCAAGCTGTAGGTGTTTTCATTCTTCTTTTTCTTTATCTTTTACAAGTAGATTATAATAATTCAATTTTATATTTTCCATTAATGACATTTATATCTATAATTTTTACAGTTATATCGTTCCTCTTTATTTTTAGAAGAAAAACATATAAATATAAAAAACTTGCAACAACGTTGTCTATACTATTTTTAATACTTCAAACTTTACCATTATTTAATGTAATAGTCTATAATGGAGTAAACATTAAATCTTATAAAGCTATCTATGAGATAATACAAGATAATAATACGGTATTGATTATTATGGGAATAATAATTATTATCCAAATCATATTAAGCATTATTAATCCATCATGGTCATTAAATTCTAGTGCCAAGTCAATTATGACTCCAGAAGAAAAAGATATCCAATTACAAAAAAATGAAAATATAAAAAGTAACTTTAAATCAAAAGAAAAATCAAAGGGCAAAATAATAATTCTTATATTAATTTTAATAACTTTTATAATATTTGTTGTAAGTGGAATAATATCTACTACAACAGAACAAAGCAATAAAAGAGATTCTTCAAAAGAACAAATTGAAATAGCAACAGAATTTATCCGTATAAGAGAAGATTCTAATACATATAGTACTACGATTGGAAGAGTATATAAAGGAGAAATTTATACAGTATTAGAACAAGATAAAGAATACAAAGCTAGATGGTATAAAATAAAAACTAATACAGGTATTACAGGATACATATATAGTGGATATAGAAATGAATATATAACAAAATTAGAAATAAATAAATAATTAATTAAACTCGGACTAATAAGTTCGGGTTTTATTATTTCCTAAAATCTGCTATAATATAAGACAATTTCTAATCTTTAGAAATATATATAATATAGAAGTGATGATATGAATGAAAGTTTTAGTGTAATAATGAGTAATGCAGTTAATCGATGTAATTGTATAAAAGTAGAAGATGGAATGCTACAAAGTATTTATCCTTTTACAACTGAAAATATATCTGGCTATATCGATAAATTTAACTTAAAAGATAAATCATTGTTAACAGTTGGCTCATCTGGAGACCAAGTTATAAATGCTATTTTAAAGGGATGTAAAGATATAACCTTATTAGATATTAACCCTTATACAAAGTTTTATTATTATTTAAAAGTAGCAAGCATATTAAGTTTAGACTTAGATGAATTTATGAGCTTTTTAAGATATAAAGACTATCCAGAAGTATTTGCAGATAATAAAAATGTTTTTAATATAGAAACGTGGAATAAAGTTAAAATAGTTTTACGACTTATTGATTATGAATCTTATTTATTTTGGGATGAACTTTTTCAAACCATTAATCCAATAAAAATAAGAAATAGATTATTTTCTTTAGATGAATATAACACTGACATAATATCTAGTTGTAATAATTATTTAAAAAGCCAAGATTTATATGAAGAAGCAAGAAACAATGTGAAAAAAATAAGGCCTACTTTTATAAATAGTGATATATTTAACGTAGACTTAAAAAGAAAATATGATAATATTTGGTTATCAAATATAGGAACTTCTATAACTAAAGAAGAGATGATAATAAAGATGACCGATAACTTAGCCAAGCTTTTAAATAAGGACGGATTACTTTTAATAAGCTATTTATATGAAACTGACAAAAATACAGAATATGAAGAACACTGGAATATAATATACAACTTGTATAATACCTTTGAATTATTAAAAGACTATCAACCTTATTTAGAAACATTTACAGGAATAGATGACTTAAAGTTTAACAGTAATAACATGAATGATTCAATCTTAGTTTATCAAAAGCGTTAATATAAAAATTATATACTGCCAAAGGTTTACTTTGTTAGTATCGTGTATTATAATATGTAACAATTAAAAGGTGATGGCATTATGGTATATTATAATAGAGATAAAGCAAAATTAAGCTTAAAATTAGATGAATTAGAATTTTTAAATAGTGAAGAATATGCAAAAGTTAGATATAATGGTGATAAAAATGTTTAAAGAATTAATTGATAAATTAAAAATAAAGAAAAAACAAATACAAAATTGTATAACAGATAATAATACTATAGAAAATAATTTAATAGAACAAAGTAGCTTTGATATATTAATATCAAAGCAAAACAATATTTATAAAATCGAAATAAGTGATTATATTTCTATTGGAGATTATGTAAAAAAATGAAATCAAGTGATAAGTATCATATACTAGATTCACTTTGTAATTGTGTGCTATGGAATAGTCAAAAACAAAGAGTTAATAAAGGTACATATTACGTTATAACAAATGATAATCGTATTTATAATATTTTATTTACTGATGATAAAATAGAAATAGATGAAAGAACTAAAATAGAACTAGATGAACAAACACAAAAAGAAAATATAACACAAGAAAAAGTTATAACCATTAATATCAATAAAAATGAATTTCATTATTTTAGTGCAAAACATGACAAAACAGGTAATACTTTTTATACAAGATATTATAATAAAAATAGATTGTATAGTTTAGGTGTACTTGAGTTATATGAAGAAGAAGCTTGTGATGAGGTCAATTCAGTCATACACAATTTAGAGAGTATAGAAGGAATAGAGAATATTCTTGATATACAATTATTAAAAACTTACATTTTAGAACATTTAGATAAAAATTCACCACAAAGAAAAAAGTGCTATAAAAAGTTGTAGATATATATATAGTTAATACCATTTAAGACTAATAAAATCAACACTTCTGAAAGGAGTAGTTGATTTTTTTGTCCACAAAAAGTTTAAAATTTCTGTCCACAATTTGATAAAACTGTCCACAAGTATATTTTTTATGATAATATAAAAATGAAAGTGGTGTAGTAAAATGATAGAAATAAAAGAGTATAATGATGAATATAAAGAAGATGTAAAAGACTTATTAGTAGAATTACAAGACTATCATGCTAATATAGATGAACAAAAGATAATGACTGATGTAGATAAATACAAAGAAGAGTATTTTAATTTAGTCTATAATGAGATTAAAGAAAAAGAAGGTAAACTCTTTCTT
>CALVSM010000047.1 GCA_944359025.1 uncultured Bacilli bacterium
ATGATGACATTGATATTTTAATGAAAAGGGAAGATTATGAAAAGTTTTTACAAATTGCACCAGTAGAATTAGGGAAAGATTATTTTTTGCAAAATAGTTTTTCTGAAAAAAAATTTTGGGTGTTTTTTAGCAAAGTTAGACTTTTAAGAAAAACTGATTTTAATCAGTTGGATATTTCCAACTTAACAGAGCATAATGGTCCTTATATAGATGTATTTCCTCTTGATTATGTTCCAAGGAAAGCTAGCTTTAAGCAATTATATACAGCAAAGAAAATAAAAGCTTATCGTTATATTTTATTTTATAAAACAAGAGCTTTAAAAAAGCCTAAAAATAAAAAAAGAAAATTATTATATTATTTAAGTAAATTTTATACTGTTAAGCATTTACATAATGAGCTTTATAAACAATCTACTAAATTTAATCATAAATCTCATAAATATTTAGTTAATTATTGTAGTTATTATAATACTACAGAACAAACAATTCCTGTTAATTTTTATGGTGAACCAAAATATGTTAAATTCGAAGGACATTTATTGCCAGTTCCTAATAAAGCTGATTATATTTTAACTTCTATTTATGGTGATTATATGACTTTACCACCGTTAGAAAAAAGAGTTATTAAACATAAATTTCCGGCACATTTAACTAGTAAAAAATCAGAATTTATAACTAAAATTGATACCGAAATAAAGATGAAAGACGATATTAAAATTTCAATAATTATTCCTGTTTACAATAGTGAAAAATATGTTGTTGAAACTTTAAAATCATTGGATAATCAAACTTTTCCTTATCATGAATTAATTATTATCAATGATGGATCTACTGACAATAGTGAACAAGTTATCAAAAATTACATCAAGAATAAGAAAAATGTTAAATATATTGCTCAAGAAAATAAAAAACAAGGTTACACGAGAAATTTAGGCGTGAAAAAAGCAACTGGTAATTATATTATGTTTTTAGATGCTGATGATTTTATTGAACCAAGAACTTTGGAACTTTGTGTTGAAAAGGTTAAAGAAGAAGATCCTGATTTTGTTAATTTCGAGTGGAAAAAATATCTTGATGAAAAAAATACTTTTTTGTATGACCGCGTCAATAAAAAAATTGATGGAAAAGACATATTATTAGATGATGAATGTAAACTCCTATTAACAGAAAAATTATATTATACTGTGACTAGATTATATCGTAAAAACTTTTTAATTGATAATGATATTAAATATGGTGAAGGATATTTTTATGAAGATCATGTTTTCTTTATAAAAACTGCTTTAAAAGCAAAAAAGATATCTTTAATTCATTCGCCACTTTATTGTTATCGCATTCATAGTAAAGCAACTACTAAAGATAAGTTTGATACAGATATTCATTGCACTAGTTTAATTAAATCTATACAGGATACTTTTAATATAGAAAATGTAGATAACAATAGTTTCTCATATATTTTAAATCACATTTTAGAACGCTTTATAACTATTTATAGAACGAGAACTCCCAATGAATTTAAAGAACAATTTGTTTTAAACTTTTTTAATTTGATGAATGATAAAGAAATACTTTATCATAGTTCATTAAATAGTAAGTGGAAGAAATTGTTAAAAGAGCAAGTTATAAAAACCAAAAATGTAAAAAAATTTGTAAAAATTATTACAAAATTTAGTATTAAAAACAAATTAACAAAAGAATACAAAAAATTTAAAAAATATGTAAAAAATTGGAAATATATTTATTATAAACTAAATATAAAAGGTAAAATATATAAAGATTCAATTTTGTTTATGGGATTTGATTATCGATATGCTGGTAATTCGAAATATTTATTTGAACAAATGTTAGAAAAGTATCCAAATAATAAGTATTATTTTGTTACTGATGATAAAAATATTAAGAATAGAATTAAACCAAATAGTTTAAAATTTTATCGTTATTTAGCAAGATGTAAAATTATTATTTTAGAAAGTTGGATTTTTAAATATTTATCAAAAAGAAATGATCAAGTTTGGCTTCAAACTTGGCATGCTACAACTGTAAAAAAATTGTTGTTTGATACGTCAGAAAACTTAACAATGAAAAAGAATCCTCATCAAAAAATTTTAAAATATAAGGAAATTTTAAATTGGAATTATTTGATTGTTGATAGCAAAACAATTGTTCCTTATTTTGAAACAGCTTTTATGTTAAAAAAAGATCAAATTTTACCGTTTGGATATCCTAGAGTTAAATATTTGCTAGAAAACAAAAATAATGAAAATAAAAAAAATGATATTAAACTATCTTTTGGACTACCTTTAGATAAAAAAATAGTTTTATATGCCCCGACATGGCGTGATTATAATGTTGGTGTTAATGATTATAGTTTAAATTTTTCTTATCTTTTAGATTTAGAAAAATTGCAAAATTTATTGGGTGAGGGTTATGTAGTTGTATTTAAAGATCATAACTTTAAAAGTAAAACTGATAATTTGAAAGGAAATTATATTAATGGAAATAACTTTGAAACTCAAGATATAATTTTGGCTTCAGATTATGTTATTAGTGATTATTCTTCTATTGTTTTTGATGCTATGGCAATTGATATACCAATTTTAATATATGCTAACGATATTATGGAATATGAGAAATGTCGAGGTGTATATAAAGATATATTTAACGATTTATTAACTTATGCTGTTAAAGACGAAGAAGATTTAACTAAAAAAATTAAAAGTTACAAAATAGATAAAAAATACGAAACTATAAAAAATAAGTATTGTTATCAAGAAAACAATGATCAATTGTTAAATTTTTTGAATGGATTATTGAAATAAATTTAAAATGGTGTTATATGGTATATAAGGATGATAGAAATAAATTAAGAAAATTACAATTGATTGAATTAGATATTTTAAAAGAAGTAGATCGTATTTGCAAAAAGTATCATATTACTTATTATATGGCAGAGGGAAGCTTATTAGGTGCTATAAGACATAATGGTTTTATTCCTTGGGATGATGATTTAGACATTATGATGTTGAGAAAAGATTATGAACATTTTTTAGAAGTTGCTCCTTTAGAAATAAATAAGAATTATGAAATTCAACATTCATCTACTGTAAAAAATTATTGGTCACCATTTATTAAAGTTAGATATTTAGATAACAGCGAATTTTCTCAAGCACATATTAGGCATTTAACTAATCATAATGGACCACTTTTGGATATTTTTCCTGTTGACAATGTTTCTAAAAAAGATAGTTTCGGTCAGCATTTACAAGCAATAAAAATAAAATTATATCGTGGAATGTTAGGCTTAAAATTATATAATAAACCGCGAAATATTAAATCGTGGATAGTTTATTTTTTAGCAAAATTTTATACGGTTAAAAGTATTCATGAAAAACTAGATAAAACTTTTAAAAAGTATAATGACAAAACTAATAAATATTTAGTTAATTTAGCTAGCTATTATAGCTATAAAAAACAAACTTTCCCGATTAAATATTATGGTAAACCGAGATATGTTAAGTTTGAGGATATGCTAGTACCTGTTCCTAAAGAAGCTAAAAAAATATTAGCTAAAATATATGGTGATGATTATATGAAAATACCACCTTTAGAAAAAAGAATAACTAAACATCATTTTGATTAAGAAGGTGATAACTTGTTTTTAATTGATATATTTAAACTTTTGTTAAATATTTTATATTTTCCTTTTAAATTTTTAAAAAAACAGAAAAAAATTCTGTTTTTAAGTCGGCAAAGCAATCAAATTTCTTTAGAATATAAAATGTTAATAGAAGATTTGAAAAAAAAGGATAGTTCAATAAAGATAAAAGTTATTACAAAAAAAATAGAAAAAAATATTATAAGTTTAATTAGTAATTTTTTTCTATTATTTAAGCAAATGTATCATTTAGCTACTTCTAAAATAGTTGTTACTGATGGTTATTCAGTTCCCATAAGTATTTTAAAACATGATAAAGATTTAATTATTGTGCAAATGTGGCATGCTAATGGAATTATCAAAAAAATTGGTTTACAAACTTTAGATAAGAGAAGTAATAAAGATAAAAAGGTAGCTTTAAAAATGAATATGCATCAAAACTATGATTATGTCATATCTTCTTCTAAAAAAACTTCTTTAGTTTTTTCCAAAGCATTTAACGTTAAATTAAATAGAATTTTAAATTATGGAACACCAATGCTTGATTATATTTATTATAAAAAAAATGATAAAGCTAATGAAATAAAGAAGAAATATCATCTTAATGACAAAAAAATTATAGTTTATTTACCAACTTATCGTAAAAATAAAGTTGACTATAAAAATATAATCAACAATATTGATTTTAATAAATTTCAGCTAGTTATAAAAAGTCATCCCGTTGATGGTGAAAAGATTGATATAAACAATGTTACTGTAATTGAAGATTATATCGCTGAAGATATAATTTCTATTGCTGATTATGTTATTAGTGATTATTCTAATATTGTTTTTGAGTCATTATTAAGTTATAAAAAAACTTTTTGTTACATTTATGATTATGATATTTATAGAAAAGAATTTGGATTTAATATTGATTTAAAAAAGGAATTTAGCGAATTTTCTTTTTCTAAATTTAGCGATATAATGAAAGAGATTGAAAATAATAATTATGATTTTAAAAAAGCTCAAAAATTTTTAGACAAATATATTGAAAATTTCGATGGCCATGCGACTGATAGAATTACTAGATTTTTCTTAAAAATATTAGGATAATATTGTTAGATATGGAGGTATTAATGAAAAAATTTTTTCAAGATATCAAGAAATACTATAAATATATAATTTATGCAACTAAGTCAAATTTAAAAACAGAAGTAGCCAATTCATATTTAAATTGGCTTTGGTGGATTTTAGATCCCCTTTGCTTTATGTTGGTATATACATTTATAGTTGAAATAGTTTTTAAAACTAGTGAACCTAATTTTCCGGTTTTTGTTTTAATTGGTTTAACTGTTTGGAATTTTTTTAATGCTAATACTAACTCTAGTGTTAAATTAATAGCTAGTAATAAACCAATTGTAACTAAAGTTTATATTCCTAAGTATGTTTTAACTTTAGTTAAAATGTTTACTAATTTATTTAAAATGATGATTTCATGGGGATTAATTTTAATAATGATGTTAATATTTAAAGTTCCTTATACTTTATATATGCTACAATTTTTTCCTATTTTAATTGTCTTATTTATCTTATCGTTTGGTATAGCTACAATTCTTATGCATTTTGGTGTATTTGTTGAAGATTTAAGTAATGTTATGAATATTTTTCTTAAATTAGTCTTTTATATGTCAGGTATATTTTATGCTATATCAACTAGGGTACCAGAACCTTTTAATCGTATATTAGTTAATTTAAATCCAGTTGCCTTAATAATTGACTCTTTTAGAAAAGCTTTTTTATCAGAACATTTAGTTAATTATCGAATGTTAGGTATTTGGTTGATAATTGGTCTAGTATTATCATTTATTGGTATTAAAACAATTCAGAAATATGAAAATAGTTATGCGAAGGTGACAAAATGAATAAATACGCAATTACGGTTAAAGATTTACATATAAGTTATCGAACTTTAAAAGGCTTTTCAATTAAAAAATCATTATTAAAATTAAAGATGAGTAAAGCAGAAGTTTTTGAAGCGGTTAAAGGTGTATCCTTTCAAGTTGAAAAAGGTAAAATATTGGGAATAATTGGTAAAAATGGAAGTGGTAAATCAACATTATTAAGAAGTATAGCTGGTATTTTTTCAGCTGATTCAGGAACTATTGATTTACACGGTAATTCAGTTTCATTATTATCGATTGGTGTTGGTTTTCAAAATAAATTAACAGGTTATGAAAATATATTTTTATCAGGAATGTTATTAGGTTTTTCCGAACAACAAATTAAAGAAAAAATAAACGATATTATCGAATTTTCGGAATTAGGTAAGTTTATTTATAAACCCGTATCTAGTTATTCAAGTGGCATGTATTCTAAATTGGCTTTTTCAATTACAGCAATATTAGAAACAGATATTATGTTAATTGATGAAGTATTTAGTGTAGGGGATATAAAGTTTAAAAAGAAAAGTTATGACAAAATGAAAGAATTAATATCTGATGAAAATAGAACAGTATTAATTGTTTCTCATAGTTTAGGAACTTTAAAAGAATTATGTAACGAAGTATTATGGTTACATGATGGTAAAATAAAACAAATCGGTGATCCAGAAGAAGTTATAGCAGCTTATGAAGAATTTATGAAAAAAGACTAAAAAACTGATAAATAGTTTTCTACTTATCAGTTTTTGTTTTTTTGTGTTCAATTATAACATCTGTTTTAGCGATAAATATTATTACAACTAATAATAATATTCCATATAATAAATAACCTAATTTTCGATCAATTAAAACATAAACAATTGAAGTAAAAGCAAATAAGGCATCGATCAAACAAATAACAATAACTGTTTTTTTATGGGAAAAATTCATTTTTAATAATTGATGATGAATATGAAATTTATCGGGTTTAGTAATACTTTCATTTTTTAAACTTCTTCTAATGATAGCAAATAATGTATCTAAAACAGGAATCGCAATAATCATAAAAGGAATTACTAAAGATGTCATCGTTACATTTTTAAACCCTAATAAAGCAATAATACTAATAATAAAACCTAGAAACATCGAACCAGAATCACCCATAAATATTTTAGCTGGATGTCTATTGTGCATTAGAAATCCTAAACAAGCACCTAACATAATAAAACATAACATAAAGTCTAGTCCATGAGAATTTTTAAATATAGCAATTACGCCAACGGTTGCAAAGAAGATACTACTAATACCAGTAGCCAAACCATCTAATCCATCAATTAAATTCATACAGTTAATAAAGATTAACATAAATAAAATAGTTATTGGATAAGCAAATACACCAAAATTAATATAAATACCAAAAGCACTAATACTTGATAATAATATTTGACCGTGGAAGACGACTACTAAAGTAGC
>CALVSM010000048.1 GCA_944359025.1 uncultured Bacilli bacterium
TAATTCTTGACTGTAACTTTGATAAATACTTAAAGGATAGATTAAAAATATCAAAACATATAATAATTTAAACCCAAATATTTTAACGATTTGAATGATAATTGAAATTATTATACTAATAATTTTAAAACACTTCATTTTATATAAACTACTAGGAATTAACTTACCTAATAAAGGAAATCTTTGTAAAGAATAAATGATTTGATTAACAGTATAAGCATTTTTAACTTTAAAAGAAATTAAAAAATCATTAAGCATCTTCTTCACCTTTTAAAATATCAATTATTTTGTTTTTAAATTGTTTATTAGTCAAATTATTATTATCGACGTGTTCTAAAACACCATTATTTAAAACAACTATCTCATCGCATAAATCTAGAGCTAATTCCATAATATGAGTTGAAAAAATTAAGATATGGTCTTTTTTAATACTTTTTAATAGTTCTTTCATCTCTTCAGCAACCACAACATCAAACGAAGTTAATGGTTCATCTAATAATAAAACTTTCGGGCTTGCAATAATATATACTAACATCTGTACTTTATTTTTCATACCATGCGAATAATCTTTCATTAATTTATCACGATCATCTTTATCTAATTTAACTAAATCAAAGTATTCATCGATACTTTTTAAATCTTTAATGTTATCTTTATTAATGTCGATAAAAAATTTTAAAAACTCTCTTCCCGTTAAAAATTCTGGAACTACAGGAGTTGATAAAACATAACCAATATCATTAGATTCAATTTCCCTTTTTTCTTTATCAACTAGATAAAATTCTCCTGAATCAATATCTAAATCTTCGTTTAAGCAATTAAATAAAGTTGTTTTACCAGCACCATTTCTTCCTAATAAGCCATATATTTTTCCTTCTTCAAAAGTAAAATTTATATCTTTTAAAACTTCTTTTTTTTCAAAACTTTTCTTTAAATTCTTAATTTCTAATTTCATAATTTCACTCCTTAATCATTATAACATATAAAGTATTAAAAAAATATATATGTTATCCATTAAATAACATTAAATTTTTCACAAAAAAAAACAGTTTTTCGATTTCTCTACTAAACTGTTTTGTATTATTGTAATTCATATGATTCTTGAACAATACTGTTTATCGATTTTAAGTTGTTTTTCAGAAAAATAACCTAACAAATGCCATAACTACATATATCTAATCCCCTAAGTTTTTAATCCATACAACAAATTATCCAAAAACTATATATAAATTTTATATTTATAAGAACTCCTAAAGTTTTTTTAAATAATAATGTTTAATTGGTTTTAAATTAACATCTAATTCATAGCAAATTGGATTACCAGTTTCTATTTCTAAATTCATTACTTCTTCATCAGATAAATTATCTAAATATTTAATTAAGCCTCTTAAACTATTGCCATGAGCAACAATAATAATTTTTTTACCGTTTAATAAATTAGGTTTAATTTCGCTATTCCAATAACTAATGACTCTATTAATTGTATCAATTAAGTTTTCTGTTAAAGGTAATTCCTCTTTAGGTAAATTCTTATATTTAGGATCATTGCCAGGGTATCTTGAATCAGTAATGTCTAAAGCAGGAGGTCTAGTATCTACACTTCTTCGCCATAGCTTTACTTGTTCTTCACCATATTTTTTTCTTGTCTCATCTTTATTTAGTCCTTGCAAAGCCCCATAATGTCTTTCATTTAATTTATAACTATAATAAATAGGAATGTTTAAGTTCATTTCCTTTAATATATAATCTAAAGTATCATTAGCTCTTTTTAAAACAGATGTATAAGCAATATCAAAAATAAAACCTTTTTCTCTTAATATTTTTCCTGCTTCAATCGCTTCTTCAATACCTTTACTAGATAGACCAACATCAGTCCATCCTGTAAATTTATTTTCTAAATTCCAAACACTTTCACCATGTCTTACTAAAACTAACTTTAACAATTAATTTTCCCCTTTCTATTTTAAAAATCCATTAATAATTGTTTCTTCAGCTTCTTTTTCAGATAACCCAAGTGACATTAATTTCATTAGTTGTGCTCCCGCTATCTTACCAATTGCTGCCTCATGAATTAAATTAGCATCAATATCATTAGCATATATTTCAGGAATAGCTTTAACAGAAGCTTTATCTTGAATAATAGCATCACATTCAACGTGGGCAAATGATTTATTATTTCCAACAATGTTAGAAGTAAATTCTTGATAAGATTCATCAGTTGCAACTGATCTTGAAGTAACATGACAACTAGCATTTTTACCATTTAAAGTAACGACAAAATCGGTTTTGGCATATTGTTTGTTATGTGTCAATATCTTTTCATTAACAACTAAAGTAGTATCTTCATCCAAAACAGCTTTAGTGACACGTAATGTGCTATCGACACCTTTAATTTGCGTTGAATCCATAGTCATAATTGAGCCTTTTTTCATTTCGATTTCCGTAACGGGATTCAATATTCTTTTACCTTTTCCCTTACCGCTACCATAATGTTTTTCGATATATTTTACTTTTGAATTTTCTTCTAAATAAAAGCGATGAATACCATCATGAACGGAATCATGTTTATCGTTATTATGGATACCACATCCAGCCACAATAATAACATTAGAATTTTTACCAATGTGAAAATCATTATAGACAATATCTTTTAAGCCACTTTCAGTAATTATAACCGGAATATCGATAATACCAAACAAAGTATTTTCTTTAACATAAATGTCAATTCCACTACCATCTTCTTTAGATATAATATCGATATAAGGATTTGTTTTACGATCGATACTTTTACCATTTTTTCTAATATTGTAAGAGTCAGCTTCTTGAATATCGTTATCCAAAACATTATTTAATAATTTTTCATCAGTTTTATTCACAAATATTCACCCCTTTACAACAAGTCTCCTCTTTAAAAATAATATTCATCATAATATTTTTACTACCAACTTTTTTAATTTTACCATCTTCTAATAAAATTATTTGGTCGGCTATATTAAGAATTCTTTCTTGGTGAGATATGACTAAAGTAATCCCTTTAGATTGTTCTTGAATTTGTTTAAAAACATTGGTTAAATTTTGAAAACTCCATAAATCAATTCCTGCTTCTGGCTCATCAAAAATAGCTAATTTAGGATTTCTTGCCATAACTGATGCGATTTCGATTCTTTTTAATTCCCCACCTGATAAAGAATTGTTTACCTCTCGATCAACATAGTTTAAAGCGCAAAGTCCGACTTTTGACAATATATCGCAAGCATTATTTCGCGTAATTTCTTTATTAACAGCTATTTTAAGTAAATCATAAACGGTTAATCCTTTAAAGCTAACTGGTTGTTGGAAAGCAAAGGAAATACCTAATTTAGCTCGTTCATCGATACTTTTATCAGTGATATCAACACCATTAAAAATAATTTTACCACTATCGGGTTTTTCAATACCCATAACTATTTTAGCTAAACTACTTTTTCCACTTCCATTTGGACCAGTTATAACATAAAATTTATTTTCATCTAGTTTTAAATTTATTTTATCTAAAATTTGTTTATTATCTCTTTTAAAAGAAATATCAATTAATTCTAGCATATTATCTCTCCTCAAAACTAATTATATAATTTGCTGTTTTTAATGTCAATATTTATGATATAATATTCAAACAGGAAAGGGTTTGATTATATGCATATGTCATATGAAAAATTTATGAAAATTATTCCTAAAGAAATTCAAAAATTTATTAAAGAAAAATTAACAAAAAACGGGCAATAAATTTGTCCGTTATAATTTTAACTTCATTTAAATAATTACTTCCATCTTCTATTTGCATAATACCATCAAATCAAAGTAAATTTATACATCATTGTTACCATTATTAAAGTCATAACTAAAACTATTACCCATATTTTTTTACTATAGTTATATATTCTTTTACCGCCAAAATAACTAAATGGATAAATAGGAATAACAAATAAAATTAAATAAACAAAACTTATTTGCGCTAATTCTTTTAAATAAGCACTACTAGTGAAATATAAAAATGGCAAAAATAAGAAAATAAACCATTTAATTAATTCTGGACGCGCTAATTTTTCATTGAATTCTTTAGTGTTTTGATATTTATTAGGGTACCAATTACCATTTATCATATAAGGAAAGCCTAATAAGCTGACTAATAAATTAATTAAAATACCACCATTGTTAATTCTAAATTTTCCTTTTTCTTTAGTTGTTTTAAAACCAATATATCGAATTAAAATAAAAATAGTCAAAATAGTTAAATAAGCTAAAATAGTAATATTAAGATTATCGATATTTGAATGAATAGTTAACCAAAGAGGTAAAGCTAATATTAAATTCAAAATAAAGAACCAAATTATTTGTGTTAACGATGAATTCTTTTCGATTATTTTTTTATCGTTTATTTTTAGATAAATATCATAACCTACAGCTAACCAAGTAAAAGTTGTAAAATAAAATTTAATAGCATTGATAAAACCAAAATTATAAATAATTTCGTTGAAACCAACTTTTTTAAATTTATTATTTTCTAATAATTTTGATGATTTGATATTATCTTCTCTTACAATCGTAATCACGCCATCGTAAGTTTCCTCTAAAAATTTTATTGTTTCGTTATATAATTTTTTACCAATATTTTGATTTTGATAAGATTTATCGACAAAAGCATCACTAATATAAGCTATTTTTTTGTTTTGGCATTTAATTATTTTATAGTTAATACCTCCGACGATTTCATCATCGATTAAAGCTACAAAAGCATTATTAAAATTGGATACAAATAAAGATTCTAAACCCAAATAAGTAATACGCGCCAATTTTTTAACATATTTTTTCTCACTTTTTTTTATTTTTCTTATCGTAACTTCTTTATTATTCATAATATCCTCCATATCATATTATAATTATATCATATAATTAACTATTTAGATAGTTTAACGATTTATTGACATTATTTTCTAACATGTAAAAAGCGAATATTATTCGCCTATTTTTAAAATCAAGTCATTATATTGATTAGATAATTCTTCACTATTAAAACTAATCATATTATTATTTAATTTCCAAGCATCTTTATTATCGATTAGAAAATCAATTACATTTTCCGAAGCACTTAAAATATTAATAATTGTTTCAATATTAGCAATATCTTCTTGATTATCTTGGTTACCAATTAAATAATTTAAATAAAAATCAATATAATATTCATCTAATTGCTTACTAAGGTAAGATAATTCTTTTTCTTCTGTATATAATTCTGCATATAAATTTTTATAATTTTCTAAATTTTCTTTAGTTTCTTCAATATACTTTTTACTTTCAATAAAATCAGGACCATCGTTTTCAAAATTTTCATAAGTTGTTAAAGTCATTATTTTATCATCACTAATAATGCTAGCTATATTAGTAGTAACTTCATATAAATCTTTAATATAATCTTTAGCAGCTTTTTCTACTATCGCATAATCACCAGTACTAATTACTTCTGATAACTTTTTTGTTAACTCTTCTTGATTATTATTTTCCATTAATTCATAAATACTATCCATCTCATTTAATAAATCTTTTTCTTTATTTAAATCACTTATAACAAAATAAATAACTCCGCCAACAATAACTAAAACAATAATTAATAAAATATACCAATATTTTTTCATATTTCCTCTCCTTCTAAACTTGGTTTAACAATTGTACTTTCATATTTTGTCTTAAAAATTTTATCGTAAAAAATAATTTTGTTTTTTAATATTAAAATTAAATTAATTAAATAGAAAAAACAAATAAATAAGAAAACAAATAGATATAAGAAAATAGCTAGATAATCTAAATTTAAATAACTAACGATAAATAATGAACCCTTAATTAATGATAGCGGTAATAAAACATAATATAAATAAATGAAGATTAACCTTAAAACATTTTTTATTAATTTATACTTGTTAAAAGTTATTCTAACATTTAAAAAATTACTACCGATAGTTTTACCATCCCATATCAAAGGAACAAAAACATAATAAAATAATGCAACAATAATAAAATAGTAATCTTTTAAAAATAAACTAGAAATAATTAAAATAACAAAATATAAAAACAAATCTAAAAAGAATAAAGTGACTCTTCTCAAGCCTGAGACGCTTGTCCCTTTAGCTAAAGATTCTTCATCGATTTTTTCTCTACTCGGTAAAAATCTTTTAAAGATTCCCATAATTAAATAGCCTAATATTCCACCTAAAGTATTCAAAAGCAAATCATCAACATCGAATAAACGATATGGTCTTGGATAAATAAAATATAGACCAGTCAATTGAGTAATTTCAAAAAACAAGCTTAATAAAAATGAAAATAATAATGTCTTCTTAAAACTATACTCAAAATAATATCTTAAATACATACCAAAAGGAACGGTTAAAATAATATTAAACAAAACGACATAAACACTTGATTTCTTAAAAAAATCAACAAATGTATTAAAGTTAGTAATTTCACCGATATTTTTAACCATATCACTAACAAAAGTAAAAGGTATTAGTTGTGTAATTGGTCCAGTCATATTAGCAGCTTCTTCAAAAGTTGGAAGTGGTAAAATAACTAAAAAATAAGCGGTTATTAAATAAAGAATAAACGAATATATTATTAAAACACGAAAATAATGTATAGCGCCATATTTATGATATTGGTTTAAAATAAAAGGAATCGTGAAAAGAAAAGCTAAAATAGGAAATGCAAAAACGGCTGTTTTAATTGCTACAATATA
>CALVSM010000049.1 GCA_944359025.1 uncultured Bacilli bacterium
CATATATAACTTGTTCCTTCACTAGTTATAAATTTTGTATTACTACCATTTTCTACTACTTCATTTGGTTCACATTCACTACTTGATAGACAATATTTTACTTCACCATTTCCAATTAAGGTTACAGCTATATTTTCTTTAGCCCAACCATTACTATTGATTAGTCCTTCATTATAAGTTATGTTTATTTCTGGTTCAGTATCAACTTTCATACAGTCTTTATCATATTCAAAAGAATATTGACTATAAGTTGTATCCCAATAATACCACACACAACCTGATAATATTTCATTATTAACAGGGTTTATTATTTCTTTATCTAAAAAGCCTTGCGTTTGCATATCAGTTATATACAATGGTTGTTTATCAGTTGGATAACCTAAATCATTTTGAATACTATACTGATAAGCGGCTTCCTCAATTGAATCGATCGTTCTTTTTAAAGCTTGTTCACGACTATTTTTAATTGAATTATCGATTACAGGGAAAGTTATCAAAGCTATTACAGCTAAAATGATTAATACTCCTAATAATTCAATTAAAGTAAAGCCTTTTTTAAACATATTATCAACTCCTACCAATATTATGTATATTTATTTACTTTATTATACCTATAATTAATTTTAACTTAAAATAAGTTAAAATGCAATAAAAAAATAAAAAAAAGTCAATTAACTTGACTATTTAAATAACATTATTAAGACTATTAAACCTAAAACAGTACGATAAATCATAAATATCTTAAAATCATTTCTTTTAATATATTTAAGTAAAAAAGATATACATAACAAACCAACAATAAAAGATATTAATATACCAACACCAAAAATAATTAAATTTTCACTAATAATTGCTAAAGTATTATCTTTAATTAAACTAAATAAAGTAGCGCCAGCAACAACTGGTACTGATAAATAAAAGGAAAATTTCGCACTATCTTCGCGGTTAATTCCTAGTGCTCGGCTAGCGGTTATAGTAGTCCCACTACGAGAAAAACCTGGTATTAAAGCAAATACTTGGGCACAACCAATAATTAAAGCTTGATACCATTTTAAATCTTGTATACCTTTATCAATTTTACTTTTTTTATCGACTAAATAAATAATAATACCCATGATAATTAAAGCTAAAGCGATTAACCATAATTGATGTCTAAAAAAAGATTCGACGATGTCTTCAAATAATACTCCTACTATCCCAGCAGGAATAGTAGCTAAAATTAAAAACCAAAATAATTTACCATCTTTTGTTTTATTACCTTTAGTTATTCCCTCGGTTAATATTTTCCACAATTCATTAAAAAAATAAATAATAATAGCAAGTAGCGTTCCAAAATGTAAAGATAGGTCAAAAGCTAATTCAATATTGCTCCCTATACTACTTCCTAAACCAAATATTTCACGAAAAATAATCAAATGGGCAGAAGATGAAATTGGTAAAAATTCAGCTATTCCTTGAATTATACCTAATAAAATAATATCTAACATAATTATTCCCCTATTCTTTCATACTATAAACACAGCCACAAAAATCTTGGCGATACAAATTATATTTTTTAGATAATAAAATACTTTTTTTATATCCTTCTTTTTTCTTGAAATCACTAACTAAATATTTGATACCAAATTCTTTTTCTAAGTTTAAACCAATTTCGTTTAATTTATTACTATTTTTAAAAGGACTAACTGTTAAAGTGGTTCCAAAAAAATCATAGTTAGTTGCTAAAGAAGCTGTTTTACGAAGTCTTAATTCATAACATTTAAAACACCGAACGCCCCCTTCTTTAACATTTTCTAGGCCTATTACCATTTTATGAAATAATTCGTTATCATAATCACAATCTAATACTTTAATATTAAAAATATTACATAATTTAATTTGTTCTTTTTTTCTTTTTTCATATTCTGCAAATGGTTCGATGTTAGGGTTATAGTAAAGGACAGTTATGTCAAAATAATCTTTTAAATAAGTTATAACATAACTACTACAAGGGGCGCAGCAACTATGAAGTAATAGTGTTTTTTTACCATCTAAATTATTTATTATCTTTTCTAGTTCTAATTGATAGTTCATATTAATAACCAAAAACGCCTTCTAAACTATCATCGTTATTGATAAAGTCTAAAACATCGACCTCTATATATTCTTCTTTATCATTACGAACAACTATTTTACTAATACCAGCATTGATAATAAATCTTTTACAAAACATACAAGGCATCGCATTTTTAACATATTCATCAGTTTGAACTTCTTTACCAACTAAATATAAAGTAGCGCCAATAGTATCTTTTCTAGCAGCGGAAATTATCGCATTTTGTTCAGCATGAACACTGCGACACATCTCATAACGTTCACCACGAGGTATTTTTAATTTTTCACGCATACAATAACCTAAATCACCACAATTTTTTCTTCCTCTTGGAGCACCGTTATAGCCCGTGGAAATAATTTCGTCATTTTTAACAATAACCGCACCAAAGGCTCTTCTTATACAAGTTGATCTTTCTAAAACTGATTCCGCAATATCTAAATAATAATTAATTTTATCTACTCTTTCCATAATTTCAACTCCTTATAACATACAGCAAATTTATTTAAAAAATAATCTATATCTTCTTGTTTTGTCAAGTGTGATAAGCTAATTCTTATACTTGCATTAGCTTTATTTTTATCTTTCGTTAAAGCATAAACTGCTTGAGACATGCCACCAGTTGCACAAGCCGTTTTAGTCGAAATATATATTTCGTATCTTTCTAAAGCATGTAGTAAAGTTTCTGGTTTAATTCCTATAACACTAATATTTAAAATATGAGGTAAAGCATGTTCAGTACTATTGATATAAACATCTTCATAATTATTTAACCCTTCTTTTAATTGTTCATTTAATTTAGTAATATAATGATACTTATCATCTAAATTTTCTAAAGCTAATCTTAATGCTTTAGAAAACGAAGCAATCAAAGAAGTAGTTGGGGTACCACTACGAAATAGCGAAGTACTTTTCCCACCGTGAATTAAAGGTTCTAAATTAATATTTTCTTTTTTATATAGTAAGCCAATTCCTTTAATTCCATATATTTTATGTGATGAAAAGCTAGCTAAATCGACATTAGTTAAATCGATTTTTATTTTTCCTAAAGCTTGAGTCATATCCGAATGAAAAAAACATTTCGGATATTTTTTAATTAGTTTTCCAATTTTATCAATTGGTTGAATTATACCAATTTCACTATTAACTAGACAAATACTAACTAAAATAGTATCATCGGTTAATAATCTTTCTAAATCTTCTAAATCGACAAGACCATTAACAGTGTTAACATAATCGATTTTAAAACCAAAATTCTTTAAATATTCTAAAGGGCCATAAATCGAAGAATGTTCAAATAAAGTTGTTATAATATGTTTACCTCTATTTTGGTATTTAAAAGCTATTCCTTTAATAACAGTATTATTAGCTTCCGAAGCCCCACTAGTATAAATAATTTCATTTTCTTTAATATTTAATAAATCAGCGATTTGTTTGGTCGCTGCATTAATTAAATTATTAGCTTCCACACCTAACTTGTGTAAAGAATTAGGATTACCGAAATATTTACTAGCTTCGATGAAAGTTTTTAAAACTTCTTCATCAGTTGGCGTTGTAGCTGAATAATCTAGATATGTCATAATCAATCACCATTACTAATTTTATCAAATTTACAAATATTTGTAAATTAAATATGCATTCTTCTTTTTAGTTCTTCTTTCACTTCTTTAAATTTAAAAATTAATAAACCAAAAAAACAAAATATGTTTAAAAAACTACAAATTAAAGATGGCAATTTATTAGTAATGATATTAGTAAAAATAAAAATCAAAGGTATTATTCCGACTAAAGCAATACATATAAAATAAAATAATTCTTCATCTAAATAATCATGTAATATAATCGATAATATTGCCATACTAACACTACCAACCATACACAAAATAGGAATTGCGTAAGTTAATGACCAACTATGCCAACCTGTAAAATAGTCCCAAGATATAGTTAAAATAGCAAAAATTACTAACTCCCATAAAATTGTTTTAAAAATACTATCTCTTTTAGTTAAAGTGGTCTTTAAAATAATAAATAAACATATAAAACCAAAAATAACTAAAACACTAAAATGATATTTATTTAACATATAATCTATAGCAACACAAATTAATGAAGCAACAATACTAACTAATAATAATATTTTAAAAAATAATGAGTACTTTTTTTTAATTGTAGGTATATAAGGAAAAACATTTTCACTTTTACCAACTAATTTGTTTTGACATATTGGACATATTTCTTCATCAGTTTTAACATTAATACGGCATTTTTTACATTGTTTCAATAATATCACCTACTCTAATCTATTAGATATAATTGTAATATCAATTCCATAACTAACTAATTTACGATAAAAATCTTTAATAATATCGGTACTTATAAAAACCGAAGTAAAAGATATATTTAACTTATCTAAATAAGAACAAATAGCCATTTGCATTTTATCAGTGCTGACATAAACTTCAAAACTATCGACAAAATCTTTAATTTCATCCGGTAATTTAATAACTCCTAAATTAGTTACTGAAGTAGTTAAATCTTTATTTGATAAATAACTAGCAAATCTTAAAATAATATTTTTGATAAATAAAGGTACTAACCTAACTAAAAAATTATGTTCAATAGTAGCATATTTATTCATTCTTTTAAATAAATTAGTTTGTTTTAACTCTTCTTTTAAATAAGTATCGACCTCTTTAATAATGCTTTCTAAATCATCGCTTCCTTTATATTTTAACTTTAAAACACTAAAGAAATTCCTAGCTGTTTGTGATTTAAAATATTTCCTTAAATTAACCGGTATATCGATATAGATAGGTTTATTTTTATCTTTTAAACTCATATTTTCTCTAATTGCCCAAATATAAATACCGACAATTAAACCAGTTAAAGTTGTATTATATTGATGAGCTAAAGCTAAAACACTTTTAGTACTCATCGTACCGGTAAACACTTTAAAACGAAAATCATCAAACTTATCGCCTTTAATTTGATAAGCTCTTTCATCTACTTCATTTTTAGTATTCGATGATTTATAATATTTATTAAAACTATCCGCGCTTTTTTCTTCTAATGAAGCATCATAATCTATTTCATTGTTTAAATTATATTTTTTATTTAAATAAATATTTACGACAGTCTTTAAAAATTCTAAAGCACCTGTGCCATCTGATATAGCATGATACACTTCCAAATTAATTCTATTTTGATAATAATTAACTCTAAATAATAATTTCTTTTTGTTTTTTCGATATAAAGGACTACATATTTCTTTTTTTTCTTCCTTTACTATCGGCTTTTTATTTGTTGTTTCTAAATAATGCCAAAAAAAGCCTTGTTTTAAAATCGAACTAAAATTAGGAAAATATTCTAAAGCTTCATCAGTTGCTTCTTGTAAAATATCTTTGTTTATATTTTCTTTTAAAATACAAGTAAATCTAAATACTTTAGGATCTTTTTTATTACTAATCGGGGGAAATATTTTAGCTGCATTATCTAATTTGAACCATCGTTTCTTCATGATTTATCATCTCCAATAAAATCATTAATTAATTTATAACATTTTTTGTTTTCTTTTGAATTAGGAAAATAGGTAAAAAAGCCATGGATAACATCTTTCATTCGATATATTTCTACTTCATTTTTAAATTGTTTTAACTTTTTACCATAAGCTTCTCCTTCATCTCTTAAAGGATCAAATTCAGCTGTGATGATTAATGTTTTAGGTTGATTATATAAATTATCAGCATTTAATGGTGTAACATATTTACTATTTAATTTATCTTTGTTAGTCACATATAAATCTAAATATTTATTGATTCTTTTATTAGTTAAAATCCAATTATTGCCATTTTCTTTTATTGATTTAAATTTACTATTTTCATCATGAATATGATAAGTTAAAGGATATAATAAAATTTGTTTGTTTATTTTAAATTCTTTATTTTCACTAGCTATAATTGATACAACACTAGATAAATTACCTCCCGCACTATCTCCCATTAAAATAATATCTTTTTTATCTAAAAAGCTATTTTTACTATTAAAATATTTAACCACCTCATAACAATCAACTAAACCATTAGGAAAAGGGTATTCTGGGGCTAAACGATAATCGACTGATACAACTATTGAATTAGTATTTTTAGCTAAAATATAACACGTTTTAGTATAGTTATTAACACTACCACATACAAAACCGCCACCGTGAAAATAGATGATTAAGTTGTTTGTTTCTTTATCTGGTAGAAATAGTCTAATTCCGACCGTATGATCTTTAACTAATATTCTTGTGTCAATATAATTATATTTACCTAAAAAATTATTTTTAATTATATCGTTAAATAGTCTTTCTTTTTTATAGTCTTCGATATCAAATTTAGATATTGTTTTGATTATCTTTTTTGTTATTTTTTTCATGTTTCACCTATTTAATTATAGCATTATGAGATAGTGTATAATCTAGTGTGTAAATAAAAAAACATACTAGATTTTTATTTAAAGGAAAAAGGAGTGGATAAAAGA
>CALVSM010000050.1 GCA_944359025.1 uncultured Bacilli bacterium
ATGGAGTCGAACCATCGAACCCGAAGGAACAGATTTACAGTCTGCCGCGTTTGACCACTTCGCTATCTCTCCAAAAATGGTGCCGAAAACAGGAATCGAACCCGTAACCTACTGATTCATACTACTATAGCTTTCACTACCACTAAATGTGTTTGTAGTCTGGACTTTCTCTTTACCATATTAATTTAACTTAGGTACACCGTATAAAGTCTCTACACTCGATTTATAATCTAGCTCGGGATTGCCATATAAACTATATTTTTTTCTATCCTTCCGACCATTTCCTTTATTAGCGCCTTTATAAGTTGCTGTTAAGGAATGACAATTAGGACATAATAGAGTAAGATTATCTTCAGAATTATTTAAATAATTACCATCGATATGTTCAATTTCTAGGGGAATCTTCCCACTATATTGATTTCTTTCTCCCCATCCACATTTAGAACATCTACAATTATATTTTTCATATAAATAACGATGTATATGAGAAGAAACTTGATATTTTCCTCGAAGGCCATCTTTTAATCCTTTTTTCCATTCATAAATATATTTATGATATTCAAATTCTTTTTGGCAAGCATTATTACAAAATTTTACATTTTTTGTTTCTTTGCCACAATAGATACATTTAATAATCTCACCCCCCAAAAAATTTATTTAGGGTTCCCCGAATTAGCGGTGTCCACCTTGAATGTTTCCAAACAAGGGTGCAAGATAGTTCAAAAAGTACTAAGTACTCTATCCCACAAGTCAGTTGCTCTACCAATTGAGCTATTTCGGCATTTAAATGGTGGGCGATATAGGACTCGAACCTATGACCCCCTGCTTGTAAGGCAGGTGCTCTAACCAACTGAGCTAATCGCCCAAATACCTGTGGACGTATTTAACTATATCATTTAATTAACTAGTTTGTCAAGAACTTTTCTGCTTTTTTTCTATTTTTTTCAAACTTTCGTCAACCCAAATTGGTAATTTATAGGCTAAAGTCTTAAAACCTAGACTGGTTTCGATTATTTTTTTTCTTCTTTTTTGATTTTTTTTCTTATAATTTATGTTTTTAATACTTAAATTTAAATGACACTCTTCATCATTGACACCAATTATTTCAACATATATAGTATCACCAATATCGACATAATCATGTATATTTTTAACAAAGCCATTTGATATTTCTGAAATATGAATTAGTCCACTATAAAATTCATCTAAAGAAACAAAAATACCATATGATTCTATTCCTGTTACAACGCCCTCAACAATTTTTCCTTTAGTATATTTTGGCATCAGATCACCTCTAAAACAATTATATCACAATTTATCTAAAAACTATTTACTTAATTTTAAAACTAATATATAATACATCTTGGTGATTAAAAATGAAAAACGAAAAAGAAATTATTATTGATATTATCGAACATTTAAGACCGTTTTTAATGAATGATGGCGGAGATATTGAATTTATTAAATATGAAGATAATATCGTCTATATCAAAATGACGGGAGCTTGCGCGAATTGTCATATGCTCGATTTAACATTAAAAGAAGGAATCGAAGCGGCTATTAAAAGTGAAGTACCAACGGTTAAAGAAGTTGTTAATATAAATTAATCTAACCACTCGATAATTAATTGATTATTTTTAAATTGATGGTATATTTGTTTTAATATTTTTTCAAAATCATCAACTTTATTAATAATCTTTTTTATTTCTTTTTCTTCGACTTCATTATTTATTATTCTTTCATATAAATCAAAATAATAAGTTGGAAAAAGCATGCGAGCTAAAAAAAGTTTTTTTTCATTTATATCAAAATTGTTATAGTTTAAAAATAAAAGCAATTCATTTTTAATATCAATGTTGTTAAAAAAATTAAATTTAAAATATTCACATATATCTCTAATTCTTATATCAATAACTATATTTAATGGGTTGTATAAATCAAAGCTATCTTTAATTCTTCGATGTGATAGGCCTAATACTATATTTTTGTAATCGACACTATTTACTAAACTTATTGCATTTTCAGCTAGTCCTATATAATAGTTAAAACTATCTCTAATTAAAGGGTATTTTCTACCAATTTGACTTAGTTGATATTCTAAATAATCAACTTTTTTTGTCCATAATATATACCAATTATCCATTCTTAAATTAGGAAGTTCTAATTGAATATTAAAATTATTTAATTTAATTATTTCATTTATATCAATTTTTTTATCAAAATTATTAATTTCTAATAATAAATAATTATTGTCATTAATTGTCGTAACTATTTTACCCGCAATATTTAAAATTATTTTATAAATAGGTAAAAACTGGAGTAAATAAACATCTAATTTATAAATACTTTCTAAGTCTAAATTATCTTCATATTTTAAAAAAAGATACTTTTTATCAGCAATTTTAAAATAGTAATTTTTATCTTTTTGGTGAATAGTACTAATGTCTAAATTATAGTAATAACTTATATTATTTTTCAATATATTCACCTCAATTAATTTTATGTTTTAAAAAGAAAAAATAGTAGTTATTCTACCATTTCTTTTATTTTATCAATTAGCTCTTTATATTTATCGATTTGTTCTTCTAAAGAATCAATTTCTAACTCTAGTTCTTTATTTTTTTCAATTTGTTCTTTGTATAATTCTTCATAATCTAAAGATACTTCTTCAATTTCATCATTAATATCATCGGCGATTTCGGTAGTAACTGGTTCAGGTTCTTTGAATTTTACACTCTTATTTTCTGCTAACAAGTTAACTAAATTACCTTGTAATTTGAAAACTCTTGTATCTTGTAAGGTAATATCATCTAAACTACTTTCATCTAAATCGACAATATTTAATTCACTACCATCACGATTATTTCTAACAATCTCTTTAATTATTTCTTTAATTAGTGTCCATTCTTCATTATCAGTAATTATACAAGCTTTAGTACCTATTATTTTAGAGGCATATAATTTTGTATATCCAGATTCGTCAATTTCATTTAAAGAATAGATTAAATATTCAGTATCATTATTGATAAAATATCTAATGACTTCAACATCGGTAAAATCGTTAGTTGTATTTTTAATCTTTCTTGCCAAATTAACCATCTCCAATCTACAGTTAAATCATATCATATAAAAGCAAAAATTACAATATTTTAAATAAAGAAAACGCGAACTAGACATTTACTTCGCGTTTATCGTTTAATTTTAAAGCCATCATTGTTTGCGTAATATTAGTTTCAATTTCGTCCAATGCTTCTTTTTGAATATTTGATAACATAACAACTTCTTTGATAGTATCAATACAAATTTTTCCCCATAAAATTCCCATCATAATTGTTAAGTCATTATACATATCTGGAGTAATCGAAATAAATAGATAACCAAATAACAATCTTTTTTGAGCGACAATTATTCTTTTGTCGGTAACAACTATAACAAAAGTCCGAAAAATTTCATAAGAATGGGCATTTTTTTGACAGGCAAAAACATATTTTACTGTCTCATCAGGGTTAATATGCATTTGAGCAACCCTACTATGAGCTTTTATACGCCAAGCAATAGTTTTAGGATATTTTCTTTTAAAATTTAAAGCTTGTTCATAAATACTCATTAGATTACCTCATTTTCCTCTAAAAATTCAATATATTCATCTTCAGTTACTAATTGTTCAATCATATCGACAATTTTACCATTTTGTACAATCATCAAAATTGGTGTTCCCCATTCTTCTTCTTGGAAATAATCTAAACTTTCTAAGAAAGCCTCTCGTTCGTCACTATCTGATTTAGCATAATCAAAATAATTAATTTCAACATCATTTTCACTAGCTACATCATTTAATATTATTTTAGCTTGAACACAGTAACCACAAGTCGTTTGACCAATTACAATTACTTCTTTATCTTTGCTATTTAATAATTTTTCATAAGTATCGTAATCGATATAGTTTAAAGCCAACTCGGCATCTTCAGCAATTATCTCATTTTCTTGTAAAAATTCAAACACAACATTATAGTCATCATATTCATTTTGTTTATCAACAACTTTACCATTAGATACAATAGCTAAATAAGGAGTTCCTATTTTTTCAATATTTAAATCAGTCATAATCTTGCCAAGATAACTACTAGACATCTCACTAATATCGATATATAAATATTCAAAATCATAACGTTTTGCCATATCTTGAATACTTGGGTTTAACAAACTACAATAACCGCAAGTTGAAGAACCTAAATAAACTAAAGTGTTTTCACTACCGTTATATTTTGCAGTAAAGTTTTCATAGATTTCTTTAGATTCTTGACCTCCAGCAAAAACTAGACCAACACTACCTAAAATTAATAGTACTAAAACACCTACTACAACTAATATTTTTTTACTCTCACTCATAATATACCTACCCTCTACTTCTAAATTTAAGCATTAATATATTTGCTTCGAAAAATATTATAGCATTTATTATTTTTTATTGCAAATAATTTTTCTTAATTTCATTATTCTTTCATTTTTAAAATATCTCTTGCTGCTACTAAACCAGTTGCAGCAGCTACGACAATATTGCCTGCTTTACCAGCACCATCGCCAATAAAATAAATATCTTCATCTTTTAATTTGAAATTATTGTCGGTTGCAATTTCATTGCTGAAAAATTTAATTTCCGGTCCATAAAGAAGAGTTTCATCGTTGTTAACGCCTGGAATTATTTTATCAAGTTTTTTTAACCCCTCTAAAATATTAGTAATAATGCGATGCGGCAAAACCAAAGCTAAATCACCTGCTACACAATCTTTTAAAGTTGGTTCAATAAAACCTTTGTTGATTCGATTCCAATTAGAACGCCGACCAATTTTTAAATCTTTCAAAGTTTGAATAATTGGTTTAGAATCACCTAAAACATTAGCTATTTTAGCAATTGCTTCACCATATAATCTAGTATTAGTGACCGGTTCCGTTAAATTAACGCGACTAATAAAAGCAAAATTGCTGTTATTTGATTTTTTTTCTTTTAAAGCATGTCCGTTGACACAAATATATCCATAATAGTTTTCTTTAGCTACAAAACCACCTGGGTTAGTACAAAAGGTTCTAATTTCGTCGCCATATGTGTCAGTTTTAATAAAAATGGTTGGATCATAAATAACATCAGTTATGTTTTGTAATATTTCTTTTCTAACTTCGACTCTAACGCCGATTTCAATACTTTGCGATAAATAAGGGATATTATGTTTATCGGCATATTCTTGAATCCATTTTGCGCCAGTTCTACCCGGAGCAATAACAACTTTTTTGGTTTTTAATTTTTCTTTATTATAAATAACTTCATAATAATCATCTACTTTAATTACATCCAATACATCAGTATTTTCCATTAATTCTACGCCATTTGCTTCTAAGAATTTACTAAAATTATCGATATATTCTGGTAGATGATCACTTCCTAAATGTTTTTGTTTAATTAATAACAATCTAGCTCCTTCAATAGCCACTTTACTTTTTATTTTTTCTGCTACTTCGATGTTTTTAGGAAATACTTCACTATCCATACCAAATTTAGTAAATATTTCTTCGGTATCATCGATTAATTTATAAGCTGCACTTTCACTCATATATTTAAATAAATCACTTTTACCTAATTTAGGAATAAAGTTTAGTTTGCCATCTGAAAAAGTGCCTGCCCCACCATATCCTGATAAAATTCGACAAGGATTACAGTTAACGCAATTGGTTTTATTTTTATTCATTGGACAAAATCTAGTTTTAACTTTTTGACCTTTATCCATCAATACAACTTTCAAATTTTTATTATTTGTAATTAATTCATAAGCTGTAAATAAACCAGCTGGACCAGCGCCAATTATTGCTACATCATACATTATTAAAATCACCAATTAATATTGTAACATAAATTTTATTAATTTTTGTAAAAACATTATCAAAAAGAATATTTATTAAAGCAAAACCTTGGATCATATAATCTTTAATGACTTTATTTGCCCAAGTTCTAAAATTAATTGCTTTTTTAGAATTAACTCTAAATTCGATAGAAATAATCTATCAAGACTATAATATTTTGTGTTATAGGTTTGTTTGTCATCATTACCCACATGTGCTATCTTGACTTAATTCATCATCTTTATAAATTTAATATGCCTAACAATACCACTTCTATCAATACTAAAAAGAGCTACTAATGCTTCTATATTTAGCCAAACATCTTCATTTTTTATTTTAAAACCAGATTTAGTTATTTGCTTTCTTTTTCCATTTACTTTTCCCGCTTCAAAACAATACTGATAAACCTTTCCTCTTTTTCTTATACTAATCATTTTATAACCTTCCTTTAATCTATTTTATTTTACAAAAAAAAGTATTGACGAATGTGACTGTCAATACTTTTCATTAATTAGCTATTAAATTATTATCTTCATTAACTTGTTTTTGCAATAATTCTAAATCCTTAATGTTTTTATTATCTTTTAACACTTTCATTTGTCTTCTTGCGGAATTATTAAGTCTAACTAATCTTTCATTTTGTGGAACTTTGGCTTCTATTAATTC
>CALVSM010000051.1 GCA_944359025.1 uncultured Bacilli bacterium
CATTTCAAAAATATCGAATGAACATAAATTAGATGTATCTGAAATTAACAAAACAGTAGGGCAAATGTTAGAAGAATCTATTAGAGAAGATGAACTAATTAATCTAGGGGAATTATCTAGAGGAAATAGTCTTGAATTATTAAGTAATAATATGCTTTCCAAATTAAGAAATTTAAAAGATAAAAATGTAGCTGCTGAAGTATTATCAAGAGCAATTAAAACAACAATCAAAGATATAGGAAAAGTAAATTTAACATTACAAGAAAAATTCTCAACAAAGTTTAACAAAATAGTAGATGCTTATAATGAAAGGACAGATTTAGCAGATATTGAAAAAATTATTGAAGAATTTATTAATTTAAAGAAAGAAATAGAAGAAGAACTAGCTAATGGTAATGAATACAATTTATCTCCAGAAGAGAAAGCTTTCTTTGATGCTTTAGGATTTGACCCAGAAATAAAAGAATTAATGAAAGATGAAACTTTAGTACAAATTGCAAAAGAATTAGTTGAAATTATAAATCAAAATTTAACACTGGATGCATTTAAAAGAGAAGATGCTAGAGCAAGAATTAGAGTTAATATTAGAAGGCTATTAATTAAATATAACTACCCACCTATAAAAAGAGAAGGTGCAGTAGAAAAGGTTATTAAACAAGCTGAATTAAAGTACCAGGATAACGAAATATAGGAAATTAGTACTTTTTACTAATTTCTTTTTAATTAGCAACTTATCCTGAATATTAACTTATTTTTTATAGAAAAAATTTCTAAAAAATGTTATAATAACGATAAATAATAGAGCGATTCCTTTTAACAATGGAATATGCTTTATTTTTTTTGAGGAGGTAATTATGAAAAAAAGTACTTTTTATTATCAAGACTTTCCAGTGGAAGATTATGAACACGATTATATTGGTTTTGAAGAACAAGTGAATATGTTAAAAGAAGGAATAGAGAATAGTGCGAGGGTTATTGGATTAATCTCGGAAAACGGTTCTGGCAAATCAACTATAATCAAGTTACTAAAAAAGGAGTTGGATGAATCAAAAGATTCCAATAAAAAAGCAATAGCAAGATTAATAAAAGTTAATTTATTAGATCCTGATGGTGAAAATACTCAGTTCGAAGCACATAAAAAAATGCTATATCAAATAGCAAGAAAAAGACTTAAGAATAATAAATTAAAATGGTCATATATACAAAAAAAACTTAATCCTAGTTTTAAAAGTTTAAAAATAGCTACAACAAAAAAAAGTAGTACATATTTATTTTTTATTGCAATTTTTTTATTTTTACTTACTTTTTTATATAACAACCATTTATTGAAGTATTTTAATTTTCTTCGCAATACTCCATGGGAATTTTTAGTGCCAGCAATTAAAGCTTTCTGTAATATTTCTGGGTTATTAGGACTATTAATTATCTTTTATATTATATTAACCGACGAGTTGATTTTTAATTACAGTAAGAATTGTGAAGATAATAAATTAAATGAAAACGATTTAAAAGAAATATTCGACGACTTGACTATTAAAGATAAAACAGTAATTGTTGTTGAAGATTTAGATAGACTGAAAGATTCCTTAAGAATTAAACAATTTTTAGAAGAAATTTATTCATATTATGGAGATTATCAGAACTTAACATTTATTGTTGCCATTACAAAAGACCAGTTTGTTGAAATTGCAGATGATGAATTTATAGATACAAAGTTTAAGCCATTTACGAGTGTTATGAATTTACCAACTATTAGAAATGACGATTTTGACCTTATAACAAGGAATTTACTAATAGAGAAAACATCAATGTTTGAAAAAGAATTTTTAATTGATATTCAAAAAGATTATGGAGTTTGGTTATGGTTAACTAGAGGAGATAATCTTAATATCAGAAAAATAAAACATAGACTTAATGAAGTAATTCATTTATTCCTAACTTTAAAAAGTAGATTTGGTGTTTCAAATGTTAGTGTTAAATCATGTATCGCAGTAACTTATTTAAAAAATATGTATGATAGTAATTTTGAATTATTAATTAAAGAGAACAAAAATAATGACTCATACACCTTTAAATTAAAAGAAATTATTGAATATTTTTTGAAAAATAGTACTTTGGATGGTGCTTCCGAAATAACAGACAACAATAAAGACTTAAAAAAAGACTTAACAGATTTAATTAGCAATGGATATTTGGATTATAATTGTGAAATGTATTGTTACAATTATGCTAAGGGAAATAAAGTATTTGATAGTTATGAAAATACTATTTATAACAGTTATCTATTTGATAGGCACTATAATTTAGATGATGAAAAAATTCAAAGTGTTTTAAAAAATGATGAATCTTGTTTAGTAAAAGCTATAGAGATTCGCGAAAAAATGCAATTACAATATCCAGAAAATATTTTCGAAGAAGTAACTATATTTAATGAGGTGTTTAACTATGTTGAAGAGTCAAATAAAAAGAAAATACTAGCCGAAATGTTAAAAATAAGTCCTATGCATATTAATGAAACAGAAGAAAGATTAAAAAAAGTAATTTCATCTGAATATTTTACTCAAGAATATAAAGCAGAGTACATTAAACTTGTAAAAGATGACTTTAGAGCGCAAACCGAAACTTCTATTATCCCTCAAATTAGAATAAAATTAATAAAGATATTTATTGATAATATATTAGTATTAATTCCTTTGTATGATTCACTTTTTCCTTTAATTTCAAAAGAAGAAATGAATTTTATTACTAAGTTTTCAGATATGATATTATTAGTTAATAAGTCTTTAATAGATGAAAAAAGTATTGTTTATATTATTGAAACAATCGATAGAATCTTTAATGATAAAGATAATAATCAATTATATGATTTTTTGTTGGAAATTCCAAATCAAATTGATTACTTTTCAAAAAAATCAAAAATACTTCGCTTATTTTCTGTCGATAGTAAGAAAGAATTTTATGAAAAAAATCATTCGTTCATAAATTTAACATTATTAGAAGATATAATAGAATTTACTTTAAATATCGATTATTCATTTGAAACTTTAGAAAAGAAAGTTATTTTGTTATTTAATAATAAAAAAATAGATGAAAAGCAATTATCAAATTATGTTAATATTCTACCTAACATTAGCGACACTATGCTAGAATTTTTGTGCTCTGATGATTATATGACAACTATAAATGATAAATGGGTGGAATTAATGCTAGAAAAAGAAATATACTATGGATATGTTAAATTTAAAACGTTGAAAGATGGAAAAGTACCTGTTTCTAAAGATAAGAAAATAGCTAATCAATATGAACTATTATATAGAAATAGTAAGGGAGGGTTTGATGAGTATTTAATCAACGATGAAAATATATTGACATATTTTAGGATAAAAAAAATTTATGAAAAGTATGATGAATCACATTTAAATGTTATGGCATATGCAAAGCAAGATTGTAATTTGTTAAAATACGCGTTTAATAAGATAAATGATAAAAAGGTATTAAATGAGTATGTTATAAATATTCCAGAAATAATTTGCCCTAACGAAGAAATGGCTGATTTTATAGATAGAAATAAAGGGAAAATATTATGGTTAGATAAAGAAGCAAAAAGTAATTTTATTAAATGTATTAAGGAAAAAAGGCTAAAACGGAAAATATATAATTTGAATAATTATAAGAGACGAAAAAAATAACTTTACTATTTTTTAACTATTGTAAATAACTCATATAATATTTAATTGTTAGTTAAATATTATGTTGATTGAAAGTTGAAGTTGATATTGGAATAAGCACAAAGATTATAAATAGAAAAGATACTATAGAATCATTAAAGTAAACGATAAGGCATATTAAAATTTGTGAAGTTTCTCTATTGTTAATTAAACCGATTGATAGTGCTATTAATATTAATCTTGTAATTAAAGGAGTAGAAGAGGTATCATATATATTTCCAGTTATCAAATAATCGAACTTAATTAAAAGCTAATAAATGTCACTATCAAAATTCAAAAAAATTATAAGTAAAGATCTATAATGAAAGTATTAATAAAATGAACGAATATTAAAAACTACAACAGTTATATAATGAAAAAAGATAAGGTTTAATTTTGGTAAATAACTTGCAATCTCCCAAAATCAGAGTTAACATACAACATAAGAAATCGATTTTTATCTAATTATTTTAAAAAATGACTTTCATCACTTTGGATTATAAAAGTCGAACTAGTTCGTTCAATTTGACCGATTTAAAAAAATATGGTAACATTATATATGTTTTCCCAAATTTTTTGAAGAGGTGAAATTTTTTGAAAACAAAGCTGTGTATTTTATTAGGAGTCTTAATGACAGGTACTTTAATACTTATTCCTAATGGAAAAACAACTGAATTAGAGCCCACACCTTTATTAGCTGAAGCAACTGTTGTTGAAGAAGAAATAGAGGAAGACCCCATCGTATTCGATGGTTTAACAGAAGAAGAATTAATAGCTAAAATTAATAAATCTTTAAATTCTGATTTAGAAGGTAAAGGAGAATTATTTGTTACTTATTCATTAGAAAAAGGTGTTGATCCATATTTGGCTGTTGCCATATCATTACATGAGACTGGTTGCAAATGGGAATGTAGTCGTCTTGTTAAACAATGTAATAATGTTGGTGGACAGGTCGGCAGTCCTTCTTGTAATGGTGGTAACTATCGTTCTTATGAAACTTTAGATGAAGGAATTAAAGGATTTATTGATAATTTAGCGCGTAACTATATTAGTAAGGGTTTAACTACTCCAGAAGAGATGAACCATAAATATGCAGCTAGTAAAACGTGGGCAAGTAAAGTAAATAAATATATTGAAGAAATAAAAGCGAAATAATTGTTAATATTTGTTAGCAGTTATTTTTTTTGATATAATTAGATGAGTGGTGGTGTGAATGTCAAAAATTAAAGTTGGGGTAATTGGACATGCTATTGGTGACGCGATGGGGGTTCCAGTTGAATTTTGTATTAGAGAGAAATTATTAGCTCATCCAGTAACAAAAATGATTGGTTATGGATCACATGATGTTCCAGCAGGAACTTGGTCTGATGATACCTCGATGGAGATTGCTACAATGGATTCAATGATAAATCAAGGTGGTAAAATAAACTGTGAGGATATTATGATGAATTTCTATTATTGGTTAAAAGAAGCTAAATATACTCCTTATGGTGAAGTTTTTGATGCTGGTAGGACATGCATAAAATCCATTATTAATTTTTCTAAAGGCTATGATATTTTAGAGTGTGGTCAAAAAGATGAATATTCAAATGGGAATGGCTCATTGATGCGAATATTACCTATTGCGTATTATTGTTATTATAATGATTTAAAAGATGTTGAAACATTTGAAATAGTTAAAAATGTTTCATCTTTAACCCACGCTCATGAAATTAGTATTTTAGGCTGTTATATATATGTTAATTATGTTATTAATTTGTTAAAAGGAAAAGATAAAGTAGAAAGTTATAATTTAATAAAATCAATTGATTACTCTATGTTTATTGAAGAATCTTTAGAAGCTTATAAAAGAATTTTAAAGGGAAATATAAAGGAATATAGTCTTGATAAAATAAAATCTACTGGTTATGTTGTTGATACTTTAGAAGCAGCATTTTGGGTTTTATTTAATGCTAATAATTTTAAAGAGACAATCATAGGAGCAATAAATCTTGGTAATGATACCGATACTATTGCTGCTATAGCTGGCTCGATGGCAGGAATAATATATGGATATGATAGTTTTCCCCAAGAATGGTTAGAAAAATTAGCTAAAAGAGATTATATTGAAGATTTATGTGAAAAATTAGAAAAAGTGTTATACAATTAGATGCGAGGTGAAACAATGAACTGTTTAATAACTGGTGGAACTAAAGGGCTAGGTAAAACCATTGCTAAAGTTTTTGCTTTACATAATTATAACTTAATTCTTACATATTTAAACGATGATGAAAGTGCATTACAAACAAAACAAGAATTAGAACAATTTTCTATTAAAGTAACAATTATTAAAAGTGATGTTTCCAATGAACAAGAGGTAATAAAATTGCTAGATAATATAAAATCTGATTTTCAAACAATTGATGTGTTAATTAATAATGCTGGCATTAGTATCGATACTACTTTAGAAGATAAAACGGTGGATAATTTTAAAAAAATTTTAGATACAAATTTAATTGGGCCTTTTTTAACTAGTAAATATATCGGAAAATATATGTATGATCAAGGGTATGGCAAAATAATTAATATTTCCTCAACTAATGCCATCGATACTTATTATCAAGAAAGCTTAGACTACGATGCTTCTAAAGCT
>CALVSM010000052.1 GCA_944359025.1 uncultured Bacilli bacterium
AAACCCTTTATTTATAAGGTTTTCTTGGAGGGGTTAAATAAATTGGTATCAAGCAGTTGATACCGATTTTGTAAACCCCCTCATTATTAGCTTTGTTCATACTTGTCACTCTTTCATAAATCTATTATATTATATCATGTTTTCACCCAAAGAAAAAAGTAGATAAAAATCTACTCGATAAATTGTAATTTATATAACAGAAAAAATTGTTATTTATTTTTTAACAAATAAATAGATAAACAGCATATTCCTATTCCTAACATAATAATAGCGTTGTTCATATCGATTTGTTTTAATATAGAAGTAACTATTATACAAATGCCCATTGCGAGGCTAATTCCAATCAAAGAAACATTGATAATATCTTCCATCTTACTACTGTTATATTTTGTTTGTGTATTTAATAATTTTTCTACAGAAACATCTAAAATTTCTGATAGTTTTGGAATAGAACTAATATCAGGGCAAGATAAATTTCTTTCCCATTTTGACACTGCTTTATCGGTAACATTCATCTTTTCTGCCAAGTCACTTTGTGTCATATTTTTTTCTTTTCTTAACGAACTAATCATTTCTCCAAGAGTTTTGTTTGCCATATAAAATTCCTCCTTTAACTGTTAATTCCATTTTATTGCAAATATGTTACAAATTCAACCGACAGTTAGTTTACTTTAATAAACCATTAGTTTAATTTTAGTGTATTACATAAATTATTATTTAATTATTTTTAATAATATTGCAAACTCTAATTTATACAATTTATTTTGTTTTATTATTTATTTTTCAAATTTAGTTAATGTTTTTCTATAAGCATTTTGATTAGATTTTTTTTTAATTTTTAAAATAAAAATGTCATCCATTACATATTATAATTACTATAAGTATTTTCTATTTACTCACCTATTTTTATATAATATTCATAAGGAATGTTATTATTTTTTAAAATTTGATTAATAATATTTTTTATTTCTTGAGCTATTTTTGGTTTTTCAACAAAATTATTATTTTTAATAACTTGTGATTCAAGCAACCCAAAATCTTCTTTATTCCAAAAGCAAAATTCTTCTTGAAAATGTTGGTTTTTAGTGAGATAGCAACAATTATTATTAAGTTCTTTTAAATATTTTTGACTTAATTTTTTAATTATTGCAATATCTCGTTGTTTAATCGTTAATTTAATTTTTTTGTTTTTGTTATAATCATCAATTATGAGATTATTTTCTTGATAATCATAAAACATCAAGTTATAAATTGGCCACGACCAATATGTATCAAAACAAACATCGTTAAATATTAGATTTTGTTCGTTCATTTCGATATTTCTTATTTCTAATTTTAGTGAATTATTTAAAATTTGAAAATAGCCTTCTTCAACTATATTTTCCTCGATACAGTACCATTTTGTGTTAGGATATTTAATTAAAATTTCTATTATTCTATCAATTTTGTAATTAGGACCTATAGTATCGAATTTTAATTCGAATAAATTATTTGATATTTGTTTAACCATGTAATCATATTTTATAAAATATCTTTTTTGGTGTTCGTCGATGCACCAATTTTTATTTTCAAGTTGTTTTTTTGCCTGTTCATTGCAAATAACACGATTATATACATAATTAGCCATATAAATACCTCTATAATATTCATTTTTGTTTATAAAACTTAATATTATATCTTTCTTATCGATTTTTATTTTTTTATTTTGACATAAATTTTATCTAAAGTGCTATCTTTTAATTTTAATTCTTCCATTTGTTTAAAAATATTATTTTCAATTGTTGTAATTTGCGTTAACAATTCCTTTGCATCTTTGTTTGCGCCTAATAATAATAATTCATCTTTAAGTAAACTTAGTTCATATAAAGAATTATTACAAAAATAATAAGTATTACTAATAATATTTTTATTATTTGTATAGCTTTCTAAAAATGTTTCGTAGTTTATTTGTAATTTAGGATTAACCATTTTGCGCATTGTTTTAATTGAATTATTTATCATAATAGTGCTGACTAAGGTGCCTAATAATTTATTTTTAAAAATTGAAATTGGTAACAATGAAATAGTAAAATTTAAAACTGTTTTAGAAAAATTAGTTAAAGATGAAAATAATGTTTTTTTCTTGTTGGTTGATTTTGCTAATTGTTTTAAATAGCTATTCAAATATTTGTTTTGATTTATAATATTATTTAAAACATGCTCTTTTGCTTGGATAAATTCATCGACCTCTTTTATTTTTTTTGTTGTTTGTTTTTGTTTTTCTTGTTTTTTTATTTCTTCTTTTTCTTCTTTTTTGATTTTTTTGGTTATCATTTCTTTCTTTTTACGTTCTATCAAAAATAGATCGTTATCGATTTTTTCTAGCATATTTTCTAGTTTTTCTTTTGATTTAACTAATTTATATTTGTCAAAATCTATATTCAAATTAATATTAAAATTGATTTTTAATTCATCATACTTATTTGTTAATTTTGTAATTTGAGCTCTTAAATATTTTAAATTATTTTCTAAATCATAATAATGATTATATTCTTTAACTATCGATATTTTTTGTTCGATATCTATTATATTATCTTCGATAATTTTTATTTCTTTTGTAGTCTTTTTTATATACTCGACGTCACCACTTTTTTTATCCTTTAATATTTTTTCTTGTTTATCAAAGTTTTCTTTTTTGATAATTAGGGGCATTAAAGATAGTTTAGATATTAATTTTTTATTGATATTTTGAGGAACATTAATTTTTTTGTTTTTGAAATTGTTCTTAACTGAATCTCTAATAATTGTCACTTCTTTTGAGGAAATTGTATTAGGGTTTTTAATAAAATTAACTTTTGTTTCTAATTCTTTAATTTTGTTATTGAAATAAATTTTAGTATTATCAGTCATCGGTTGTTTTATATCTTTTTTAATTAATTCAATTTTTTGATTAATTTTTTTCAACTTTGACTTTTGATTTTCATCAACAATTATTTTATCTAATTCAAGATTTATATCTTCTAATTGTTTGTAAATATTAGGTTTTTCTTGTTTAGCTTGTTCGTTATAGCGGGCAAATATGTAACCAAAGGGGCTATAAATAATTGCTATCGTACTATAAATAAAAGAAGTAAATTTGGGATATTTTGTTATATTTTTTGCTTTTTTTTGTTTTTTTCTTTTTAAGTTAATTCGCCACTGTCTTAACATATTTTTAAAGCCACCTAAGACGCCATTCATAAAATCACCACTTTAAATAAAATTTTTAAAAAGAATAAGTAGTTTATCTTATTCTTAATTTATCTTATGCTTATCTTATACTTTATACTTTATGCTTTATTCAACACTACCAAATGGCCATAAGCTAAATGATGCTGTACCATTGATAGAATCTTTTGAAATTGGTCCGATAATTCTACTATCACTTGAATTCGTACGATTATCGCCTAAAACAAAGTAAGTATTTTCAGGAATTACTTCTAAATTTAAGTCGGATAATTTAAAATCTTTTGTTTTATTGGCAAAAGGATCATCGACTTTTTGATTATTGATGTATAACTCACCATTTTTATATTCGATAGTTTCGCCAGGCAAACCAATAATTCTTTTAACTAATTTTGAATCGCCGTAATCAAAGACTACAATGTCAAAGCGTTCATAATTTTTATCGTATTTTTTTAACAATAATAATTCGCCATCAGTTAAAGTATCGTCCATCGAAGAGCCTGAAACGACTACAGGAGTCAAAATGTAAGTTCTTGTTAGAACGACGACAATTATAATTATTATATAAGGAATTGCGTTCTTTATAAAATTCATCTATATCACTTCCTTTAATATTATATACTATTTTTTGAAAAAAATAAAATTAAAGAAGCCTTATGCAGCTTCTTTGTTACGACGTTCTTTGATTTTTGGTTGTTTTACCATTGTTCTAATATATCCAAGTTTTGCTTGTCTAACTTTACCAGTTCTTACAACTTCGATTGAATCGATAATTGGACTATTAATTGGAAAAGTTCTTTCGACACCAACGCCACCAGATACTTTACGAACAACAAATGTTCTTCCTACGCCACGACCTTGAATCGCCATTACTAATCCTTCGAACGCTTGAATTCTTTCTCTTTTTCCTTCAACAATTTTAACATTTACTCTAACTGTATCCCCAACTCTAAATTCTGGGATATCTTTACGAATTTGTGTTGAAGTTATCTTTTCTACAAGATTCACAATGTCACTCTCCTTTATCAAACTATAATCATAATAAGTTTAAATTATCAGCGGATTACGTCGTTATTCATTTTAGCATATCTCTTAACCTGTGTCAACTACTTGCTTCTTAATATTTTGTGTTTGTTGCTATATAATTCAGTAAAGCAATATATTATTATACAATATAAAATATTTAATATTAACGATTTGTAAATACTTTCAAATAATATCATTAAGTCGAATGTTTGGGTTTTAAAAATAGCAAGATATAAGTAATGACTTAGACGATATAAAATAATTGATATGACTGTTATCATAACATTAGTATATAAATTATTAGAAAGCAAATAGTTAAATAAACAATTAAAAAAGCCAATTATAATGAAGATGAAAAAATTTAAAAATATCGTATTTAGATATGTTATATCATATAATAAGCCAATAATGGCGATATACCGAAAATAGCGATAATTATTATCATTAAAATAAGGGTAAATTAAAACTAACGAAACAATTGTAAAAAGAGGTAAAAAAATTGAATTTGGTAAGATATATTTGGATAAAATTCCATCTAATAGAAAAGATAAAACTGATATAAATACTATCATGCATTCCTCTTTAATAAAGTAACATAATTTATTTCGTCAAAGTTAACATCTGATTGCATCTCTAGTACATTCGATAAATCAAATGTATCGGTTCGTACACCTGTTATCTTACCAATCAATATTCCAGCAGGAAAAATATTTCCCATACCTGTAGTAGTTACTAATGAGCCATTTTTAATTTCACTAGTTTCAGAAATTCCCTCGATTATATGAGTTTTCGTCTCACTATCATAGTTCGATAAAATGCCATATACATAGTTGTTTTCATCTAGTTGAATTTTTACTGAAATTTTATCAATAACATCTGTTGCGGTAATAAGACGAATTGTGCTGTTAAAAGTAGTTGTTGAAATTACTTTGCCAATTAAGCCATTGCCGACAACGGCAGGCATTCCTATTTCAACGCCATCATGTTCGCCTTTATTTATTGTTATAGTATCATACCAATATCCTAAATTGCGATCGATAACTGTCGCACTTAATTTAGTATATTCGGCTAAGGTATGATTAATATTCAATAATTCTTTCATTTCATTTATTTCTTTTTTTAATTCTTCATTTTCTATCTTATAATGTTCATTAGCTAAATTTTCTTCTTTGAGTAATTGATATTCTTCGTACATTTTGTTTTTTTCTTTGTTTTCTTCAATTTTATTCAAAATAAAGTCAAATGGATAGGCAATAATTTTTTGAACTGTTAATACGCTATCTTTAATTGTTTTTTCAAAGATTGTTAGTTGTCTATCGGTTATTACGACATTAACAATAAAACCGGTAATTAAACAAAAAACAAGAATGCAAATAATTATTATCTTTCTTTTTTTATCTTTTTTTCTTTTTTTATACATGTTCATTCTTCTCCTTTTGTTATTATACCCTATTTATAATTTTTTTAAAAGAAAAAAAGAACAATTCTTTATTTCAAATTAAATTTACTTTTAATTTTGTCAACTGTTCTTTTTGGATTACTACAAAACATGTTATATAATTCGCGACTTTTCTTTATTTCTTCGACAATTTTTATGTCATTATTAGCCATTTTTATTGGATATTCATCGTTATCTTCATTAATAACATTTACATCCATACCAAGGACGTATTTAGCATCTAAGTCTAATATTTCAATTAATTTTAAAAAGTTTCTCATGTTAGGAGTTCTAGTACCTGTTTCATATCCGCAAATTGAAACTTTTGATACTCCTAATAAGCCACCTAATGTTTCTTGTGACATTTGTTTTGCTAATCTTGCTTCTTTTAATCGTTCACCTATTATCATAAATACCCTCCGTAATCAGTTTGTTAACCACATTATACCATATATTGCTATAAATACAACTTTTTTAATTTTTTGTTAACAATTTACTCCCGAGTTTTACAGTTACTGCAATGAAAAAACACCATTTTAGTCAACAAATAAAAGGCATAATGGTGTTTTAGTTT
>CALVSM010000053.1 GCA_944359025.1 uncultured Bacilli bacterium
GCTACTATTGTTATGGCTTTAGGTGTTCAAAGAATGGCTAAACAAAATGCTTTAATTAGAAAGTTACCAGCAGTTGAAACTCTAGGAAGTACGACGGTTATCTGTTCAGATAAAACAGGTACTTTAACGCAAAATAAAATGACTGTTAAAGAATTTGCTTTATATGAAGATTTTATGAATAATAAAGTTAAAACTAATAATGACAAAGTAAGTGAAAAAGAATTATTATATGCAGCTATTTTATGTAATAATGCGACATTAGATGATGATAAAGAAATAGGCGATCCAACCGAAATAGCTTTACTTTCGTTTGCTAAAAATCAAAAAGTTGATATTGAAAATAAATTTCCTCGTGTTTTAGAACTTCCTTTTGACTCGGTTAGAAAAAGAATGACTACAGTTAATAAAGTAGATGATTATGTTATCTATACGAAAGGAGCAATTGATTCCATCTTACCGCTTTGTACTAAAATATTAGTAAATGGTGAAGAAAAACTTATTAATTATGAAGATATCGATAAAATTAATAATCTATGTATGACATCATCTAAAAATGCCATGCGGGTTTTAGCTTTTGCTAAAAGAAATATTAAACAAATTCCTGATAAAGATGATATTGAAAAGGAGCTAACTTTTATTGGCATTTTAAGTATGATTGATCCACCACGTGAAGAAGTAAAACAAGCAATTGCTACTTGTCATAAGGCTGGTATTAAAGTTATTATGATAACTGGGGATCATGTCGAAACAGCTTTAGCTATAACTAAACAACTTAATATCTATCAAGAAGGAGATTTAGCTATATCTGGTACTGATTTGAATAAAATGACCGATGAAGAATTAGATAAAGTAGTTTTAAAAACATCGGTATTTGCTAGAATTAGTCCCAATGATAAACTAAGAATAGTTAATGCAATTCAAAGAAATAAAAATATCGTGGCGATGACCGGAGATGGCGTCAATGATGCACCCGCTTTAAAAGCCGCCGATATTGGTATAGCGATGGGTAAAGGTGGAACTGATGTTGCTCGTGAATCTTCGGATATGGTTTTATTAGATGATAATTTTACAACAATCGAATTTGCTATAAAAGAAGGAAGAAGAATATATTCAAATATTCAAAAAGTTATTCAATATTTATTAGCTGGTAACATATCGGAGGTACTTACTATTTTTATTGCTATGTTAGTAAATATTGGAACACCTATTTTAGCTGTTCACATTTTAATCATTAATTTAGTTACCGATACTATACCAGCTTTAGCTTTAGGAATTGATCCGGCCGCTAGTAATATTATGGATAGAAAACCTATTAAAGTAGGAACCTTATTTGAAAAAGGTTTGATTGAAAGAGTAATATTTCATGGCATTATTATTTCAATAATCACTTTAATAGCTTATTACATAGGTTATCAAGATAGCCCTAGTGAAGGAGTAACAATGGCGTTTATTACTTTATCTTTATCACAAATTATCCATTCATTAAACCAACACTCTCCTGATATATCGTTCTTTTCTAAAAAACATGCTCGCAATTGGCATTTATACGGCGCAATGTTGTTATCTTTAATAGTTTTATTATTATTAGTATATGTTGAACCGCTAGCTAATTTTCTATCACTTCAAATACCAACTTCTTCAGAATGGTTAATAATTATATCATTATCTTTAACACCATTAGTAGTTGTGGAAATTTATAAACTATTTAAAAAGATTATAAAATCATAGATTATTTTCTATGATTTTAATTTGTAATTTTATCTTATATATGATAAACTATTGGAGTTGGTGAATGATATGTTAAAAGTAAATAATTTAAGTTTAAGATTTAATACAAGAACTTTGTTTGAAAATGTTAATTTAGAATTTAGTGGTGATAATTGTTATGGAATTATCGGCGCTAACGGAGCAGGGAAATCGACATTTTTAAAACTATTATCCGGTAATATCGAATCGACTACTGGTGAAGTTATTATTGGTAAAGGAGAAAGAATATCTGTTTTAAAACAAAACCATAATGAATATGATGATAAAACAGTTATCGATACAGTTATTATGGGAAACAATAAATTATATGAAGTAATGATAGAAAAAAACAATTTATATATGAAAGAAGACTTTACCAATGAAGACGGAATGCGAGCAGCTATTTTAGAAGAAGAATTCGCCTCATTAGGTGGTTGGGAAGCTGAAAGTGAAGCAGCTATTTTATTAGTTGGTTTAGGTATCGATAATAGTAAACATAACTTGTTGATGAGTGAATTAAAAGATAGTGATAAAGTAAAAGTACTATTAGCTAGTGCTTTGTTTGGTGAACCGGATATTTTACTGTTAGATGAACCGACCAATGGCCTAGATAGTAAGAGTATTTTATGGTTAGAAGAATTTTTAATTAATTTTAAAAATACTGTTTTAGTTGTATCACATGATCGCCATTTTTTAAATAAAGTATGTACTCATATGTTAGATATCGATTATAATAAAATTACTTTATTTGTTGGCAATTATGATTTTTGGTATCAATCTAGTCAATTAATTCAAAAACAAATGAAAGAATCTAATAAGAAAAAAGAAGAAAAAATTAAAGAATTAGAAGACTTTATTAGAAGATTTTCAGCTAATGCATCTAAATCTAAACAAGCAACCTCAAGGAAAAAAACTTTAGAAAAAATAGTATTAGATGAAATTAAACCGTCTAGCCGTAAATATCCTTATATTAACTTTGATTTTGACAAAAATGTCGGTAAAGAAGTTATCACATTAGAAAAAATCAATTATAGTATCGATGATAAAATTATTTTAAAAGATTTTAGTTTAACGATTAGACCAGATGATAAAATAGCTTTAATTGGTACTAATGAAATAGCTAAAACTGTTCTTTTAGATATTTTAGCTGGCCATTTAAAACCTGATAGTGGAACAATTAAAATAGGTAGTAATGTTAAAATAAGTTATTTTGAAAAAAATCACGATGAATATTTTAATAATGATTTAATTATGACCGATTGGTTGAAACAATATACCGATAACAAAGATGATAGTTTTGTAAGAGGTTTTTTAGGTAGAATGTTGTTTTCTGGCGAAGAAGTCTTTAAAAAAGTAAATGTTTTATCAGGTGGGGAAAAGGTAAGATGTATGTTTAGTAAAATGATGTTAGAAAAAGGTAATGTTTTGTTATTCAATGAACCTACTAACCATTTAGATATCGAATCGATTACTTCTTTAAATGAGGGGTTAAATAGATTTATGGGAGTGATTGTTTTTAGTTCATTCGATCAAGAATTAATCGAAACCGTCAGTAATCGTTTAATTGAAATAAAACAAGATGGCACTTATAAAGATAAACAAATACCTTATCAAGAATACATTTTAAAATATGGAATAGGAGAATAATTACGCAAACAATCGAAATAAACACATTAGATTTTGAACATATCGATTTAATCGAAGATAGTGGTAAAGAAGCTGATATTTGGTCAGATTATAAAACCGTTTATAAATTATATAAAAAAAATAATATCGATTTAGTAAATAAAGAAAAAAAAATAAATATTTTATCAGCTATTTCTTTAAATGGCTTAGTTTTACCTCGTAATAAAATAGTTAGTCAAGATAGATTATGTGGTTATAGTATGGACTATGTTAAGGGTAAATCGATTTTTGAATTAAACTTAAATAAAAACCAACTAATTAATATATTTAAACAAATGTCTGCTTACTTAAAATACTATCATAATTATGGCATTATATTAGCTGATATTAATTTAAGTAACATTATTTTTACTACTAACAATAATTTTAACTTTGTCGATATTGATAGTGCCCGGATATACGATTTACCACATGATAGTATTCCTGCTTTAACATATAATTTTTTAATTAGTCATGGATATGATATAAGTAAAATATCTATCGATGAACATTTTGATAACTTATCCCTTATTTTAAATTTTTTATATGTTTTATTTGAATACCATCCAATTTATAAACTAGATCAATATCAAATCGATGAATATTTAGAAGTAAAAGAAATCGATAAACCATTTGTCAAAGAACTTTTAAGGAATGATGCTCCTTATTTTGATCAAGTATTTAGGTGATTAATTTGCAAAAAGTTATAGAAGAACAAGAATTGTTAGAATTTTTAATTAATAATTTTGATTATAGTCATAAAAAAATCAAGTCTTTGTTAAAAAATGGCTTAATTTTAGTTGATAACAAAGTAGTGACACAATATAATTACTTGTTAAAAAAAGGACAAATTGTTCAAATAGATAAATATAATAAATCTAAATTAATTAATATTATCTATGAAGATAAAAATATCATTGTTGTCGATAAACCCTATAATATGTTAACAATATCCGATGGTAAAAGTAATGTTAATTTATATAATTTAGTAAGTGATTATGTGAAAAAAGATAATAAAAATAATAAGATATTTATTATTCATCGTTTAGATAAAGATACATCAGGCCTAGTTATATTTGCTAAAAATGAAAAGATTAAAAAACTATATCAAACCAATTGGGCTAATTTTACAAGAAAATATAGTGCTATTGTAATAGGTAAAACTAAAGAACATGCTATTTTAAAAAATTATTTAAAAGAAAATAAAAATCATTTTGTTTATGTAAGTGATAGTGGTGATTTAGCAATAACCGAATATTATAAGATAAAAGAAAATGATAAATATACTTGGTTAGATATCAATATTAAAACTGGTAAAAAAAATCAAATTAGAGTTCAACTGTCACATAATAATACACCGATATTAGGGGATAGTAAATACGGTAATAATAAATATAAACGTCTATGTTTACATGCCTATGAATTAATTATTATCGACCCTTTAACTAATAAAAAAATGGTATTTAAGTCAAATTATAAACTAGATTTGTAAAGAATATGACATTATATTCTTTTTTTCTTGCGTTTTAATTTATTTTAAGTTAAAATTAATTATAGGTATAATAGATTAAATAAATATACATAATAGAAGTAGGAGTTGATTTTTAATGAAGAAAGGTTTTACTTTAATTGAATTATTAGGAGTAGTTATTTTGTTAGCAATAATATCTTTAATATCGACACCAATTATCTTAAATGTAATTAAAGAAGCCCAAGATTCCTCCGATATGTCATCAGCCTATTTAATTGAAAGTAGTGGTCATAATTATTATGCTGCATCGTTATTAGATGAATCTAAACAAGAAAAAATAGATAACTATAAAAATATATATGATGAATTAGATATACAAAATAAACCTGAATTTGGTCAACTTTATGTTAATAGTAATGATAAAGTAGCAATGGCAGTAATAATTAATAATAAGTGCTATAAAAAAGATTATATGACAGAAATTGAAGTAGTTGATGTATCTGAATGTGATTTAGGGTATATGGGACCAGATGAAGTAAAACCAACAATTTCTCAAACAGCAAGTAATACTAATATTAATGAAAATGGTTGGTATAAAGAAGATATATATTTAACAATAAATGTCGAAGATAATGAATCAGAAGTATTTGGCTATAAAAGATGTATCAGTCAAAGTGAATGTGAACCAGAAGATACCATTTATACCAATGAAAGCATATTAATAAATATAGAAAGTGCGAGTAATTATGTTTGTGTCATCGGAGTAGATAAAAGAGGAAATGAAAGCGATAAAAACTGTGAGATATATAAACTAGATAAGACATTACCTGTTATTGAAGGAATTGGAGATAAAACAATTAATATAAATGAGCCAATTGACTTAAATGCTGGAGTAACATATGATGATAGTTTATCAGGAATCGATGGCGAATTAGTTATCGAACCAACAACAATCGACACTTCAGTAACTGGCGTAAAAGATGTAAGATATAGCATTAAAGATAAAGCGGGAAATGAAGCTACAGCTAGAAGACAAGTGGAAGTATTAGGCGATGCACCAAGTATTGTATTTAGTACAACAGGAATATTTAATAGTAATGGCTGGGCAAAGAGTAATTTTTATGTAAGAGCTAGTGTTACTGATAATAGTAATAAAGGAATAAGTAGCATCAAATGGTGTAGTACAACTAATAGTAGTTGTACACCAACTGCAACAGTTGATAATGTCAATGTTTTAATAAGTAGTGAGAGTGAAACTAATAAAGTATGTGTAGAAGCAATTGATAATAATGGCAAAACCACAACCTTATG
>CALVSM010000054.1 GCA_944359025.1 uncultured Bacilli bacterium
GAAATAAAACAACGTGAAAACTTTAACTTTACTACTAATGATTTATTAATTTTAGAAGATACAGAAACAATTGATACATTTGTTAATCCTGATACATTTTTAACCAATATTCTAAATTTAACTAATGCTTCAAGAGAAGAAATGAAAAGAATAATTGGTACTTATATTGATAATATTGAGGTAAATAAAGTTGGAGATAAAATAGAACTATTAAATATTGAGTATAGAAAAAGTTTTCTAACTGATTTAGTAAATTACCATAATAATTATGGCGTTCCTTATAACTTTAATATATTTAGTGATGAAAAAGGTTTTAAAATACCAATGAATCACGAAGGTAAAACAAGTTTAGAAGCAAAGGAATATTTTAATAAATTACAAGATATTGTTTCAAAAAATAGTTTAAAACTAAATTACTATGAAACTGAAGCAGATAGTAAATTAGAAGATATTAGTTTTGAAACTAATGGAGATTATGAACAAATATTAAGACTAATAGTTTTATCTGATACTAAAAATTATAATGATAAAACTTTAAGATTAGGAGTAATTACTTTAGATTTAGAAAGTGCATTATATTCTCGTTTAAACAGAAAAGAACAACCAAATGAGTTATGCAATATTTAGATGCAAAAGTATTAATACATTAAATGATTTATCCCATATCAGTAGTCATAATAAACGAGAAAAAGAATCTTATAAATCTAATCCTGATATAAGAATTGAAGACAGTATTAACAATATAGAATTAGTAAAATGTAATAAAAAATATAGAGAAAAGTTTTATGAAATCACTAAAGAATATAAAAAAGAACACGACGAAAAAATGAAAACAATTAGACAAGATAGATATAAAACTTTTGATCAGATGGTAGATGACTCTAAAAGTTGTGTAGCAGATGAAATGATATTTACAAGTGGTCCGGAATTTTTTAAAGATATGACCAAAGAAGAAATATTAAGATGGGCAAATGGATGTATGTATTTTGTTTATAATGATTTAGGTTATACTAAAGAACAAGTATTACATTCAGTACTACATTTAGATGAAAAAACACCACACATTCACTGTGTAGTAGTTCCTCTTGTTAAAAAAGTTCGATAAAAGAGTTAATAAAGAAAGATATTCTATTTCTAAAAGAGATTATATCAAAGACCAAAATTATTTAAGTATATTACAAGATAAGTATTGCTTTAGATTAAATAATCTAGGTTTTAAATTAGAACGTGGAGAAAAAGGCACTAAAATCAAAAATCTTTCTTTAGGACAATTAAAAGGTATAACCAGACACTATGAAAGACTTGCTAACAAAAGTAAAAAGAATATTGAAAGCGAACATTTAAAAATTATTAATATGTTAAAATTTTCAAAAAAGAAAGCATTTTCAGATTCAATTATTCTTAATGGTGAATCATATCACATCTTACTAAAATATCTAGATTTATATACTAAAGAAATTCAAAACCAAGTAATATATCAAAACTTTTTTAATGATTTAGATGACTATATTTTTAATTATAAAGAGTTAGAAAAAGAATATAATTATTCACAAAAAGTAATAGATAATTTAGAAGAAGACTGTGAAAAGTTAGAACAAAATAATAATAACTTAATTGACTTTATTAAGAATATACTAGAAATGTTAAAAGAGTTTTTTAGAAGAATTCTACTTTCTAAAAATGAGGTTGATAAAAATAAAACTGTTAATATCTTAAAAGAATGTTATGAAAAAGAATTATATAACTCTTATGATTTAATAGATATTTCTAAAGATACTGATAAAGAAATAGAAGTAAATGATTTTATAAAAGAAGAAACATTAGAAAAAGAATACGACTACTTCGATTAGCCGTATTCTTTTTATATACTAAATTTTTGATAATTTAGAAACACACTTGCAAATTGACACATCAATTAGCGTGTGTAAAAGGGCTTATCCCTTTAAAACCTAAATGAAATTCATAAAAATCGTTTCAAATTAAGAATTATATGATATAATATACAATCACAAGGGAGGTTTATACGATGGCTAGATTAAACGATATTAAAGGTTATTGGGATATGTCTTATGGTTATGATTTTAATGAGAATGATATGTGGGAAGGAAAAATACTGCTAGAAGAAGATGGCTGGTTTGAAGGTATTGTGGTTGATTCTAATAGTTCTTATAAAAAAGATAGATTTATTTTTGGTGTATATCATCCAACTAAAGTTATAGAATTATTTAAATTTACATCTGTTGATGTTAGTGCACCATTTGTATTTCATGGAACAAGAGATGCCAAAGGATATGATGGAGAATTTGAAACTATTGGTATATTTGGATCAATGCCTTGTGGTGTTTCACATATTATTACACAAGATGCAGAACTTGCTAGAGGAAATGTTGATTTTGAAATTGATGAATTAAAATTTAAAATACAAAATTATAAAGATAATACTATGGATGAAGTTGGTAAATCTTTTTATGTTAATTCTATAGCAATGAGAAATAGTATGTGTCAAATAATTTTAAGAAATTTTGAAGGTAGAGGTTTTACTGCTGAAGAATTTCAACAAATTATGGAAGAATGTCAACCTGTTAATGATAGAGTTATGCAAGCAACTGAGGAAGAAGCAAAAAAACTTGTTAAAAAAATGCCAAAAAATTTATTCGAAGACGATGATGATGACTTACCATTTTAAAATTAAAAATATAAAATAAGGGCTAGTAAAGACTTATAATTAGTAATACTATGTCCTTTTTTAGTAGTTAGGAGGATACTATGGATTATGAAAAATTTAAACAATTAATAAAACGAGAAATGATGAGTAGAGATATATGGAAAGATACTTATACTTTTCAAGTCAACAAGAATATAAGAGGTCAATCAAAAAGTATATTTATACTAGATAATAATAAGAAAAAATATATTGCAAAATATTTTAATTATACAGAAGATATAGATATAAAAATTAATGAGAATGATTGGCAAAATTTAAAATCAATTAATGATTACTTGAATTATCTTGATGAAAATTTTGCGGTACAAATCGAAGAAATATCAGAAGGTTTAGCTTTGAAAAAAAGGTGTTTTACTCGTTATGTTATTGCCTCAAATGAGACAACTAATGTTTTTCCTAAAGTTTATTTTAATATTGAAGAAATAAACTTTGATTGTTCTGTTGGTGGTATATTGTTAGAAGAAGCTATAAATGGGTTAACATTAGAAGAATACTTACGAAATTTAAAATGTGATAAATACATAAAAATTATAGAGTGCATCAATTTTTTAAAAATTATAAGTAAAAAAATGTGTGAATATTTTTCGAAAGATTTTGTTCATAGAGATTTATCACCTGATAATATAATGATAATTGACGACTCTAATAATAAAGATTATAAAATAATTGATCCGGGTGTTGTTAAAATAGTAAGTAGAAATTCTACGAAAGGAAGGGTTAAGTTTTGCAAAGATTCTTATTCTTCTCCAGAACAATATCTTGGATATGGTTCTAGTGTTGATTTTACAAGTGATATATATATTTTGGGTATTGTAATTTATGAGTTTATTACAGGAATTAATTTAATTAATAGATTTTATAAACCAGATATTTTACCTCATAATGAGATTAATGCAATGTTAGATAGAACTGTTGAAGATTGGTTTTATGAAGATATTGAAGAAAGTTCATTAATTGACAGATTATATACTATTATTAAAAAAATGCTACAATGTAGAAAAGAAGATAGATTTAAAACTATCGAAAGTTTTGCAGATGTAATTGAAACATTAAATTTAGAAGGAGATGATATAAATGACTAAATATTTAATTCAACATGGTCCAGCAAAAGGTTCAAAAATAGAAAAAGCTATAGTTGATAATTATTGTGATGGAGTAGTTTTTTCACCAAGAGAAGAAACAATCGAATCTATACAAAATTACTGCAACAACAATTTTTTAAACAAAAACAATACTTTTTATGATCCACAATTTTATTATGCAAGATATGATTCTAGTTTATATAAAAACTTAGATAAAAATAGTACTTATCCATCTGAAATTAAAAGAAAAGACTGGAGAACAAGAGATGAAAATCTTTTGAAGTATTTTGATAATCACGCTGAAGAAAGTTTCTCAATATCCAATCATTTAATAACACCAGGATTGTGTATTGATAGTTTAGATTGGAAATTTGACCATACTTTGGAAATATATAATTTTTGTGTTGAAAAATATAAAAAATTTGAATCATATTATTTAACGCTAGCTATTGGTGAAAATATGTTTCATAGTAAAAATGATATTGATGAACTTTTAGAAGATATTAATGATGAAATTGAATTTAAAGATGGTATTTATTTCTTTATAGTTCACGAAAATGCTGAGAATAATAGTAATATTAAAAATTATGAATATATGGATGAAGAAACACTGTCAAATATCTTATATTTTTTATATAAACTTAAAAATATGAATTTTAAAATTTTATCTGCATACAACTTTCTTAATGCTGTTTTGTTTAGTATGATAGATATAGATTATGTTTCTGGTGGATGGTTTAATACTTTAAGAAAGTTTTCAAAAGATAGATTCGAGTCAGTAGATACATTTGGAATAAGAAAGAAAAGATATACGAGTATACCTTTATTAAGTTATTTTACTGGTGAACTTGCAGATTTAATTTCACAAAAAATTAATATATCTTTTATGACATCTGGAACACCTTACGATGAAAATTTTATTAATGACTACGATAGTTTATCATTTGTTGATTATGAACAAGAGTTTTGGATTTCAATGCATAATGTTATTCAAGAGATTAATTCAAGACAAAACATTGAATTAAAAATAGATTATGTTGTGCAAATAATCAAGCAAGCCGTTTTATATTATGATAATATGATGGATAATTTTATCGAGGAAAAAGAAATTAGTAATAAATTGAAAAATAGCTCAGCTCACTTAAACAAATGGTTACTAGCAATTGATTTATTTAAAAAGAAAGCACTAATAATCTAAGTTAGTGCTTTCTTTAATTTTCTGCATATTGCATTAATGTTATAAATTTTATATATGATTTAATATTTTGATTTTTTGAAGCTTTTAATAAAACCTTGGTTTTTTTTCTATCAACACCAATTAATCCAATGTTATTATCTTCTAAAATATTACAATGCATTTCTTTTATTTTAATAGCTACATCTATTGGAAAAACTATGTAACTGTAATCAACATAATTTTTATTAATACATGCTTGATAAAATGCTTTATTGTAATCAGTAAGTTTTGCTTCATAACCATATATTTTAACTTTTGGAAATTCATAATCGATATTTCTTATATAATTACCTTTAGAATCTTTGACTATTAAATCTAATGATATTAATGTGTGTATACAATTAAAGAATGTATTTTCACTAATCCCCAAATCATTAAATAAAATTTTTTCAGATATAGGTCTATTTTTTTTGATTTTCATAAATATTTTTGCATTTGAGGGTTTCGATAATGCTTCAATTTGTTTTTGATTAAATGGAACTTTCTTATTTCCTAAAATGAATGCAATATCTATATTTCCCCATCTAATTGGTAATTCTCTTATTGTTATTTTGTTTTTTTTATCAAAGTAATTAGTAATGAAAGCATCAACTAAATCTTTTTCATATCTAAAAAGTTTTTCCATCTTTCATCACCTCTCTATTTTATATTATAACATACATTTGGATTTTTTTGATAAGTTTATATATTTTTATTCTAAATTTTACAAAATGTGTTATACTTATATTAGTTAATAGTTATTACTGACTATTTCTTTTGTCCTAGAAGTTGTTCTACTTCTTTCTTTAGGGCACCAGATTGATTATTGTTCGAACTAGAAATAGTTCGTTTTTTTATGAGTTTTAAATTTTGTGGTTAAATAGATTAATACTTTTAAGTATATTATGCGTTGAACTGGTACATATAAATTCCATGATAATTTCATTAAATTATTACTGTTTACTGTTAAATTATATGGTAAAATAATATTAAAGTTTTAAGATTTTTCGGATGTGTCTGAAGAATTTAGAAATGAGCAAGCTATGTTAGAAAAGAATAATATACAAATGATTGAAGAAATTAAAGATGTAATTATTAGTAGTAGAAATAAAATTGCTTATGAAGTAAATAATACAATGTTACTAGCATATTGGAATGTTGGT
>CALVSM010000055.1 GCA_944359025.1 uncultured Bacilli bacterium
ATACATCACCATTGTTCTTATATATATTATACCAAAACAAAAAGACTACTGATATAATTTACAGTAATCTTTGTATATTTTTTCAGCAGTCTCATTAAACTCTACTTTTTATTTTATCAATTTACTTTGAATTAATTTTTTAAGCGGTACATAATTACGATATAAATTGTAATTTCTTTTATGAGTAACTAATTCAAAATCACCAGCATATTCGACCATTTTAGCTCCAAAACCCAATTTGAATTCATCTAGTCCTGAATATTTTTTGTCGTCAATAGTTAAGTTAGACATACCACCTAAATTAAATTTGGTATAACCTTTTTTTTGATATATTTCCATAATTTGCCAAATTAATAAATGTTTAGAATTTAATTTTTTAAATTTTTTATCGTATCCATCCATTAGAATAGTTATTTCTTTATCTTGTTTAACTAATAAAACACAAGCTGTTACCACACCTTCAGGATAATTATGTAAATAATTAGTAGCTTCGATTAAATCATTTTTATATTTGAATAAATATTTATCGATATTTATTTTTTTATTAACTAATTTTTGTTTTTTACTTTTCATAATTTTATTATTTAATTCATTACTTTGTTCTTCACAATAATTTAGTTTATCTTGGATATTTTTTAAATATAATTTTGTATCTAATTTAGTATAGTATAATTCGATCATATCTCTTTTAGAAAAATAGCTATAACAATCTTGAAAATATTCTAAATTACGTTTATATTTTTTTTGGGTAAATTGATAAAGATAATTTAAATTAGTAATATCACCTTTATAAATTTTAATACCGTTTTTAATAGCGCTTCTAATTTTGGTTCGATATTCTTTTTTAATATTTTTAAATAGGTCATAAATAGGTAAATTTAAATCGATAATCGCTTCAAATCTCGGTTTTAAAGCTTCAAAGAAATTATTATATCCTAAGTGATAATAGCCATTGTTTTTTAAAGCTTCAAAAATTAAATCGTATTTAGGGTTAACTTCTTTGGTTTGGAGTTTAAAGTTATAAATATTTTTAATAATTGGTGGGTTTATTTTTATTCCCATAACACCCATTTTTCCTAAATAATTTCTAATGTAATTGGTAAAATCTTTAAGTAGATAAAAGTCTTCGTAGTTTAAAATAAAACCTCTTGGAGCGTAAGCATATTTAAACCCTTCTTCTTTATTAATTAAAACTAAAGTTGCGGCTACGACGATATCTTCTTTAAATAAACCTAACATAATGGGTTTGAATTTTTGATTAGCCATAACCATTCCATATTCTGGTGTTTGATATATTGATTTATCTTTTGAATTACTCATAAAATTATTGAATTCTTGGTTAGTTAACTCTTTTAAATACATAGTAAATCACCTTTTTAAATTATATCATATTCTAATTAAATTGTCATATAATTCCTATTTGTTAATATATTTATTTTGGGTGAGATAATGAAAATAGGTATACCAAAAGCACTATATTATTATTACTTTATTATGAAATGGAAGTATTTTTTTGATTATTTAAATATCGAAATTGTAACTATCGATACTACCAAAGAAATTATTACTAAAGGAGATAGTTATGCATCTAGTGAAATGTGTTTATCCCTTAAAATATTTTTCGGTCATATCGATTATTTAAAAGATAAATGTGATTATATTTTAATACCTAATATTAATAATTTTGGAACATATAATCAAATGTGTAGTAATTTTAGTAGTTTATATGATTTAGTTAATAATTTATTTGATGTTAAAATATTGACTTATGAAATAAATTATTTAAAACATAAAAACGAAAAAAAAGGTTTAATTAAAATTGGTCGACAGTTAGGCTTTAAAACAAAACTTCTTAAAAAAGCTTATAAAATAGCTTGTATTAAATATAACAAAGAACAAAAACAATTAATAATCGATAATATGAATAAATTAAATAGCGGTAATAAAAAAATATTGATCGTCGGTCATCCTTATAATTTGTATGATAATTATTTAGGTAAAATAATCATTAAAAATTTAGAAAAATATCCTTTAGAACTTATTTATAGTGATCTATTTAATCAAGATGATTTATCCTTTTATTTATCGGAAAATATTTATTGGAAGTATAGTAAAAAAACATTAGGAGCAATTGCTTATTGTCAAAATAAAATCGATGGTATTATTTTTATTAGCACTTTTCCTTGTGGGTTAGATAGTTTAGTTAATGAATTAGTTATGCGGAAAATAAATTTACCTTACTTAAATTTAGTTATCGATGATTTAGATGCGATAACGGGAATTGAAACAAGAATAGAAAGTTTTATCGATATTATTGAACAAAATTAAAATAGCTTTTCCGCATATGGCTAATTATTATATTCCTGCATATTATTTGATAAGCAAAACTCTAAATGTTGAAATTATTAAAACTCCTTTTATCACTTTTAAAACAATTGAAATTGGTAATAAATATAGTCCTGAATTTATTTGTACTCCTTTTAAATATACTTTAGGATCATTTATCGAAGCTTTAGATATGGGTGCTAATGTTTTGATTCAATTTGGTGGGGGCTGTAGATATGGTTATTATAGTGAATTACAAAAACAAATTTTAAAAGATTTAGGATATAAATTTGAATTATATAATTTAGTAACTGCTGGTAAAACTGATATTAAAAGAATATATAAAATAATTAAAAAAATCGATAAAAATTTTAATCTATTTAAAGGTTTATATTATCTATTTATCACTTATAAAATGATTAAATATATGGACAAAATCGACGATTATATAAGAAGAAATGTCGGCTTTGAAGTAGAAAAAAATAGTTTTAACAATTTATTAAAAGAAATGTTAGAAAAATTTAGTCTAGTTAATAATCCTATTAGTTTGTGTTATCTATATCATAAATATTTTAAAAAATTTAAGAAAATAAAAATAAATAAACCAAATAACTGTTTGAAAGTCGGTTTAATTGGTGAATTATATACTTTAATGGAACCATTTAGTAATTATTATATAGAAAAAGAATTAGCTAAATTTAATATAGAAATTAAAAGATTTACTAATGTTAATTATCTACTTTTTAGTAATAAAAAAACAACTAATAAAGCTTTAAAGAAAGCTAAAAAATATATGAAATACAAAATGTGTGCGGATGCTTCGAGTAATGTTTATTGGACTAAATATTTAGGACAAAAAAAATACGATGGTATTATTCATATTAAATCAAGTTTTTGTACCCCAGAAATAAGTGTTATGCCGATACTAAATAAAGTAGCTAACGATTATAATATTCCACTTATTTTTTTAAGTTTTGATGCTAATACGAGTGAAGTAGGCATTAAAACTAGATTAGAAGCTTTTCACGATATGATAGAAATGAGGAGAAAATGAATTGTTATTTAGGAGTTGATATTGGAAGTATTTCCACTAAAGGAGTAATAATAGATGATAACAATAAAATTATTACTTCCGCTTATATTTGGACGGAAGGTAACCCAGTTAATGCTGTTAAAAAATTAATCAGTATTTTAAAAAATGATTTAGATGATAAATATATAATTAAAGGTATCGGTACAACTGGCAGCGCTAGAAAATTAATCGGTTTATTATTAAATGCTAATATTGTTAAAAATGAAATTATGGCACATGCTATCGGTACATTATCTCTTTATCCTGATGTGAAAACCATATTAGAAATAGGTGGTCAAGATTCAAAAATAATTTTATTAAATAACGGTATTATTACCGATTATGCGATGAATACATTATGTGCTGCTGGAACTGGAGCTTTTTTATCTAGTCAAGCTAAAAGATTAAATATCGCCATTGAAGAATTTGGTCCACTTGCTTTAAAAAGTACTAACCCCGTTAAAATAGCTGCTCGCTGTACCGTATTTGCCGAATCTGATTTAATTCATAAAGCGCAAGTTGGCTATAAAAAAGAAGATATTGTCGCTGGTTTATGTAAAAGTATTGTCTTAAACTATTTAAATAATGTCGGTAAAGGTAAAAAAATTAAACCCCCAGTTATATTTCAAGGTGGTGTTTCTAAAAATATTGGTGTTTTAAAATACTTTAAAGATATTTTAAATTTAGATGTCATTGTCGATAATAATAGTCATCTAATGGGAGCTTTAGGTATTGCCATATTAGCTAAAAAAAATAAAACTGATAAAATATATGACTTAAATATTCAAAATATCGAATTTTTAACTAAAGCTATCGAATGTCATGGTTGTAGTAATAATTGTGAGATATTAAGAATTTATAAAGATAATAAATTAATCGATAGTTGGGGTAATCGATGCGATAAATATATTAAAAATTAATTGTACAAATCAGTACAATTTTTTTGATATTAATTGACTATTTTTTATATTTAGAGTAAAATGTAAATAGTAGGAGAGTGAGTGAATTGAAAAAAGGGTTTACTTTAATTGAATTATTGGCTACTGTAGTTTTACTGGCTATAGTTGCTATTATAGCTACACCAATAATCAATAATGTTATTGAAACATCTAAAGAAAGTGCGAATCAAAGGAGTATCGAAGGGTATGCGAATGCGGTTAGAAATGAATATTATAACCAACAAACTAGTGGTGTGATACCAGTTATTGATGATGCTTTTTTATCGCGTGTCGATACACAAGGAAATGAAATAAATTGTAATAATGTCTTATATAGTATGGACTATCAAGTTATTTTAGATAAATGTACTATTGCTGATAAATTAGATAAATATTATTGCTATGCGGATGGTAGACATTTTGATTGTGAAGATAGCGAATTTTTAAATATGTTGTCTGGAAGTAGTGGTAATCAACCAAGTGAAGATTATGTTGATAATAGTGGCGCTAATGCTCCCGAATTAGATACAAATATGATACCTATTAAATATGATGGTACTAACTGGGTGTATGCCGATACAACCCAAGCTTGGTATAATTACGATAATCAAGAGTGGGCTAATGCTGTAGTATTAAATGAAGATGTAACTAAAAATGTTGGTGACACAATAACTGAAGATGAAATAGCCTTATGGTATGTATGGATACCAAGATATAAATATCAATTGTTTAATGCCAACAATGGAAGTGTATCGCAACAATTAATCAATGTAACCTTTGAATCAGGAACAGCAACAACAGGAACTGTAAAATGTACTGATGCAGTAAGTGGAACAGGCGATAGTAGCGAAACATGTACAAATGCAAGTAATGGCAATTGGTATACTCATCCAGCGTTTACATTTGGAAGTGAACAAGTAAGTGGTTTCTGGGTAGGTAAATTTGAAGTAAGTGGAAGTACAAGTAAGATAACAGTAAAGCCAGGCGTAAGTAGTTTAAGAAGTACAACCGTATCAAACTTCTTCACCGCTATCCAAAACATAAGAAGTAGTTATAGCTTAAGTGGTGATAGTCATATGATGAAGAATATGGAATGGGGAGCAGTAGCATACCTAAAACAAAGTAAATACGGACTAGGAACAACAGATATAACAATCAATAGTAATAGTAGTTTTTATACTGGAGGAGGAAGTAGTACAACTTCATATAAGAGTAACACAGGACAGTCAACAACAGGTAATGTATATGGTGTGTATGACATGTCAGGAGGAGCATGGGAATACGTAATGGGCAATATGGTCAATAGTAGTGGATCATTCTATTCAAGTAGTGCCGGATTCAGTAGTGCACCAAATGCTAAGTATTATGACAAGTATACATATAGCAGCGATTGGTCTACCCATAGTCGAGGTAAATTAGGCGATGCGACAAAAGAAACATTGAAGTCTTATGGAAATAGTACAGGCGGATGGTATGATGATTTCGCGTACTTCGTCGACTCTAGTAACTCTTGGTTCCGACGTGGCGGCGACTGCTTCAATGGTTCTAACGCAGGCGTGTTCTACTTCAGCAGAGACAATGGTTATGCGTACAGTCACAACAGCGCGCGTGCCGTCCTCATCCCATAGATTTCAAACGAAAGTTTGAAATCTATAACTCTTTTCTTTGAATAGGGAAGAAAGTCAAGAAGCAAAGAAAGTAAATAAAAATAAAAAAGAACAACAAGGTGATGTCCGCCTTCTTCCTTGAATAGGTAGGAAGTGGACTGCATTTATTAATTTATAATTAACAAATATAAACATATTTTAGAGC
>CALVSM010000056.1 GCA_944359025.1 uncultured Bacilli bacterium
TGAAACTAAATTAAAAGAAATAAATGATTTAATAGACAATGAAAACATAAAAAAATATAAAATAAAAAATAAGGTCAATGTTTTACCAGACTACACTAAAAAGATAAAGAAACTATTGGATTTAAATAAACCTAAAAAAGAATTAATAGATACATTAATAGATAAAATAGTTATTGATAAAGATAGAAACATTACTATATATTTTAAATATGATATTGTACCAGTAGTTTCTTTCAAATATGAAAACACAAATTTAGTTCGAAACCCTTATGGTAGAAAAGGAAAAAAATATTAATTTAAAACTAGCAAAAAGATTTAAAGATATTTATTTTTATAAAGATATGTATTATAATAAGCAGCCAAGGAAGTGAGAGCGCATGAAAGAAATATTACATTTTTTTACTGGAAATTGGAGTAATATTTTAATGATTGGAGTAGGAACTTTAGCATTAGTAGTATATAAATTACAAAAAAGAAGTGAGAAAAGGAATGCGGCTATTTTAGTTATATCTCAAATAAATGAATTAAAAGAAAAAATTGGCAAAATAGTTGAAATAATAAGCAATAATCAATTAAATGCAACTGGAATATATGAAACACTTGATATATTAGATGATAATCAATGGAATAAATATAAACATCTTTTTGTAGGAAATATTGATTCAAATAGTATCAGAATTATAAATGACTTTTATGAAGGTGTATCATTAATTAGAGAGCAATTGGTATTGGCAAAAAAACTACAACAACAATCTTTTTTTAATAATCAACAAATGTTGACAAACAACTGTAACTATTTTTTGATGCAAGAATATGAGAATAATACTAAGCTTTTAAGTTCTAATTATAAAGATTTGTTGGAATCTATTCCTACAACTAATGAAAATGAAGAAAAATTAAAAAAAGCTTCAATTCAAATATTTGATACACAATTTTCAGTAAATAATTCAAAATCACAAATTTTAAACAGATATTTTCAAAAAGCGAATGATATTAAAGCTTTGTTTGGTACAGATGGTTTATTTATATCGTATTTACCAGAACAGATTCATGTAACAATAGAAAAAGAATTAGATAAACTTGCACAAATTGAAATAATTGGCTGTTTGGGATATAGAAAATTAAAAAAGATTTCTAAGATTAAGTAATTTTATAAATATACTAATGGTAACTAAACTCACCAGGTGGCGAAGGTGCCGAAGTAATTTATGCCTTGCGTAATGATGATACATTATCAAATTTAGTTTTACAAGAATTAGCTAATGAGGGACAAAAAATAAGAAAAGCATATCAAAGAAGATTGCCAAGTGACACTTCAAAAGACTATTATTTTATGCAACGAAATACGGGAATAACTGAACCAATTACTGTCGAATATGGTTTTCTAGATACAGAAGCTGATGCTGAAAAATTAAAAAATAATTATATAGATTATGCTGAAGCTGTAGTTAGAGCAGTTTTACAGTATATTGGCTACACTGATTCAACCGAAAATACATATACCGTTCAAAAAGGCGATAGTTTATGGAGCATAGCTAAAAAATATAATACGACTGTTGAAGAATTAAAGGCAGCTAATAACCTAAGTAGTAATTTATTAAGTGTCGGGCAAATATTAAAAATACCAACAGTTCAAGAAATTCCAGGAAATTATATAGTTTATACTGTTCAAAAAGGCGATACATTATATAAAATAGCTAATGAATATAATTTAACCGTAGACGACTTAATAGAATATAATAATTTATCATCGACTAATTTAAGTATTGGCCAAAAACTACTAATTCCAAATGAAATAATAAATGAATCTGAATATGATACATATATTGTTAAAGCAGGTGATTCGCTTTATCGAATCGCTATAAATTATAACACTACTGTGGATAATTTAATGGACATCAATAATTTAAGCACTAATTTATTAAGTATTGGCCAAAAACTATTAGTACCTAAAAATGATAATCAACCAACGAATGACTTTAATTATGTTGTTAAACCTAATGATACTTTATATAGCATTGCCAATAAATATAACACGACCGTAGATGAATTAAAAAGATTAAATAACTTATCGAGTAATTTATTAAATGTTGGTCAGATTTTAAAACTACCTAGTACTAATGAAATTACTTATACCGTTAAAAGTGGCGATAATTTATATAGTATAGCAAACAAATATAATACAACAGTAGACGAATTGAAGAAAAAAAATAACTTGACTAGTAATTTGTTAAGTATCGGTCAAATATTAATAATATAACCTAGCAATTGCTAGGTTTTAATGAATTTCTTTACAAATACCAGGGTCGGGATTATAAAAACAGTGACTTTTATAGCGGCCAGCTAAACTTTGGTCATACCATACATCTTTACAATATTCCCCACCACTAGGAGCATAAAACCATAAAGCATTTGTCGCCGGAAAATAATATTCTCCTCTTAAGATACGATCCGCTAAATTTAATTCCGCTGTAGTGGGATTACCAAAAAATAAAGGACTATCTACTCCGGAAAACTGATTAGGTTGATATAAAGCATCGGTGATTGTATCAATATTTTTAAAAGTTAAACAGTCAGCTAAAACTCTATTGACTAAAACATTTCCTACCATTAACATTCCCAAATTTCCTTCCCCAACAGCTTCGGCACGCATAATTCTCGCTAGTAGTTCTCTTTCTTTAGAATTATATTTTATAATCATAAGATTCACCTATGTTATTATATGAATTTTTATTTAAACATTGAATAATTTATCAGTAAAAAAGAGTAAATAAATTAAAAGTGTAAAAAATTACAAATCAAGAAGAAAAAATGATTTTTAAAATTTTTTTTCTCAAACTCTTATAATTTAAAGCATGACAAAAAAACCTTTTGCTAAGGTTAAAAAAATTAAAAAAAAGACTAGATTTCAAAGAACATTTATAGTATAATTTAAGTATCAAATCTTAATTGAAAGTTAGTTTCTAAATTATTAAGATCTGAGATTGTTGAAGTAAGGTTGCTTAGTAAAATGTAACTTACTTCTTTTATTTTCAAATCTAACAATTTAATTGATTTATTACCTTTTTCTAGCAGTTGTCTAATTGTATGAGCAAATTGAATAAAGAAATAATGATTTTTTAAAGCGGTATCATTTCTAGAATTTAAATGAGTGATATCAAAAGTACGATGTTTTTGACTATAAAAACCTTGATTTTCAATTTTCCAGCGATTTCTACCTAAACATACAATTTTTTTGATATTATTATTAGTTACTTTTAAATCGGTAATATAATGAAAATTAGTTGTTTTTTTCTTTTTGCTTTCGGTGAATTTTATTATATTAAATTTATGATTTTTATATTTATAATTGTTGTCTAAAAAATAATTTTCAATAGAACAATCGTTAAAACACTCAATATAATCATTAAAATCTTTGAAAACTGTTCGTAATCTATCATTTAGATTAAATATATATTTCCATTTATTTTGTTTACAAATACAAATCATTGGCGAAGTACAATATAAAGCATCGGCAGTAATAATGAATTTTTGTTTAGGATAGTTCTTTTTAATTCTTTTCGCCATTCTTTCAAAAGCTTTAGTTTCACAATCTTGTTTTTGATTTTCATTCAAGTTTTCTACATTCTCTATCCATTCACTATCTAAACTAATAACTATATTACCGACGATTAATTTGCATTCTAAAATATATTTACAATAAGCAATTTTTCCGTCTTTATATTTCTATTTAATACAATTATTGTTTAAATTATAATTGTGATTAGAAAGACCGGTTCCATCAACAACAATTTGAAAATAACCATCATATTTATATCTATCAAACATTTTAGAACGAATTAGAGTTTTAACAATATATTTTTGAATGTCTCTAAGTTCATTAGTTTTAATATTCATAAATACATCTTGAATAGTTTCCCAATAAGGAAGTTCGGTTAAATTTTGATTACATATTTTAGATATATTTTTTATACAAGTATCTGTATTAAATGTATCTGTTGAAATATCTGTCATAGTTGTTAGACCGCATAAAAGTGGAAAAAGTCTAGTAACACAAATTGTTTTCATTGAATATGTTACATAACTTTGATGCCTAGTATCAGTTAAATTATTAAACATTGTTAATAATTTAGGTAGATATTTTACTATTATAGAATATAATTCTTTTATTAAATTTTTGTCTTTTTTCAATTCTCTTCTTGTTTTTCGATTCATTACTGCATACCACTTTTTTATTATGTAGTAATTATATCAAATTTTTTGCGAAAAATTTTTACTCTTTTTTACTGTAATTTATTTAAAAATGTTGTAAAGCATCAAATTATATGATATAATTTATTTGCGTTGATTTAGGGGTGTAATTCAATGGTAGAATGACGGTCTCCAAAACCGTTCATGTGGGTTCAACTCCTGCCACCCCTGCCAGAAGATATTAATTTCTAAAGTTAGAAATTTTATATAAAAATGAAGATTGATTTATATGAGAAATGGGACAAAAGGATTAAGAATAGCTAGCACTATTCAAATTTTGTTGGGTACTGCATCTATTTTTATCACATATTTTTTAATTGGCGAAGCTACTGCTTCCGACATAAATATAGATAGCGAACAGGCTTTATTTGTTTTGTTTACAGCATATGGCGCAGCATTTTTTCAAATTTTAGCTGGTTTGCTAGGTTTATTGCTAGCTAAAAAGAAATCATTATTAACATTAATTTTAGGGGCATTATTATTTTTACCCCAACTCATTCATTTTATCAATTTAAAAGGCAATATTCCTTTAATAATTATTAACGCAGTTTTATTAATTATTCCATATTACTATTTACATAGTGCTTATAAAAATTTTAAACAATCTTAATAGAAAATTTATTGACTTTAAGAATAAAAAGTTAATATTTTTTTTAATTTTAATATTAAAAGAAAGCATAGTTTTAGGTGAAATATGAGAAAAAAATTTAATAAATTAGTTCGTGATAATATTCCTAATATAATAGAAAAAAATGGAGATATACCTATATATCGTCTATTAAACGATGAAGAATATTGGAAATATTTATTAAAAAAAGATAATGAAGAATTATTAGAAGTAAAAGCTGCGAAAACTATAGAAGAAAGAAAAAAAGAATTAGCCGACAAATTAGAATTAATAAAAGCTATGGCCGAATTTAATGGTTATAGTTTAGATGATATTATTGAAGAAGCTAATCAAAAAAGAAATAAAAACGGAGGATTTACCAAACGCATATTATTAATAAGAACAAAATAAATTTAATTTGTTTTCAAACGACTTTGTGATTGTAAAAATTTAGTTGATATGTTATAATTTAAATAGCATTGGGAGGCAATATATGAATTGTGTAAACGCTTGTAATGATATTGATTTATTGAATATTTTAAGTATTTTTAAATCATTAATTGGTTTAGTAACTATTATTGTTCCTGTAATTTTGGTAATATTCGTAATTATTGACATAATAAAAACAATTACAGCAGGTGATGTCGATACTAAAAAGTTAGCTAAGTCAATATCTAAAAGAGTAATTGCTGCTGTAGCTGTATTTCTTGTGTTTCCTATTATAAATACAGTATTACAAATTTTACCTTTATCTAATTTTTACTACATTAATTGCTATAATTGCGCTTCAAAAAGCAATGTTTTACAAATATCAATTAATAATGCTCAAACTGCTATTTCCGATTTATCGCAAGCTATTTCTAATTTAAAAGCTAATCCTAACCAAACCACTTATGATGAGGCTTATCGACTTTATGAAGTAGCGCGAAAAGAAGTTAATGATATAACAGGAAAATCAGAAAGAGAAGCTTATCAAGAAACTTTAGCTGATTATAAAGACGATTTAGAAAGTTATCGCGAAGATATAAAAAATAATTAAAAAAACGATGCTATATGACGAGACTGCTGAAAAAGTATACAAAGATTACTGTAAATTATATCAGTAGTCTTTTTGTTTTGGTATAATATATATA
>CALVSM010000057.1 GCA_944359025.1 uncultured Bacilli bacterium
ACAGTTAGGAATAATATTATGAAAGGTATTCCCTTGCAAGAATTAAAGTTAAATGTTTGTTTTTATGCTAGAGTATCAACCGATAAAGATGAACAATTACATTCTTTATCTGCTCAAGTATCTTTTTTTAATGATTATATAAGTAAAGTTCCTAACTGGCAGTTTATAGGTTCCTATATTGATGAAGGTATTAGTGGTACATCAGTAAAAAAGCGTGAAGAATTTTTAAGAATGATAGAAGATGCTAAAAATCATAAATTTGATTTAATATTAACAAAAGAAATATCCCGTTTTTCGAGAAGTACTTTAGATAGTATCAAATATACACAAGAGTTATTACAAGATGGTGTTGGAGTTTATTTTTTAAATGATAATATTAATACCATATTACCTGATTCAGAACTTAGACTAACTATCATGTCTTCTATTGCCCAAGATGAGGTGAGAAAACTATCCGAAAGAGTATCTTTCGGTATGAAAAGAAGTATTGATAGTGGTACTGTGCTAGGTTGTTCTAATATTTATGGCTATGTAAAAGATAAAGGAAAATTAGTAATCGATGAAAAAGAAGCCGAAATGATTAAAATTATATTTGATAGATATGCTAATACTACCGATGGCCTATCTAAAGTATCAAAGTATTTATATAGCTTAGGTTATAAAAATAAAAATGGTAAAAGGATAGATACAACAATACTTACAAGAATTATTGAAAATCCCAAATATAAAGGATATTATTGTGGCCATAAAACGAGAATATTAGATTACCGTACAAAAAAGAAGAAAAAATTAAATGAATCAGACTGGATTATTTATAAAGATTATGAAAATGTTCCACCCATAGTATCAGAAGAACTATGGGATAGAGCTAACAAAAAATTAAAGGAAAGGCAAGAAAGTTTTACTAACAGAGCAGTAAATAAAAAAGTATTTCAAAATAGATATACATATTCAGGTAAAATTTATTGTGGATGCCATAATTTAACTTATCATAGGTCATCGGCTGGTAAAAGGAAAAATAATCCAGTATGGGAGTGCCAAGTATATAGAAAAGAAAGTTTAAAAGGTTGTTCTAATCCTAGAGTATTTGAATTTGAACTAGATACACTTTTTAAAGATATGTTTAAAAATTTGTTGAAACGAAGAAAGCATATTTTTGATGAAATATTAGATGACTGCAAGAAATATTTAGAAACCAATAATAATGAATCTGAAATAAAAAATATCGAATCTAAAATTTTAATGTTTAATAATAAAAAAGATAAATTGCTAGAATTTGTTATGGAAGAATACTTATCTAAAGAAGATTATAAAAAACAAATAGATTTAATTAATAAAGAAATAATTACGAATCAAAGCAAATTAAATGAATTACAAAATAATAAGCAAGATAAAAACTATATAGAAAATAAAATAAATGAACTAAAAAAGATGCTAGATAATTGTTTGACTGATGACAAGTGTTATAGTGATGTTTTTAATGAATTGATTGATGGAATCTATATTTATAAAGAAGAGAATAAAAAGATAAAACTAGATATTTATATAAAAACAGGAGAAAGTGTAAATACATTCTCTGATAATTTAGGTAGAAAGTTTCATTTAATAGACGGCTATACAACAAGTAACAGCAGTTTCAGCAGCTATTAATGGTGGAACACTATATACTCCATATATTGTTAAAAGTTTAAATGAGCCAGAAACTAATAGTGTAATTGTCAAAAATGAACCTAAAGTGGTAAGAAAAGTAATCAGTGAAAATACAAGTGCGAAAGTAAGATACACTTTAGAAAGTGTTGTAGCTAACGGAACAGGAAGGAATGCTTATATTGCTAATTATCGAGTAGGTGGAAAAACAGGAACCGCTCAAAAAGTTGAAGATGGCAAATATTTAGTGGGCAATTATATAACATCTTTTATGGGGTTTTTACCAGCAGATGATCCAGAGGTGGTTGTTTATATTGCCATCGATAATGCTAAAGGGGTTACCCAATATGGAGGAACAATTGCTGCACCGATAGCTAAAAATGTCTTAAATGCGGCTATATCAGCTTTAGAAATTGAAGAAAGATATGACGGAATGACAAAAGAATATAACTATGGTGATAAAAGATATTATACTTTAGCTAATGTTGTTGGAATGGAAGTAAAAGAGGCAATTGCTAACTTAAAACCTTTTAAAGTAGAATTTAGTGGTAGTGGTAATAAAGTGATTTACCAATCACCAACTGCTAATACATATTTGCAAGAAGGAGAAGTAGTTAGATTAATGTTAGGAGGCTAATATGTTGATATTAACTAAAGTGGCTTTTGTTGTGATGGTTAGTTTTATTGTATCATTATTATTAGGTTATATTTTAGTGCCTATTTTAAGAAAGAAAAAGTTAGATCAAGTTTTAAATAGATTTTTAGAAGATAGCCATAAGAAGAAAAATGGGACTCCAACTATGGGAGGAATTATCTTTATTATTCCATCTCTTATAATTGTTTTATCACTTTTATTATTTGATGAAATTGCAATAAGTTATAATTTATTAATTGTTTTATTTACTTTTATAAGTTATAGTTTAATTGGTTTTATCGATGACTATTTAATTATTAAAAGACATAACAACAACGGTTTAAGTGAAAGCACTAAATTTATTATGCAATTATTTGTCGCGGTTATCTTCTTTTACCTTTTTATGCAAGCAGGTAATGAACCATTATTATGGATTCATACTTTAAATTTAAGATTGGATATTGGTTGGTTTTATGGTTTGTTTATTTTATTTGTTTTAGTAGCATCGAGTAATGCTGTTAATTTAACTGATGGGTTAGACGGTTTGGCTGGTGGTTTATCTTTAATTGCCTTTTTAACTTTTGGTATAATTACTTATAATACCGGTTGGTTAGAAGGGTATGAAAGTGTGGCTTTATTTTGCTTTGCTTTAGTTGGCAGTATTTTAGGATTTCTAGTGTTTAATGTCAATCCAGCTAAAATATTTATGGGTGACACTGGCTCTTTAGCTTTGGGAGCAACTTTAGGGAGTATTGCGATAATTACAAGACATGAATTATTATTAGTTTTAATCGGTGTGGTTTTTGTAATTGAAACACTAACTTGTATTATTCAAAGAATTTATTATAAATTAACTAAAAAAAGATTATTTTTGATGACGCCGATACACCATTCTTTTGAAAAAAGAGGTTGGAATGAAAGTGATATTGTTAAATTGTTTTGGATTATTGGTCTAATTGCTTCTTTATTAGCTTTAACTTTTGGGGTGATTATATAGCAACTATTTTTAGTTGTTTTTTTAAATTTTTTATTATAAAATATAGTTGGTGATGATATGAATACTAATGATATGAAAGTATTGTTAACTAAATATGTTTCATTTATTGATGATGTAAGTTTAAAATATCAATATCCCGATAATATAAAACATTTACTATATGTTATAATACCTGCTTTTGTAATCAAATATGGAATTAAAAAAGAGCATTTTATCCTTAATTGTTTAAGTGAAATACCGATTATTATAACTGGTAAAGAAGATTTAAGATTTCAAGCTTTGTATGTCAGTTATCCATATAAAGATGATACTATTAAAACTAAAAAAAGAATTTATTTAAACCGTTATAACAATATTCCATTTTTACAATTAATCGATAATTTGGTTCATGAATTTAATCATGCTATTAACTCTTTTAAAAATGAAATTATTATTAAAGATGATATTTTTTATTTAAGAACTGGTTTAGCTAAAACTAGTTTTAATAAAAATACTTTAGAAGTAATCGAAAAAGAAAAAACTTATGTTTTAGAAGAAATAATTAACTCTAAACAAACAGAGTTAATTATCGATATTATAAAAAAATTAAAAGACTTAAATGTGGAAGATGTAAAAATTCAAAATACTTTAGAAGCAGTTAAAAATAGTATTGATAACAAATATATATCTTCAGCTTATTTTTCGATGAAATATTATTGCCAAGAACTATTAAATAATAAAACATTTTTATTAACGATAGAAAATTTAAGAATCGATGGTAATATCGATGATATTGAATATTGGTTTGATGGTATTTATGGTGTTGGTGGTTATAAAGAATTGACTGATACTTTATTTAAAATGCTAGAACTACAAAGAAAAAAAGGAATTTTTAACAAAAGGAAAATTAAAGATACAGCTTTAGAACTCATGAAAATTAGTCGGAAATTTAATCAAAATTGCAATTTAAGATAATTTCTAAATTGTTTTTTTTGTGCATAAATTTATTATGAGGGATAAACATGAAAAAAGTCGACTTAACTTTGTTAATTAGTGTTATTATAATAAGTATTTTTGGAATTCTTATGATTTATTCATCTTCTTATATTTGGGCCGAATATAAATATGGTGATGCTTTAAAATATGTTAAAAATCAAGGACTATTTTTTATAATTGGACTAATATTGATGGTTATAATTAGTAAAATCGATTATAAAATATATTTAAAAAAAGCAAATTTAATTTTACTAATTTGTTTAATTTTATTAATTTTAGTTTTAATTCCTGGAATTGGAACAGTAAGAAATGGTAGCCGTAGTTGGTTTGGAATTGGTTCCTTTGGCATTCAACCGAGTGAGTTTACTAAATTAGGACTTATTATTTTTGTTTCTAAATATCTAGCTTGTAATGAAAAGGCCACTAAAAATTTTAAAGGTATTTTACCGATTTTAATTTTATTAATTTTAATCTTTGGTTTAATTATGTTGCAACCAGATTTCGGAACCGGAACAATTATTGTTATGTCGATTATTGGGTTACTATTTGTTGGTGGCGTTAATTTTAAATATTTTATTAGATTAGGAATTGTTGGTATTATTGGAATTGTTGGTTTAATATTAGCCGCACCATATCGTTTAAGTCGAATTTTATCTTTTTTAAACCCTTGGAGCGATCCTTTAGGAAGTGGTTTTCAAATTATTCAAAGTTTATATGCAATTGGTCCAGGTGGTTTATTTGGCTTTGGAATAGGTAATTCAAGACAAAAACATTTCTTTTTACCAGAACCACAAACTGATTTTATTTTTTCTATTATCAGTGAAGAATTAGGTTTTTTAGGTTGTGTGATTGTCGTTGGTTTGTTTATTACAATTTGTTATACAGGTTTTAAAATTTCGAAAAATTGTGATGATAAATTTGGTAAATATTTAGCTTTTGGTATTATTTTTCAAATTGCTTTTCAAGCTTGTCTAAATTTAATGGTCGTCGTTGGTTTAATACCAGTAACAGGGGTAACATTACCATTTTTATCTTATGGGGGTTCAAGTTTACTAATTACTTTATGTAGTATTGGTATTGTTTTAAATATTTCGCGATTTCAAAGATAAATTAATTTGATAGATAATTAGCTTTGTGCTAGTATAAAGTGACTTTGAGAGAGGGCTTTATATGCAAAATAAGATTAATAGTTTAGAAGAATCAATGGAAATGTTAGATAAATTATCAGATTTATTTGTAATATTTTTAAACAATCTTATCGAAATAATGGAAACTAATACGGTTAATTTAATTGGTGTAGGAAATTCTATTAGCTCTGGATGGACAGCAATAGATAATAATGTTCAATCTTGGTTAGAAAAATTACATCCTTTTCTTGATTCAAAAGCTAAAAATGGAGGACTTGGTTATGATGGTAAAATGGAATATAGAATAAAAGGCATTAAATAGTATTTTTATATACTATTTTTTGTGTATGCCGTGCATGGCATATAGCTAGGTGGTGAAAGTCCACTATACGCGTCGGTATCTGCGAAGTATTAG
>CALVSM010000058.1 GCA_944359025.1 uncultured Bacilli bacterium
ATACTCATAAATATTTAGTTGATTATTTATATGATAATTATTATGATAAAATAAAAAAATTAAAATTAATTGGTATGACGGGAACGAATGGTAAAACGACAACTTGTTTTTTAATTTATCAAGCTTTAAATAAATTAAATATTAAATGTGCGTATATCGGAACGATTGGTTTTTATATGGATAAAAAGATTAAAGATTTAAATAATACAACGCCAGATATTTTAGAAATTTATGAATTATTATTAGAATGTGCTTTTAATGATATTGAGTATGTTGTAATGGAATGTAGTAGTCAAGCTTTAGCGATGCATCGTTTAGATAAGTTAAAGTTTAAGTATGGAATATTTTCAAATATAACCGAAGATCATTTAGATTATCACAAAACAATGTTAGAGTATGTTAAAGCTAAACAAATATTATTCGATAATGTAACGGATAAAACTTTTGTTAATATCGACGATGAATATAAAGATTATTTTCTTAAAGAAAATAGTATAACTTATGGTTTTAATAAAAGTGATTATTATTTAACTGATTATAAAATAGATTTAAAAGGAAGTTTTTTTAAAGTAAATGGCGTTAGTTATAAAACAAAATTAATTGGAAAACATAATTTATATAATGTATTAGTTCTTATTGCTTTACTTAGCGAGTTAAATTTAGATACACATATTGTAAATGAATTGGAATGTCCTAAAGGTAGAATGGATATCGTAAGAAAAAATAATAATTTAATTGTTGTCGATTATGCTCATACACCAGATGCGGTAAATAAAATAATCAATGCAGTTAAAGAATTAAAACCTAATCGTATTATAACGATTATCGGTTGTGGGGGAAATAGAGATCCTTATAAAAGACCAATTATGAGTAATATTGCTTGTTCAAATAGTGATTGGGTTATATTTACTAACGATAATCCTAGAGGGGAAAACCCTAATAATATTATTAGTGATATGTTACATAATCTTGACAAATTTAATTATGAAATTATTTTAAATAGGGAAAATGCTATTATAAAGGGTATACAAATGTTAGAAAAAAATGATATACTATTAGTACTTGGTAAGGGACATGAAACTTATCAAGTTATCGATAATAAAAAATATGATTTTGATGATAAAGAGGTTGTTTTAAAAAATATATAGGTTTTAAAATGTTGGGGAGATGATGATGTGTTAATTTTAGCAAAAGCTGTATTAGCGTTTATGATAGGGTTTATATTATCGATTATTTTTGGAGTCGTATTAGTACCGTTATTAAAAAAAATGAATATTAAACAAACGGTCAGTGTATTTTTAAATAAACATAAAGAAAAAGAAGGAACACCAACTATGGGAGGGTTAATATTTATTATCCCAACAATTATATCAGTTATTATTTTATTACTTTGGAATAAATTAGAAATGACTTATAATTTAGGTATTGTTTTGTTTGTTTTTTTAGCTTATGCATTACTTGGCTTTATCGATGATTATTTAATTATCAAAAGACATAATAATATCGGTTTAAGTGAAATGCAGAAATTAATGGGGCAAATAGTTATCGCTTTAGTTTTCTTTTTATTGTTTAGATTAGGGGGAAGAGATCCCGTTTTAGAAATATATACTTTAGGTATTTCCATTAATTTAGGTTGGTTTTATTGGCTTCTTATTTTATTGATGTTAGTAGCAACTACTAATGCGGTTAATTTAACTGACGGTTTGGATGGTTTAGCTGGTGGTTTATCGGCAATTGCTTTTTTAGCTTTTGGAATGATTGCTTGGGCTTCCCTTGGACTTGAAGGTAATGAGGATATCGGTGTATTTTGTTTTATTTTAGTAGGTGCTTTAATAGCTTTTTGTTTCTTTAATACTTATCCAGCTAAAGTATTTATGGGGGATACGGGATCACTTGCTTTAGGGGGAACATTAGCGGCTGTTTCGATTGTATCTAGCCATGAATTAACTTTAATTATTGTTGCTGGTGTGTTTGTTATTGAAACATTGAGTTGTATTTTACAAAGAGTATCGGTTAGATTTACGGGTAAAAGAGTATTTTTAATGACACCATTACATCATCATTTTGAAAAATTAGGCTGGCATGAATTAGATATCGTTAAAATGTTTTGGTTTTTTGGAATAGTCTTGGCGGCAATTGCTATTCTTTGGGGAGTATGGATTTAAAATATAACATAAAAGTTATATTTTTTTCATATCATTAATTAAAGGAGGCTAATTATGGACAAGATTGAACAAATTACTAATTTAAACCATAATATTACAATCAATGAAAGAAAAAATATCATAATTAGTGGCGTAAAGAAAATAGAAAGTTTTGATAATGAAGAATTTTTGTTAGAAACAACTATGGGAAATATTGTTATTAAAGGTAGTGATTTGGAAATAATAAAATTAGATACTTATCAAGGAACTGTTTCAATAAAAGGCGTTATTATCAGTCTTACTTATGCTGATAGTAATAAAAAAGAAGAAGGGGTATTTAGTAAATTGTTTAAATGATGAATTTAAAAACCCAAATTATAACTTTTATTTTTTCTGTTTTTTTTGGTTTTCTTTTTTCTTTATTGATTAGTTTAATTTATAAAAATAAAGTATTTAATTTAATATTATCTTTTATTTTAGTTATATTAAGTTCATTAATATATTTTATTATTTTATTAAAATTAAATAATGCGATTATTCATCCTTATTATATTTTAGCTATTTTAATTGGTCTATTTTTAGAATTTTGTCTTAAAAAAACATTTAAAAAAATTGTTTTATTGATTAAAAAATGATATAATTTAAATAGTGATGGTAATGAAAAGAGTGTCAAAAAAGTCTAAAAGAAGATTAATGATATTTGGAGTTCTTTCGATTTTAGCGATAGGATATTTTTTTGTTACTCTTTTTTCATATACTTATAATTATATTTCTTTAAGAAATGAAGAAAAAAAATTAAGAGATGAATTAGTGTCTTTGCAAGATGAAAAAGCTAATTTAAAAATTGAAATTGAAAAATTAAACGATCCTGAATATGTGGCTAGATATGCTAAAGAGAATTTTTTATATTCAGCTGATGGGGAATATGTTATTAAAATAGAAACGGAAGAACAAGAAAAAATTACAGATACTGTTAATAATAATTATGTTTATATAACGATTATAAGTTTAATTGCTGTTTTAATATTGTTTCTTATTTCAAGACGAAAAAAGAAAAAAAGCGCTTCTAAAAAATGAAGTGCTTTTATAATTTAAAGTCATTTGTTATATCGTCATTCATATTTTTACCATCATAATAAGTTCTTTCTTTATATTTGGAAATTATAGCTACTAAATTAGTGGGGAATTTTCTTATCATTTTATTATAATCAGTAATAGTATCGTTGTAATATTTCCTCAAAGCGATTATTTCGTGTTCACTTTCATTTAAAGAAATATCTATCTTTAATATAGCATCGCTTTCGCTTAATTCAGGATAATTATCTTTATAATAATTAAATTCGTTAATTGCTTCATATAATTGTCTATCTAAATCAAAATTAGATATTTTTCGACTTCTTAATTTAACGATTAGTTCTAATACTTCTTCTTCAGTATTGATGTTTCCTTTAATAATATTAATTGATTTGTTTAATAAATCAAATCTTTTTCGTAAAACAGTATCAATATTAGCTTCAACTTCGTTTATTCTAATAATTAAACCTTGAAATTTATTGTATGTATTTATATACCAAATTAAAATTAAACATATAATAATTATAATAATAACTGCAATAAAAAATATCATCTACATTCACCATAACAATTATAACAAATATTTTTTTAAATATCAATTATTTGGATAAAATTCAGGGTCATAATTGATTGGTTCATCAAAAGAAATATAATCAACATATATCATTAAAAGCATTTGCCAAACACCATTAGCGGGATCACTTAAAATAATGTGATCTCTTCCTGATTGTTCGATGATACCGGTAAATTCTAAATCTCGCCATTCGTTGGAATCAGGAAAAGTTTGATGTATTCTTACTTTTTTTCCTTTGTTTAATCTTAAAATATTTTCGATATATGATTGTTCTTCTGACAGTGCCATTTGTTGATAATTGGTATTACTAGGTGGGGTCGGTCGTAAATAAGATTGACCATATTGATTATAATAGTTCATAAATTCTCCTTTCATATAAAATATATTAAAAAAATTAATAAATATGTGTTATAATTGAGTGGGTGATTATTATGAAAACGACAATTGGCGTATCTAATCGACATGTTCATTTAAAACAAAGTGATTTAGATATATTATTTGGTAAAGAATTAACGGTTAAAAATAAAATCAATCAACCAGGACAATTCGCTGCTTGTGAAACTTTAACGATTAAAACTGATAAAGCTGAAATTAATAATGTTAGAGTTTTGGGACCAATTAGAGATTATACGCAAATTGAAATATCTAAAACTGATGCCTATAAATTAGGTTTAAATCCACCAGTTAGAACTTCAGGTGATTTAGAAAATAGTGAGATTGTAACTTTGATTGGACCTAAAGGAAGTATTAAAACTAATGGATGTATTATTGCTGATCGGCATTTACATATAACCGATAGTGATAAAGAAAAATATCATATTCCAGATAAAGTTTTAGTAAAAATAGAAGGAATAAAACCGGGAATTATCGAAGTTAATGTTAAAGCAAGTAAAGAAGCTTATTTTGAAATTCATTTAGATACTGATGACGCTAATGCTTTTTTACTTAAAAACAATGATGAAGTTGAAATATTAGATGTATAAAAAAATTGGTATTAATTTTTAAAATTTTCATACCAATTTTTTATATACTCTTTACCATTATTTAGTAAATCACTACCAATATCACCAATAATATCAAAAGCTTCTTTAGTGTAATAAACAATATCATCTTTTACTTCGATGATAGCATTATAATTTTCTTCACCTAATTTTTCTTTAGAGAAGTCTTTAATGTTATTAGCGCCTTTTTTTATTAGCTCGCTAGCTTTATTGAAAGCGTCTTTAGCAGTTTCGGAAATTGTTTCTTTATAATCAGGAAATTTATTTTCGATTTTATTATCGATATTACTAGCTATTTCTAGTACTTTTTGTTTGCCACTATCGGTTAGTTCATCAAAAGTAACGCCGTTTATTTCACTGTTGTAAAATAGAAAATCGACGATAGTAATAAAGGCGCCTTTGGCTTTATCTTTAACATTAGTAACGGTTTCGCTGTTTAAAATATCATTTATTTCTTCTTCTAAATTATTAAATGTTTGAATTGCTTTTTCGTCACTTTCACTATAAGTGATAACTTCTTGATTGTTATTTGAAGTATTTGGTTGGAAATTAAATTGTGGTTCTTCGTATTGGGTTTCTTTATTGTTAGAATCTTCAAATTGTGGCTCATCATATTTTGGCTCTTCAAATTGTGGTTCTTCATATTGGGTTTGATTATAAGTTTCTTGTGGTTTAGATTGATAATTTTCTTCTTTGCTACAACCACTAATATTAATAATAATAAAACCGGATAAGATAACGGCAACTATTTTTTGACTATTAAAATTAATAAATTTCATTAACTTCACCTCTTATGGGAATATTATACACTTTTTAAAAAAATTTACAAGTTGATTACCCAAGTTTGACACTTTATGATTAAAAATGCCCATTCAAGTATTGAAAATACTTGTTTTTTTATCAAATTATGTATT
>CALVSM010000059.1 GCA_944359025.1 uncultured Bacilli bacterium
AAAAATGCCTAATGAAGATACTTTTAACAAATTAGCGGATTTATTTAAACTTATTGGTGATACTACAAGATGTCGGATTTTATTTGCTCTTGATCAAAATGAGATGTGTGTTTGTGATTTAGCCAATGTTTTAAATATGACTAAATCAAGTGTCTCTCATCAACTGGCTGTTTTAAGAAGAAGCGGAGTTGTAAAATGTCGAAGAAGTGGTAAAGAAGTATATTATACTTTAGATGATGAACATATTGTTAAATTATTTGAAGTTGGCTTAGAGCATATTAATCATAAGAATTGAAAGAAGGTTTAAGATGAAAAAATATAAATTTAAAATTAAAAATTTAGATTGTGTTAATTGTGCAAATGAATTAGAAAGTGCTTTACAGAAGATTGATATTATTGAAAATGTCAGCATTAGTTTTATGACGCAAAAATTATTTTTTGAATGTGCTGAAGAAGATAAAGAACAAGCATTAGAAAAAATAAAAAAAATTATTAAAAAAGAAGAACCTGATGTAGTAATTGAGGAGGTATAATTACCATGGATCAAAAAATGAAAAAACAATTAATAAGAATAATTATCGCTTTCTTATTAGTAATTGTCTCTTTTTTAATTAAATTTGAAAACGAGTTATATAATAATATTTTATATATAATAGCTTACATAATAGTAGGATATGATATTGTATTAAAAGCAATAAGAAATATTTTTAAAGGTAAAGTTTTTGACGAAAACTTTTTGATGACAGTTGCTACCATAGGAGCATTTTGTATAAAAGAGTTTCCTGAAGCAGTTGCAGTAATGCTTTTTTATCAAGTAGGAGAATTGTTTCAAAGTTATGCTGTGGATAAATCGCGAAAATCTGTGGCCAGTTTAATGGATATAAGGCCAGACTATGCTAATGTTTATCGTGATGATGAAATAGAAAAAGTTGATCCAGATGAAGTTAATATCGGAGAAATTATATTAGTAAAGCCAGGTGAAAAAATACCTCTAGATGGAATTGTTATCGAAGGTGAATCTATGCTTAACACACAAGCTTTAACTGGTGAGTCAGTTCCAAGAAAAGTGACATTAAATGATGAAGTATTAAGTGGTTGTATAAATAATGATGGCATTTTAAAAATTAAAGTGACTAAAGAATTTGGTGAGTCGACAGTTAGTAAGATATTAGATCTAGTAGAAAATGCTAGTAGTCGAAAATCTAAATCGGAAAATTTTATTAGTAAATTTGCCAAATATTATACGCCTATTGTAGTTATAATAGCCATTTTATTAGCAATTATTCCACCTATTATTGGTGCTAGTTTTAATGATTGGTTATATAGATCATTATCCTTTTTAGTCGTTTCATGCCCTTGCGCTTTAGTTATTTCGATTCCATTATCATTTTTTGGAGGAATAGGAGCGGCTTCTAAAATTGGTGTTTTAGTTAAAGGAAGTAATTATCTAGAAGCATTAGCCAGTACCGAAATTGTTGTGTGTGATAAGACAGGAACTTTGACAGAAGGCGTGTTTAAAGTACAAAAAATTGAAGCAATCGGATTTTCTGAAGAAGTTTTATTAAAATATGCTACTTATGCTGAAAGTTTTTCTAATCATCCGATTTCTCTTTCATTAAAACAAACATATGGTAAAGAAATTAATGAAAAACTTGTTACTAAAACAAAGGAAATTTCAGGTGAAGGAGTAGAAGCTTTGGTAAATGGTAAAATCGTTCTTGTAGGAAACGAAAAACTAATGAAAGAATATAATATTAAATACCAAAAGAGTAAAGAGGTTGGAACAATTATATATGTTGCAATAAATAATGAATTTGCTGGAACTATTTTAATTGCTGATAAAATTAAAGATAATTCTTATAAAGCTATTAAACTATTTAAAAATAATAATGTTAAAAAAATTGTTATGTTAACTGGTGACCGGGAAAATATTAGTAAGGATGTAGCTGATAAACTCGAGTTAGATGAATATCATGCAGAATTATTACCACAAGATAAAGTTTCTTGGGTTGAAAAATTAATGACGCAAAAATCTAGCAATGGTAAACTTGTATTTATTGGTGATGGAATCAATGATGCTCCCGTTTTAGCGTTATCTGATATAGGTGTTGCAATGGGAGCTCTTGGAAGCGATGCGGCTATTGAAGCTGCTGATGTAGTTATTATGACTGATGAACCATCAAAAATAGCTAACTCTATTCAAATATCTAAAAAGACAATGCGAATTGTTAAACAAAATATTATTTTTGCTATTAGTGTCAAAATAATAGTATTAGTCTTAAGTGCTTTAGGAATTGCTAGTATGTGGTCAGCGGTATTTGCTGATGTTGGTGTTTCTATTTTAGCAATTTTAAATGCCTTAAGAATTTTAAAAATAAAAAATGCTTTTTAATGAGCATTTTCATATAATTTTTTAATATTTTCTGGTAATCCGTTAGGAGTGATACTTTTCACTCTTTTTTCATTACCATCTTTTTCAGCTTCTTCATAATACCAACATTTAAATTCAATCATAGCTAAGGCTTTTTCTAGTTCTTTAATTTGATTTTCAATATTTTCTTTTTGTTTTAAAAACATTTCCTTTCTTTTAGAAATAGTCTTATCGCCTAAAGAACACCAACCAATAAATTCTTTGATATCTTTTATCTGCATTCCTGATTTTTTTAAACATTCAATTAGTCTTAAGGTTTCAATATTTTGATTGTTAAACTTTCTAATACCTGATTTATCTCTTTCTAATTCTAATAAAAGACCTTCTTTATCATAATATCTTAGTGTTGGTATTGGTAAATTAAACATTTTTGAGATTTCTCCAATTGTATACATATAAACTCCTTTTTAATTTTTTTAAAATATATCTTGACATAAAGTTAGCTTTAGGTATTAAAATAATAATAACATACGAAAAAAAACTTGTCAAGAAAGGATGAATTAATGAAGATAAAATTAATTTATGTAATTATAACTATAATAATCATTTGCTTGGTAGGATTTTTTCTATTTGTAATATTTAATAGGAAAGATGGTGAAATTATGAATCAAGATTTTGATAATAATCAAGTTAATTTAAATGACTTTAATAATAGTAACTTTAATTTTGAAACTAAAAATGGCATTGGTACTTATAGTTTAACCGGTGATACTTGTTATAATGCCATTAGATCGTAATGAGAAACATGATTGGTATTAGAAAGGAATGATTTTAATGAATAAAAAAATAATAGTAATTTTTTCAATAATTTTAGTAGTTCTTATAGTTTTAGGTTTATATTTTGTTTTAACTAATAATAGTGAAAATAATCAAACTAATGAGTCAAATAATAATCAAAATAATAATGAACAAAATAGTAATCAAGATGATGGACAAGATATTAATGTACCATCTAGTGGCGGTGATTCTGCAACTGGGGAAAGTGTTGTTATTTATTTTTCAGCAACCGGTAATACCGAAAGGGTAGCAGGTTATATTCAAGAGATAACAGGTAGTGATATTATTGAGATTATTCCAGCTGATGAATATACAAACGCTGATTTAAATTATAGTGATGATGATTGTCGCGCTAATCAAGAACAAAATGATGATAGTGCAAGACCAGAAATTGCTAATGAGATTGATGTTGATTCTTATGACACTATTTATTTAGGTTTTCCAATTTGGTGGGGAGATGTTCCTAAAATTATCTTAACATTTTTAGATACTTATGATTTGAGTGGGAAAACAGTAATACCATTTTGTACATCTGGTGGCTCAGGAATAAGTACAAGTATGAATACTTTAAGGAACTATAACCAAAATATAAATTGGATTGATGGTGAGCAATTTTTATCAGGTGCATCTAAGAATGCTATCGAATCTTGGATAAATAGTTTAGATTAGTGATATAACTAATAAGGAAAAGGAGAGATAAAAATGGAAAAATCAAAAGTTTATTTTACAAGTGAAGTATCAAATGATAGTTTAGTAAAAATGTATGAGGTTTTAGGTGTAAATTTACCTGGTAAAGTAGCAGTTAAATTACACTCTGGAGAACAAGGAAATAAAAACTATTTACGACCAGAATTTGTTAAGAATTTAGTTGAAAGAGTAAATGGTACTGTTGTTGAATGCAATACAGCTTATCCTGGAGCAAGAAACACAACAGAAAAACATAGAAAGTTAATGGATGAGCATGAATGGACAAAATACTTTAATGTTGATATTATGGATGCTGAAGGTCCTGATATGGAATTAGATATTCCTAATGGTCTGCAAATTAAAAAGAATTATGTAGGTAAAAATTTAGCTAATTATGATTCAATGTTAGTATTATCGCATTTTAAAGGTCATGCGATGGGAGGATTTGGAGGAGCTTTAAAACAATTATCTATTGGTTGCGCTTCTTCATATGGCAAAGCTTATATCCATGGAGCAGGTGATCCTAACCAAGATATGTTTAAAACAGATCAATTACAGTTTGTAACTTCAATGGGCGATGCTGCAAGTAGTGTTCATAAGTATTTTAATGGTAATATTGTTTATATTAATGCTATGGTAAATATTTCTATCGATTGTGATTGTGATGGTAATGCTTCAGCACCTTGTATGAAAAATATCGGTATTTTAGCTTCAACTGATCCAGTTGCGATTGACCAAGCTTGTCTTGATCTTGTTTATAGCAGTACTGATCCTGGTAAAGATAAATTAATAGCGAGAATTGAAGAAAGATTAGGAGCTAATATTATCGATGTTGCTTTAAAAAATGGTGCTGGTAATAAAGAATATGAATTAATTAACATTGATTAAGGAGGATAAAATGCGAAAGAATATAAAAACTACTGAAGCTATTTTTCCTATGCCAGTATTAATGATAGCTACATATAATGAAGATGATACTATCGATGTTATGAATGCAGCATGGGGAATGATGTTATATCGAAACTATATTGTTTTAAATTTGACTGAAACGCATAAAACTGTTAAAAATATTAAGAGTAGAAAAGCTTTTACAGTAAGTATTGCTGATGCTAAACATGTGGTTGAAGCTGACTATTTTGGAATTGTATCAGGCAATAACACAAAAAACAAATTTGAAAATAGTAACTTGACTGCTACAAAATCAGAAATAGTTGATGCACCAATTATCAATGAATTTCCAATTTGTATGGAATGTGAATTTGTCGAATATCAAGACGAACAATATGGTTGTGGTGTAATCGGTAAAATTGTTAATGTTAGTGCTTTGGAAAGTGTTATGAATGGTGATAATGTCGATGTTTCTTTAGTAAATGCTATTGCTTTTGATCCATATACTCACGGTTATTATAAAGTGTCTGAAAGAGTTGGTAATGCTTTTAAAGATGGTTTACAATTAAAAAAATAGTTATAATAAGACTCTATTTTAAATGATAGAGTTTTTATTTGCAATTATGATATAATTGTATAAAG
>CALVSM010000060.1 GCA_944359025.1 uncultured Bacilli bacterium
AGGGAAATGTTTATGGAGTTAAATAAAATTTATTCTAAAGTGTTTGGCTGGATGTTTTTTGGATTATTAGTCACTTTTTTAACTGGCTATATTATTGCCAATAATGTTAATATGCTATTATTTGTTTTAGAAATACCTTTTATTATTTATGCAATATTGGAAATAGGTTTAGTTATTTTCTTATCAGCGAGAATTCATAAAATGAGTGATACAACCGCTAAAATATGTTTTTTGATTTATTCTTTTGTAACTGGACTAACCTTTTCAACGATATTTGTTATCTATGAATTAACATCAATTATTTATGTTTTTGGAATAACTGCTTTATTATTTGGTATTTTTGCTATATTTGGTCATTTTACTAAATTAGATTTAAGTAAAATAAGTACCTTTTTATTGATGGGTTTACTTGGAGTTATTATATGTAGTATTATCAATATGTTTTTAGGTAATAGTACCTTTGATTTGATAATAACTATAATTAGTATTATTATTTTCTTAGCTTATACTGCTTATGATATGCAAAAAATAAAAAGGTCAATCAATATTTTGCCTGAAGAAAATTTAGCTGTTATTTCTGCTTTAGAATTATATTTAGATTTTATTAATTTATTTTTAGATTTGTTAAGATTATTTGGTAAATCAAAAAATTAGTTAAAATACCGAAATAAAGCGGTATTTTTTTATCTTTTATTTTCATAAAAAATATAGTATAATGAAGTAGGTGAGTAGTATGGTTTATCTTTTATATGGCACAGTTGATTATCTTATAAATAAAACCATTGATAAAATAATTAGTGATAATAAAATAGACGAATTTAATATTAATAAATATGATTTAACTAATAGTTTATTAACGGATATTATTAATGATGCTAGTAGTATGTCGCTATTTAATGATAAAAAGATAATTATTGTTAATAATGCTTATATATTTACTGGTAATAATAAAAAGTATTTAGAACAAGATACTTTAGAATTAGAAAAATATTTAAATAATGTTAACGATAATACGATTTTAATATTTAATGTCAATAGTGAAAAATTAGATGAAAGAAAAAAAATTACGAAATTAATTAAAAAAAACGGTCTAGTTAAAGACTTTAATAGTATCGATAATATATCATTAGTTAAAAATTTATTTGATGATTACTCGATTAGTAATGATAATGTCAAGTATTTGATAAGTCGAGTAGGGGATGATAGTTCCCTACTTGCTAGTGAAATCGAAAAGATAAAAATATATAAAAATGAAGATAAAACTATTACTTTTGATGATATAACTAATTTAACTACCAAATCATTAGAGGTTAATAATTTTAAATTAATTGATGCGATTATTAATAAAAATAAAGCTGAAGCTTTTAATCTTTATCAGGATCGTATTAAATTAAATGAAGAACCGATTGCGATTATTATATCTTTAGCAAATCAAATTAGAATAATGTATCAAGTTAAACAATTATATTTAAATGGTTATACGGAGAATAATATTGCTAGTATATTAAAAATTCATCCATATCGCGTTAAATTAGCTAGTCAAAATGCCAAAAAATATGATTCTAATATTTTACTTAATTATTTAAAACAATTAGCTGATTTAGATATCAATATTAAAACTGGTAAAGTGGATAAAACATTAGGTTTAGAATTATTTATTATTGCATTATAAAACCTTATTTGTTTAAAAATAAGGTTATTTTAATATAATACTCAACTTCCGATAATGTATATTATGTTAACTTAAACATTTTTAACGACATTTAATCTTTCTAGTGAACTATTCATAGCTTCTTCTATTTTAGGATAATCTTCTTCATAAAAAGTTATCGAAAAAGCTTGTAGAACTTGATTAAATATTTGATTAAATTGTTTGATTAGTATATCTTTAGTTTTTAAATCAATAATACCATAATAACTAAAATAAAATAATTTATTATTGAACATATTACCAATATTTATTAGCTGTATTTTAATTAAATTATTATCGATAATATCATTAGTATTATCGAATAATTTATCAAATTGTTCACATAATAATTGATAAGAACCTTTAGTTAAATATTTATCGAATTGTTTTTCAGTATGTAAACCATCGATAAATATACCATAAATAAAATCATTGACAGGAACTGATTGATATAAAGAGCGATTTTTCGTTAACAAATTTATTTTATAATCGATAATACCTTGATTACTAGATATTAATAAATCGTAATTTTGATAATAATTATTCATTGTAAATAACAATAATTTTACAATTAAATGAAGTGGTTTTTTATTATCATTATAATCGTTTAAAAAATTATCGATAGAATTACCTGCCATTAATTGATTGATTAATTCTTCTATAACCTCGTTACTAGCTTTGTTTAATACATGACCATAATAATGATATTCTTCTTCTTTTTCTTCGATAATAAGTCCTTGATAAGCTAATTTTTTAGCGCCGTTTTGATATAGATTATAAAAATCGATATTAGGCTCCTCTAAATAAAGTAATAAATTTTCAAATTCTTCTCCCCTACTCTTATCATTTAAAAATTTAGCAATTTTTTTATCGACTATTTTTTGATTTTTTAATGAGTAGAAAGATTTAATTATATCTATTTTAATCTTTAATTTTTCTTCCATATTAACACCTTAAACATATTATAGCAAAATTTTTATTCTTTAACAATAAATTTATTGCATAAAACTAGTAATAATGTCAATAATACTAATGGGTGATGAAAATGAAAAAGAAAGCTAATGCAAATAAAAGTTGTAATACAAACAAATCATGTAAAAGCAATAAAACTAACATGAATAGTTCAAATATGAACAAACAAAGCAACGCTAATGCTAATGCTTCTTCAAACTATGATTTTGAATAAGTACCCAAGAAATAACTCTTTAAATAGAGTTTTTTCTTTTAAAAAACATAATGATTTATAAGCATTAATAAGACACCCAAACTAAAAAAACAATAAATTAATTTGGTATTTTTATATTTTTTAGCGGTTGGCAATAGTTCATATAAAGCAATATATAGCATTATTCCAGCGATGATTCCAAATAAAAAGCCCATAATTCGTTCATTTATAAAATTGCTTAAAAATAGATAAGTTAATAATGCTCCAAATGGTTCGGATATTCCCGATATAAATGTGTATAATAAAGCTTTAAATTTACTACCAGTAGCATAGTAAATAGGAATCGAAATGCTTATACCTTCAGGAATGTTATGAATTGCAATAGCAATCGCTAAAGATAAGCCTAACATTATATCGCTATTTGTCGCCATAAAAGTAGCTATACCTTCGGGAATGTTATGGATAATAATCGCTAACATCGAAAAAACCCCTACTCGATATAAATTTATATTGGAACTGTTATTGGGAATATATTTGTCGATTAAAATCGAAAATAAAATACCACTTACAACAAATATCAAAACATATATTATTGCTGGGAATATTGGAAAAATATTAATTAATAAACTATAAGATTCGGGAATTAGGTCGATAACTGATAAAGTACTCATTACCCCTGCTGCAAAACTTAAAGAGCTAATAATTATTCGATCGTTTTTTTTCTTAAATATGAATATCGTTCCCACCATTGTCGATAGTCCGGCTAATATAGTTAAAATAAAACCCATTTTGACATTATCCATCTTCCTCACCTATAAAATTATATGAAGAAAAAAAATACTATTAACTAGTATTTTTCGACAAATTATTTTAAACGATAAGCGCCATATATAGCATCACGGGAATTAACATCTAAATTAATTTCTTTTAATGTTTTTCCTGCGGTATCTGTTAAAATTAATTTATTATAACCATTTATAATAAAATAAGTATCTTGATTGGTAGTAAAATCATAGCTATCTTGATAAATTCTAGTGATATCAACTTTTTCAATTATATTATAAGTATTATCATCTTTTAAATCGACATACATTAAAATTTGATCGTCGATATCAAAAATATAATTATCTTGGTTTTCATCTTCATAATATAAATATATTTCGTCTGTTTTAATGTTTTTTAATTTTTTAACTTCTTTACCATTTATTTTTAAAATATTAAATTCGTTAATTATTAATAAACTATCGTTTAAATTAAACATTTTTATTATTAGACTTTCACCGTCATAATCGTATTCTTCAACTAATTCGTTATTTTGATAAATTTTTAATTTATTACCTAAAACATATAAATAATCATCTTTTAATACAAAATCACCGACATACATATCGATATTAATACATTCATCGCCATGACATATTTTTTCTTCATTTTGAACATAATAATAAATTTCATTGTCATAAAATTTAATAATACTAATATTATCATCAGCTGATTTTTCGATATTTAAAGTATCTTTATTATATTCATATAAACCACCAAAGCCACCAAAATAAATAGTGTCTTTATTAACATAAGCTGCATTAAGTTGATTGCCAGCTAATTTAGTTTCTTTAACTAATTCGCCATTTTCATTATATAATTGAAAAACATTTTTATCTTTGAAAAAACCAGAACTAGTTAAATATACAAGATATAGTTCTTTAGCTGTACTAAGTTTTTCTTCGGCTTGTTTATTTTTAGAAATATTTACTCCTATAGCTATTAAAACGATAATAACGATAAGACAAGCAATTAAAATAATTATTTTTTTCATAACATCATCCTTACTAAACTATACTAATTATACCATAAACCTAAATTAATAAAAATAGTTTTATTATAATTTAATTATTTCATCACATTCATTAGCAATACTTAAATCATGTGTAACGATGATAATAGTTTTTCCTAATTTTTTTAGTTCTTTTAATATGTTTAAAACTTGATTTTTATTTTCTTCATCTAAATTACCAGTTGGTTCATCAGCTAAAATGATATTTCCTTTTTTAATAATCGTTCTAGCTAAAGCAATTCTTTGTTGTTCTCCCCCACTTAAAGTATAAATCTTTTTGTCGTTAAAATTATCTAGGCCAACTTTAGTTAAAACTGTATTTATTTTATTTAATTTTTCTTTTTTACTTATTTTTTCATAAGCTAAAGTTAACAATAAATTTTGTTCGACTGTTTCATTATCAATTAAAGCGTAATTTTGAAA
>CALVSM010000061.1 GCA_944359025.1 uncultured Bacilli bacterium
CCCATAACATCACCATTTTTCTACAAATACTATTTTATCACATTTTAGTCTAATTAGATAGTAGTAAGCTAAAATTTTTGAAATTAACTCTATTCGATAATAAGAATAAAACTAGTTTTTCAAACCATTAATTAAAACGATATAAATACTATCTTTTATTTATAAACATAATTACAAATTGCTTTCAAAATGGTTATTTATCTTTAAATTAAAGCAATGGTGTCATATATAGCGGAAGATAAATAATTCCATCAACTTCTTTATAATCTTTAGTATGGATAATATAAGAAGTACCAATTTCATTAGAATACTTTTTTATAAATTTATTTAATGAATTCAAAGTATAATTACTACCTGATTTAACTTCAATTGGACAAATATTATGACGATTAGTTATATTCTGTTTAGTAATTAAAAAATCAATTTTCATTCGCTCATCCCTATTTTTAGAATTTCTAGAATAAAAATATAATTTATGACCACTAGCAACTAACATTTGGGCAACAATATTTTCAATAATCATCCCACTGTTAAACTCTAATTTATCAAATAATATTTTTTTATATATTTCCTCATTAACAATTCCATGTTCATCAAATGAATGCGATATTAATAGACCTGTGTCTGCCATATAGCATTTTAAAGATGTATTTGTTGATTTTAATTTCAAGCCAACACTAGGTTCAGTTGCATTAAAACATTGGTTTATTATCATAGCATCTGATAGCCAAAACATTGCATCTTCATATTCACGAAACCTAGCATCCTTATCTAATGAGGTTATTTTAAACTTTTTTTCGTGTTTTTGCAATTCTCGTGGTATTGAATCAAAAATACTCTCTACTTTTAAACTATAGTTTTTAGCATATTTCCTTATATCATCACGATATAGGTTTAAAATATTTCTTTTAATTTGATCAATATTGTTAAAATTTTTATCTTTGACATATTCAGACACCACCTGTGGCATTCCTCCAACTACTAAGTATTGACGAAAATAATCCATAGCTTTACGATGCAATGAATTACCTAATGGTTTTTTTTCTTTAAAACATTTTTTAATTAATTCCATTAAATTATGATTATTTAAAGCCCACATAAACTCTTCAAAATCCATTGGATGCATTGTAATATGCTGTTCTTCAGAAGGTATTAAAATATCTTTCACATTTTCTTTAATTGATACTAAAGAACCAGTTTCGATATAATCATAACGACCATCGGCAACTAAATATTTAATAGCCGATCTCGCACGCGGATAAAGTTGAACTTCATCAAAAATAATCAAACTATCTCTTGAATATAAATTCACGTTATAATAATTAGCTAAATACAAAAATAAGTTATCTAAATCATCTAAATATAAATCAAATAATTTTTTTATATCTTCTGGGACACGATTAAAATCTAATAAAATATAACTTTTATAATTGTTTTTAGCAAATTGTTCAACAATATAACTTTTTCCAACTCTTCTTGCACCATCAATTAATAAGGCAGTATGCCCATTGCTGTTTTCTTTCCATTCTAATAATTGGTTATATATTTTTCTTTGCATTATAATTCCTCCTATCAATATTATACACCAAATCTAGATTTTTATTCAATATTTTTTACACGAAATCTAGATTTTTCCTATAATATGCTAGTTTTTAAACAACCAATCGGTTATTTGTCGATATTTTATTCGGTTACTTATAAAATATTAAAAAACCAAAGATTTTACTCCTTGGTTTTATCAATAGCATCTTTTAATTCTTCTTTAGTCATTTTAGTATAACCTTTGATTTTTAGTTCTTTAGCTTGTTGTTTTAATTCATCAAAAGTTTTTTCGACTTCTTCTTCTTCATTAGGTAGGCATTTATGAAGAACTAAATAATCAATTTCTTCTTTAGTTAATGTTTCTTTAGTAATTAAAGTATTAGCAATTAAATCTAATAAATCACGATTTTCTTTAATAATCTTTTCCGCATTTTTATAGCATTCATCGATTATTTTACGCATTTCTTGATCGATTTCATAAGCAACTTGACTAGAGAAATTACGTGATTTATTATAATCTCTTCCTAAAAAGACACTACCTTCATTTTGTTCTAGTTGTAGTGGACCTAATGAACTCATACCATATTCCGTAACCATCGCTCTAACTATTTTAGTTGCTTGTTCAAAGTCATTATGAGCTCCAGTTGTCACTTCATTAAAGACTAATTCTTCAGCCACACGACCACCTAATAAACCAGTAATACGTTCTAATAATTCTTGTTTAGTTGCGGTAAATCTTTCTTCTTTAGGTAACATCATCGTATAACCACCGGCATAACCACGGGGAATAATCGTTATTTTTTGAACATCGTTAGCGCCATCTAATTTAATACCTAAAACCGCATGACCAGCTTCATGATAAGCCACTAATTTTTTATCATTTTCCGTATATTTTTTAGATTTTTTAGCTGGTCCCATTAAAACTCGATCATGGGCTTCATCAATTTCAGCCATCGTAATATTTTCTTTATTTCTTCTAACGGCTAATAAAGCAGCTTCATTAAGTAAATTTTCTAAATCAGCGCCACTAAAACCAACGGTTCTTTCGGCAATATTTTTTAAGGAAACACTTTTAGCAAATGTTTTGCCACGAGCATGAACTCCTAAAATTTCTTCTCTACCTTTGGCATCTGGTAAATTAACTTGAACTTGACGATCAAATCTACCCGGTCTAAGTAGTGCGGGGTCTAAAACATCTGGACGGTTAGTAGCAGCAATAATGATGATACCTTCATTAGCGCCAAAACCATCCATTTCGGTTAATAATTGGTTTAAAGTTTGTTCTCTTTCATCGTGGCCACCACCAAGACCAGCTCCTCTTTGACGACCAACAGCATCAATTTCATCGATAAATATCAAACATGGCGCGTTATGTTTAGCTTGTTTGAACATATCTCTTACTCTTGAAGCTCCCACACCGACAAATAATTCGACAAATTCTGAACCACTGATATAATAAAACGGGACATTAGCTTCGCCAGCAACCGCTCTAGCTAATAAAGTTTTACCGGTTCCAGGAGGACCAACTAATAGTACTCCTTTAGGTATTCTTGCGCCTAATCTTTGGAATTTTTTCGGATTTTTCAAGAAATCGATTAGTTCAGCAACTTCTTCTTTTTCTTCATCTAGTCCGGCTACATCTTTAAAAGTCACTTTATTGTTTTGTTCACTAAGTCTTGCTTTACTTCTTCCGAAATCCATTGATTTATTAGCAGAACCCATTTGTTTAGTAACAAAGTAAAAGCCAACTCCTAAAATAATCAACATCGGTAAAATATTTAAAATAAACAAGATAAAAGTATTAGAATCAGGATCAGATACCGTAGTTATTTTAAAATCATTGGTTTCTTCAGCTTCTAAAATTCTAGCGATAACTTCATTAGATAATGGTACTTTTAAATAAAATGTTTCATATTCACTATACCCTTCTAATTTACCTTCAATCTCATAAACACCTGCTCCACTTCTTGGAACAATAGTTATTTCTTCGATTTTTTTATCTTCCATATTAGTTATAAATTCATCGTAAGTAAATTGATGAATTTCATGTCTTGACATATTAAAGAAATATAATAAACCAAGCATAACTAAAAATAAGATTAAATAAGGAATTATTCCTTTTTTCACATCTTTTTTACTCATAAGTCCTCCTTTTTTTAATAGTACTTAAGTATTATATCACAATTTTCATTTTTTTCTTTACAAAATTTTGATTTTTTTAATCCTGGTAACCAAACTATATTATCATCAGCATCACAAACAACAGGCCATAGTATTCGATCTTTAGTAGCTATTTTATCATCGATAAAAATATCGGATATTTTTTTTCTTCCTAACATTCCTTTAATTGTCATTTTATCGCCATCGTGTTTGTTTCTTACATATAATGGTTGTTTTACTTCTTTTAAATCTAAACGACATATGTCGTTACCATCGGTTTTACTTTCTTTTATTATTTCGATATTTTTACCATTTGGTAAATTTAGATATTCTTCAATTTGAATTTCGTATATATTGTCTTTTATATCGATTTTTGATAACTCTAAATTATTATATGATTTAATAGCGCCAATATTATTTGGTAAATGAATAGTAGCGTTAGCTTTTCTTGATTTAATTAAATTATATATTAATTCATAGTGTTTATCAGTTATTAACATTAAATCATCTTGATAATTTTTTTCTAGCATTTTATAAATTATTTCTTTTTGAATTAATTCATCTTCTTTTAAAAATTCTTCGATGTTTAAAACATTATCAGGAACTATTTTTTTATAAATTTTATCAACTTGCCGTTCAATATAATCATTATATTCTAATAAAGTTTTACTAAATTTATAAAATTTTTCATGAACCATTTTGTCTTCTTTTTTAAACTCTGGAACAATATATTTTCTAAATCTATTTCTCGTATACACATCTTTAGTATTAGAAGAATCTTGCATATATTTTATTTTATTTTTATTTAAATAATTATATATTTCATCTTTAGTCACTTGAATTAAAGGTCTTATAATATAATAATTACTCATTTTAACAGTTTTAGAAAAACCACTATAACCTTTTAAAGTCGAACCTCTTACAATACGCATTAAAATAGTTTCGATTAAATCATCTGCATGATGGGCCGTAAAGACATATTTAGCGTGATATTTCTTTACTAAACTATTAAAGTAATTATATCTAATACTTCTAGCTTCATTGTGGAAATTATCGTCACCATATTCTTTAATTGTCATAGTTTCAAATACTAAACTGTTCTTTTTCGCATATTCTTCAACAAATTTTTGTTCTTCAAATTGTCCTTTTCTTCCAGTATTATGATTAACATGAGCGACGATTATTTGTAAATCTAAAGCTTTTTTAAGTCTTATTAAGATATGTAGTAAGGCCATTGAATCAGGTCCACCTGATACCCCAACAATAATACAATCACCATATTTTATATTTAATCTTTCTAATAAATCTTGATATACTTTATCCATATCATTCACCTTTATAATTATATAATAAAAATAATAAAAATAAAAGAGTTATAAATATTTTTCTAATAACTCTTTAACAAA
>CALVSM010000062.1 GCA_944359025.1 uncultured Bacilli bacterium
CTTATATATATTATACCAAAACAAAAAGACTACTGATATAATTTACAGTAATCTTTGTATACTTTTTCAGCAGTCTCATTTTACACTTCTCTTTTATTACCTGTCAACTCATATCCTAAAGCTAATAATGATTTATCGGCTTTACTTGTACTCCATTTATATTTAACGCCAGCTTCGGTTAATTGTTCCCGAACACGATAACGATAATATGTAATATTTTCATAAATAGGTACTTTTCTAGTTTTTGCTACTCTTTCAGTAACAGTTTCAGGAACTGTTATAGTTTCATCTTTATAAACTGGAACTTTAGTTGTTACATTAGTTGTTTTAATACAGTTAGTACCACTTAATGTATAGCCACTACCATAGCTTGCACATGATAATTTAGAAGTTGTTGTGACATTTTTATAACATTTAGTACTTGCACCGCTACCTTCTTTAATATATCCAGTAGGACAAGAATAAGTAGTAGAACCAGAATTATAAGTTCTTGTGTATTTTTTATAAACATATGTAGTTACATTCTTACATACATTAGTACAATCGACAGTTGTTTTATGACTTTGATATTCATAACGAGTTGTATCACTTGAAGATAATGCATAACTTGATGAAACAGTACCACGATATACCCATGAACCATAACCACCAGAAGTAGTATTTTTAATTGGGTTGGTATATTGTTTTGTAGTAGATCCACCTGTACTTATCGCTGGTTTAGTATCAGTTTTAGTACCAGTTACCACATCTTTAGTACCAACTTGAACTTGAACAGTTTCCGTTTTATATTCGGTATGATTTTCATATACATAATAAGTTTCAGTTTCATAACGAACTAATTCATTACGTTTATCAATTTCTACTTGTCTTAAAATATCCGAAGTTACTTTATTAGTTGACCATTTTGACCAAGGTCCCCAATCAGAATATGTATTTTGGGTAACTAAACGATATTCATATTCATATTTTTTGTTAGAAACTGGTGTACTTGGTGTGCTTGGTTCACTAGGTTTACTTGGCTTAGTAGTTGGTTTAGTAGTAGTTTCTTCTTTAACACAAACATCAGAATCACAATAATCATAACAACCCATATAAACGATGATATAATCTTCATAATCAGAACATGATAATTGAACTTTCATTTGATATTCATCGTTCATTTTAGTTACTTGAACATAAGAATTATTGACATTACATGTCTTATTATTACTATCTTTGAAAGCTAAAACTAATTTGTTCTCTAACATCTCATCTAATGTTAAAGTAATAGAATCACCAATATTTTTTGGTAATCTTTCATTAGTAAAATAACCTTCAGCAGCATCACGCATACTTTCGATATTATCGGTAAATAATCTTCCGTATAAACCTTCTAATTGCATAGCAATTTCGCTACTTAATTCATCTTTACCAACAAAGTTTTCCTTTAAATAATTTTTAGTTGGAAATAACCAAATCATGATAAAAACGAATAAAATAACTAATAATAATTGTAAAATTATGTCTTTAAAACTAAATGAATTTCTTCTTTCTTCGTACATATAAATTCCCCCTCTTTTTTAATTGGTTTATATACTACCACAAAAACATATATTTGTCAACTTTTTGCTTTTTTTCAATTGTTGGCAATTATTATAGCAGTTTTTTTTATTTTGTCAAATCGATACGAGCTACTGTGCAACCGATATTAAAAGGATATATTTTATATTCTATAATATATTTATTTTTTTTTAATGTATCTTGAGTAACATTTTTTAAAACCCCACTACCAATTCCATGAATAATGACGATAAAATTATTTTTTAGTTTTTTATTATCGTTGATAAAATCGTTAATCGTTACCCGCGCGGTATCCCGATCAAAACCATGGAGATCTAAAGTTGGCAGATTATCGATAAATAATAAATCATTTAAATTCATTATAAACTGCTTCCATCTCTTCAATAGTAGGAATTGAATTTCTAGTACCGATGCGACTTACTGATATAGCTCCAGCATAATTAGCTAATCTTAAAGCATTATAAGCATCGTATCCTCTTGCTAAATAATAAGTTAAGGCTCCGTGGAAAATATCGCCAGCACCCGTTGAATCAACCGCTTTCAAACTGACCGATTTAATTATTTCCCCTTTGTAATAACATCCTTTATCTTCCAAGGTAATAACTACTTCCCCACTAAACATCTCTTTTAATTTTTTATATATTTTTTCAACGGTTGTCATATCGTTATAATCAACATCGATACCGGTTACTTCTTCAGCAAAGTCTTTAGAACAAGCTACCCAATTAACTAATTTACATAAATGAATTACTTCAGGTCTAGCTCTACCGGCATCGATAATTGCTAAAGCATCGGGATATTTTTGTAATACCTCCAAACTTCTTTCATATTCTTGACCATCAATTAAAATAACATCAGGCTTAAAATTTAATTTAAATGGTTGCATAGCAACCTTTTTAGGTTTATAAGCAAAAGTAGTACGCGAACCGTTAGATTTATTAGCTATAACAATACTAGAAGTTGTATCGTGACCATCTCTTAATTCTAAATAATCTGTATTGACATTGACCTTTTTAAATTCTTCTTTAATTTTATGACCATAATAATCATTACCGACTATTCCCGCAAAATAAACATCCGCTCCCCAACTGCCTAGTAAATAAGCAGCTGTACTAGCGGGACCGCCTCCACATTCAACTCTTTCTTGAATTCTATTTTTTGTATTTTCTATTGGATACTCATCCAAAGGTAAAGTAACATCATATGTTGCATGTCCTAAACATAATATCTTCATTTATTATCACCATTATAATCTTATCATTTTTACTATATTTTTTCAATAATTTTAGATTAATTAATATTAAAACCTACTTGTTCAGTAGGTTCAGTTTCTATATCATCATCAGGTTTTTCTGAATCAGTAGAATCATCGATATCCGGCTCTTCAACATCAGGTTCCTCCGGTTGAATAGGTTCTTCCGGTTCTTCAATATCAGGTTCTTCTGGTTCAACAATTTCATCTAATAAAACAATTAAATTTCTTGTAGCTGTTACCTTATTACCATCACTATCAGTAACCGTATAAGTAATAGTATAATTACCTATTTCTAAAACAGAAGTTTCTGTTATATCGATAGTAACCGTCGGTTTTAAATTAAGTAATTCATCTTCTAAATCACTTACTGTAACACCAGTTAATAAATCATAACTTTGTCCTTTAACAATTGTAATAGTATCAGTATCAAAACTGATAGTTGGCATTGTTCCTGTTATTTGTGGTTCTTCCGGTTCCGGCTTTGGTTCCGGTTTTGGTTCAACATAAACAGGATCTTTTATATCGCTAGCTTCTTTATCATAACTACTTTCTAACATTTCACCAGCAATAACCTTATCGATTAGACTTTGTGCTTCTAAAACCGTTTCCTCGATTGGTAACATAACATATAGTTTTTGTGTTGGATAAGAATAAGTATAATCATTACCATCCGTACCATCTAAACTATAACTAGTTATATTCCAAGATGCCATATCGTTTAATTGCATTTTAATTAATTTTTGCATATCAGTATCTGACATATTAGTTTGAAAAGAATCTTTTAAAGAATTTAATATTTTACTATATCCCGTTATAATAGCTGGACTAGTAGCTTTTCTAATAATTCCATCGATAACTGCTTGTTGATTAATACCTCTAGCTCTATCCCCACCAGGTAATCTTTTTCTTTCTCTTGAGAAAGCTAAAGCTTGCTTACCATTCATATGATTATATCCTTCAGCAAAATAATAAGTACCCCCCGTCGCTTTAGAAGAAGTAAAACTATATTTAGAATATACATCGACCCCACCTAAAGCATCGACTATTTTTTCTAATGATGAAAAATTAACCCTTGCATAATAATTTATATCAGTTTCTAATAAATCTTCTAGTGTTCCAATCGAAGTTTCAATTCCATACAAACCAGCATGCGTTAATTTATCTTTATAACCTGTAGTTCCTCTTAATTGAACATAATAATCTCTAGGAATCGATAATAATAAAACTTGTTTTGTTTTAGGGTTAATTACCCCCACCATATTAACATCACTTCGTGACACAGTAGCAATGCTACCATATGAATCAATACCACTTATATAAACAACAAATGGTTGATTAGTTACATCAGCTTCTTTAGCAATTTCAATTTCTGTTTTAATATTTATCGTATATAAAGTTCTGAATTTACCTTCATAATCTTTATTTTGTTCATAAATAATACTCATTGAAGATTCCTCAATTAATACTGAATCAATATTTTGATTAATTAAATCATCAAACATATTAACAGTATTATCATATTGCTTATTTTCAATTGTTATTTCTTCATTTAACTTATTTAATGCTTCATTAATATTGGATAATTCATTAGATGTATAACCAATATTAGATAAATCATTTAATTCTTGAAAACTACTATCTTGTAATACTAAAACTAAATAATTTTCTTCTTTATATCGATTGTCACTAAAACCTTTGAAAAAACCTAAAGTTATATTAATATAATAAAAAGCAACAATCATAATAATAACTAATAAACCACTTAATATATAACCAGTTATTTTTCTTTTTTTATTCTTTTTTCTTTTAGTTTTAAAAATAAGTAAGAAAAACAACCCTGTTAACCATAATATTAATACTACTATAATTAATAATAAATATTTTAATGGTAATATATTAGAACTTATTAAAAAAACTGTAAATAAAATAACTAATAATATCATTATAGCAAATAAAATTTTATTAAAATTTATTTTTTTCATACTATCACCACTTGTAACATTATATCATATTTTTAATTCTATTTCTTTATTTATTATCATTTTGACAATGAATAGACAAAAAATATAAAAAGAGCTTAATTTGCTCTAAAATATGTTTATATTTGTTAATTATAAATTAATAAATGCAGTCCACTTCCTACCTATTCAAGGAAGAAGGC
>CALVSM010000063.1 GCA_944359025.1 uncultured Bacilli bacterium
GCTTATCAAGCGTGTGCTCTAACCAACTGAGCTACAGGCCCAAAATCAAAATGCTCTTTAAGTATACCTTATTTTTTTACTTTTGACAAGTACTTTTGCTAAATTTTTTAATTTTTTTACTATTTTATAGTTGAAAAATAGTAATTAAAGAGCAAAATACTATTTTCATCCATCAAAGTTTCTGGATGCCATTGCACGCCGATAAAGAAATCTTTATTATTGTCTTCGATTGCTTCGATAATATTGTCTTGGCCACTTATTTTTAAATCAGTCTTTGCAATATAAGAATGATGACGACTATTAACCCTTATTTTATCTTTTTTTAAAATAACATATAATCTTGATTTTTTATCGATATCGACATTATGAACATATAATTTATCACTTTTATGATTGTCAATTTCTCCCATTATACCATTAAAAGCCATTGCCATTGTTTGCATTCCTAAACAAATTCCTAAAGTAGGAATATTATTTTTATATAAATATTTAGTTATAACTATATCGATATCATAATAATCAGATCCTCCTTGTAAAATAATACCGCTACATAAATCGATTAATGGTTTAATTTTTATAAATTCTTTATCACTATCATTTTCAAAGTCGACAATAATGCCTAAAGGGATAAACCCATATTTAACAATAACAGCAATTATTTCTTTATTAAAAGTTATTTTATCATTATTTTTTCTTCCAATTATCCCAATATACACAGTAATCACCTAATTATATTATATGTTTTAGAAATATTTATGTAGCAAAAAAATATAATTTAATGGGAGGTTAAAATGAAAAGAAGTTTTTGGAAAAATTATCGCTTTCCAATTATCTTACTATGTTCAATTATTATTGGATGCATATTAGGAATTTGTTTAAAAGAAGAAGCTGTTATTTTAAAACCTTTTGGTAATATTTTCTTAAATTTAATGTATACAATTGTTGTACCATTAGTTTTCTTTACTATTTCTAGTAGTATTGCGAATATGGTTAATTTAAAAAGACTAGGTAAAATTTTAAAATATGTGTTTTTAGTATTTATTATAACTAGTGCTATAGCAGCGATTGTAATGTTAGTAATTATTAAATTTATCGATCCTGTTGGTGATGCGAATATTGTGTTAGAAGCAGGTGAACAAACAAGTGTCAGTATTGGTGAACAAATTGTTTCAGCTATTACTGTTACAGATTTTACGGAACTTTTATCACGAGAACATATGCTACCTTTAATTATATTTTCTATTCTTTTTGGTATAGGTATCGCTTTAGTTGGGGATAAAGCTAAAAATGTAGCTAAAAGTTTAGAAGCTATATCGGAAGTTATGATGAAAATAGTAAGAATTATTATGTACTATGCCCCAATTGGTTTATGTGCTTATTTTGCATCTTTAATCGGTGAATTTGGTCCCCAATTAATTGGTAGTTATGCTAAAAGTATGATTTTATATTATGTAATGTGTATTGTTTATTTTGTTATTTTCTACACACTTTATAGTTATTTATCAGCTAAGAAAAAAGGAATAAATTTATTTTATAAAACTATTTTACCGGCGACTGCAACATCTTTAGCGACACAATCATCTTTAGCTTCACTTCCAACCAATTTAGAAGTTGCTAGTGATATAGGTGTTCCTAAAGATATAAGAGAAGTTACTTTACCAATTGGCGCTACTATGCATATGGAAGGCTCTAGTATGGGAGCTATATTAAAAATCGCTTTCTTATTTGGAATTTTCAATATGCCATTTGTAGGAATTGATACATATTTAATTGCTATATTAATTGCTGTTTTATCAGCAGTTGTCATGTCTGGTATTCCAGGTGGTGGCCTAATAGGAGAAATGCTAATAGTTTCTTTATATGGCTTTCCTTTAGAAGCTTTCCCAATTATTGCAACCATCGGTTGGTTAATTGATCCACCAGCAACTTGTTTGAATGTAGTAGGAGATGTGTCTAGTTCAATGATGGTAACAAGATTAGTCGAAGGAAAAAATTGGATACAAAAAATAGGTGATTAAACCTATTTTTTAATTACTTTAGTTATGTCGGAATTTTCAAAAGCTTTTAATACTTCTAGTGGAATAGCAAAGACAATCGTATTTGATTGATCAGAACTGATATCGTTTAAAGTAGACAATGTTCTTAAGTGTAATGCGCCAGGTGTTGTGGCCATTATTTCTGCCGCTTTAGCTAGATTTTTAGAAGCTTCAACTTCTCCTGAAGCTTTAGTAATAACCGCTAATTTTTCTCTTTCTGCTTCTGCTGCTTTAGCTAAAACTCGTTTCATCTCTTCTGGTAAAGCTATATCTTTTAATTCAACATTTTCAACTTTAATTCCCCAAGCATCAGTAGCTTGATCGATTAGATTACAAATTTCGGTTGATATTTTTTCTCTTTCTCCTAATAATTCATCTAATGATACGGCACCAACCGCATTTCGCATAGTTGTTTGCGCTAATTGGCTAACCGCATATCTAAAGTTCTCAACTGCCAAAATGGCTTTAGAAGCATCAAATACTTTGTAGTAAATAACTGCATTAATTTTTACAGAAACATTATCTCTTGTAATAGCTTCTTGTTCGGGAACATCGACTGCTTTAGTACGAATATCCACTTTTTTAAATGATTGAAAAATAGGAATAACTAGTCGCCAACCTGGTTCCATCATTTTAGTAAATTTTCCCGTCGTGAATTTAACGCCTCTTTCATATTCATCAATTTGTTTGATTGAAATTAAAATAATAAAAGCGATAATTATAATAAATATCCACATAATATTCCTCCTTAGTTATATAAACTTTTTCTTAACAATTCGATGTTTTCTTTCATTAAGGTAAAATAATCTTGTTTATTACTTATTTCGTTTTCCGTTAAATTAGTTAACATATGTAATTTAATTATTTCGACATCGGTTCCTTCGATTAAATTATTGATAGTTTCGTTTGGTTCATCGTATTGTCTAATATAAATATATTTAATTTTTCCATCGTTTATTAAATTTCTCACATCATCGATTGTTTTTTGGTTTAAATTTTCATCTTCTTCTAGAGAATAAACCGTTAAACCAAATTTATTACGCGCTAAAAACTCAAACATATCATTATTAGTAACGATAATTCTATTATCAGCATTTTTAGTCATATCAGATAATTCAGAACCTAATTTATCTAATTGTTCTTTTAATTCTTCAAAGTTGTTATCTATTTCTTGCTTTAAATAGTAATTATCGACATACTCATCAAAACCATTTTTAATGTTTCTTGCTAAAGTTAATAATCGAGAAGGATCTAACCACATTTCTTCTAAACCATAAAATTCATTTTCCGTTAAATTATCAGCAGCATTAATAATTTTTAAATCGTGATTGTTTTCAATCATCGGTTTAACATAATCTCCTTCATATAATAGCGAATTAAAGATAAATAAGTCATTTTGACTGATATCGGTAATTTGTTTTTCGGTTAAAGTATATAATAAGTTGTTACATTCTTCTTCACATTTAGCTAGTTGAATATTGACGCCATTTGGGTAAATACTGTTAATTTCTCCATAATCACCGTATAAATAATTAGTTACAAATTCAATTGGATAAATAGTAGTATAAATATTTATATCTTCCATATTATCTCTTTTAAAACAACCTGTTAAACATAGACAACCTAATAAAACTAATATAATTTTTTTCATTTTTTTACCTCTTTCTTTGGTGGTACAGGATCATATCCTTTAGTACCAAACGGATTACATCTAATAATTCTTTTAACTGTTAAAATACTTCCTTTTAAACTACCATAAGTAATAATTGCTTCAATTCCATAATTAGAACAAGTGGGAATATGACGACAACTATTATGCCATGGTCCGGGTATCATTTGATATACTTTAATAAATCCTAACAAAAAATATTTCATAAATTAATTATACCGTAAAACAAATAAAAAGTAAATTTTATTTTTAAATATGGTATAATCTTATTGGTGGTTAAATTGCAAGAATTGTTAAATAAATTAAAAATAAATTATAATAATGAAAATTTATATTTGACAGCTTTGACGCATAGTTCATACGCAAATGAACATAATATTGAAAGTTATGAGCGTTTAGAATATTTAGGCGATGCGGTTTTAGAAGTTATTATCAGTGAATATTTATATAAAAATACTACTTATGAAGAAGGTCTAATGACCAAAATGCGCGCTAAATATGTTTGTGAAGACGCTAATTTTGAATATGCAATTAGATTACATTTAAACGATTATTTAAGATTAGGGCATGGCGAGGAAGAAAACGGAGGAAGAATGCGTAAAGCAATCGTTGCCGATATATTTGAAGCTTTTATTGGCGCTATTTATTTAGATTGTGGATTGGAAAGCGCTAAAAAATTTGTCGATGATAATGTTATTCCTTTAATTGAAAACAAAGAAATTAATTTTGATAATGATTATAAATCAATTTTACAAGAATTAGTTCAAACGGATAAACGATCTTTAGAGTATGTTGTCGTTAGTGAAACAGGACCTGCTCATAATAAAACTTTTAAGGTAATCGTTAAAATAGATAATATTATTTATGGCGAAGGTATTGCGCATAGTAAAAAATTAGCTGAACAAAACGCCGCTTGTGATGCTTTAAAGAAGGCACAAAATGGATGAGTTAATCACTTCCTCGTATAATGTAGTTAAGATATTTTTTAACTACATTTTCTTATATTTAGATTTTTGTTAAGAGATATC
>CALVSM010000064.1 GCA_944359025.1 uncultured Bacilli bacterium
TTTTTAAAACCATTAATTATTTGTTTAGTTTTTTCTTTGTTTAAAATAGCACTTAATTTTTCTTCATGAATATTACCTAAATTTATAACCCCATTACTATCTAAACAACAAGGAATAACACTTCCATCGACTAAAATACCAATATGTGTAATTAACCCCTTACAATATCCATTATCACTGATAAAATCATTATCTAAATTAGGCCAAATAAATTCCATAGATTTATTCAAATATAAATTATCTTTTAATTTCATATTATTAGATAATTCTTTATTATAATTATAATAATCTAAAATAGTTTTAATTAAATCATTATTATTATTTGTCCAAAAACGATAAACTACTTGCACGCCTTTATCACTTAAATAATCGCCACATTTTAAAACATCGTTTAATTTAGTTTTATCGATTAAACTATGTAAAGAAATATTTACTTGTCGAACATTTTCAATAATATCTAATTTTTGATTTAATAAAGTTCCATTAGTTGTAATATTAACTTGTTTATGATATTTTTGACACAATTTAATTATTTCTTTTAATTTAGAATGTAATAATGGTTCCCCTTTAACGTGTAAATATAAGTAATCAGTATAGTTATCGATTTGTTTTAAAATATGTTCAAATTCTTTTAATGTCATTTCGCGTTTTTCTTTATTATCTTTTGAACAAAACGAACAATTTAAATTACAAATATTAGTTATTTCGATATATATTTTTTTAAACTTTTTCATACCCTTTATTGTATCACAACCTAGACTTATTTTAAATAATAAGTTATAATTAATTTGGTGAAGTTTATGAAAACAGTTATCAACAGTAAAAATGAACTGGTTATTAATAAATCTCGCTTTATTACTTTATATTACCAAGTTCATAATTTAAATGAAATTAATAACATTTTAAAAAATATCAAAATAGAATATAAATATGCAACCCATTATTGTTACGCTTATATTATAGATAACAATATTAAAGCAAGCGATGATGGCGAACCATCTGGTACAGCTGGGCTACCTATTTTAAATATATTAAAAAAAGAAAATTTAGATCATGTTTTATGTGTCGTTATAAGATACTTTGGCGGCATTAAATTAGGAGCTGGTGGACTAGTTAGAGCTTATAGTAATGCTGCTAAAAATGGCTTAAAAGCCAAAGAATTGCAAAAAGGTTTTTTAATTAGAATTTCCTTTGACTATTCTAAAATAAAAGAAATCGATTATTTATTAAATGAAAGTATCATTAATAACAAAGATTTTTTTGAATCACCAATTTATGAAGCCAAGATTACTGTTGAAAACTTCTATAAAATAAAAGATAAATTAAACAAACTTGCCCAAGTTAAAATTATTGATGAAATTTATATGTAAGGAGATTTTATGAAGTACTTTAAATATCTACTATTTTTAATTATTTTTATTCCTTTTAATATTAATGCTTTAGAAATAAATTCAAAACATGCTATTTTATATAATATGAATGACGATACCGTTATCTTTGAAAAAAACGCTGATGAAAGAACTTATATAGCTAGCTTAACTAAAATAATGACAACTATTGTTGCCATTGAAAATATTCAAGATGTTAACGAAAAAGTCATTGTTCCTTATGAAGCCATCGATGGTTTAATTGAAGCTAATGCTTCCGTAGCTGGTTTTAATGTTGGTCAAGAAGTTACTTATTTAGATTTATTATATGGTGTTTTACTACCTTCAGGCGCTGATGCGACAAAAACTTTGGCTTATTATATATCCGGTAACGAAGAAGAATTTGTTAAATTGATGAATGATAAAGCTATAGAATTAGGACTAACAAACACTCATTTTGTCAATACTTCAGGCCTCGATACTGATAACCATTATTCAACAGTTAAAGAAATGAGTATCATTTTAAAATATGCTTTACAAAACCCTTTATTTAAACAAATATATACTAGTAATAATTATACTACTAGTGATAATTCCTTAACTTTTAAAAGTACCCTTTCAAATTACTTAAACCGTTACAATCTAACTAATAATTATATCTATGGCGCTAAAACAGGACATACTACTAAAGCGGGATATTGTTTATCTAGTATAGCTAATTATGATAATGTCGAATACTTATTAATAACAACGGAAGCCAATGATGATAATTTACCCCTTCATGTTATGGATGCATTAATGATTTACGATTACTACGCATCTAATTATCATTATCTAGACATCATCACTCCTAATGATACAATCGCAACTTTAGAAACCAAAAACAGTAAAGAACAAACTTTTCAAATCAATGCTAACAAAACAGTTTCTAAATACCTTAATAAGGATATCACTAAAGATAATTTTCAACTTAAATACAATGGTTTAGAAAAATTAGATTATTTTACTAAAAAAGGTCAAATTGGAACTGTTGATATTTTACTAAATAATGAAATTATCGATACCATTCCCGTAATATATAGCGGTGGACTAACTTTTTCAATTATTAGTTTTATATTTGATAATATTTTAATTGTATTATCCTTAATAATAATTTTAATATTAATTATTATATTTAAAAAGAAATTAAAGTTTAAAAAACTTTGATTTTTTTTATTACGTCTAATTTATTGTCAAACATTAAAGTAAATGATATAATCGATTTATATTTTTTTAGATAAAACAATATTTATGATTTTTTAAAACTTGCTATCACAATATAGAAAGGAGTAAAACAATGAAAAATGAAATATTTATATTAATGGATGATTCAGGTAAATTAAATTCTAATGAAAATTCATGTATATTCGGTGGTTTATTCTTTTTTTCAAATAACGATTATATAAATTATATTAATAAATATAAAAATGTTATTAATAGTATTAAGTGCAAATATTGCAGTCAAAATAAAAATAATTGCAATAAAAATTGTATCGAAATAAAAGGTACGACTAAAATAAATTCTAAAGATAGCAGACGACTATTTAATCTAATCAAAAAAGAATATAACTATGGAGTATTTATCAACAATAAAAAAATTTATGATTCAATTATGCAAAACAAAGCTGCTCGTGGTAGATATATAGATTACGCTCAAAAAAGAGTAATTAAAGAAATAATATTATATGCTATAAATAATCAAAAAATTGACATAACTAAACCAGTATATCTTAATATTAAAATCGATGACGCCAAAACTAAAAGCAATGGATACTATAATTTAAAAGACAGTATTTATGAAGAATTAGTAAATGGTATTATTAATTATGATTATTCTACAATTCATAAACCTATTTTAAAAAATGGACTTAAACTAAAAGTAGAAAATTATAATTCAAAATATAATTTTGGTATTCAAAGTGCCGATATAATATCACATTACCTACATAGAAAATATGAACTATATTTAACTAAAGGAATTAATATAACAGCAACAACAAGTTTTATAGAAGTCAAATTATTTTTGCCATAAGAAAAAGGAACTTGCGTCCCTAATTCCTAACTGAGATGGTGCTTAGCACTAAATTAAAAATCATACATCAGTTATAGACCTGACAAAGCAATTGCTTCCGGTACAAACAATATATCACAAATAATATTGCTTGTCAAATATATTATATGTTAAAAATCATAAAATATATAATTTTTTACCTAATATTAAACTTTTAAAATTAAAAAATTTAACAAATTTTTGATTAAGTTTTTTATTATATAAAAATGAGTGATTACTCACCCATTTGTTTTGCAACTTCTTCAGCAAAGTTTTCTTCTCTTTTAGCCATTCCTTCGCCTACTTCAAATCTAACCATTTTATCAATAGTACCACCATTATTTTTAACATAAGTTAAAACATTGATACTATCATCTTTAACAAAAGCTTGCTCTTCTAAACATGCTTCTTGATAGAATTTTAATAATCTACCTTCAACCATTTTAGCAGCTATATCAGCAGGTTTACCCTCATTAATAGCTTGTTCCTTTAAGATTTCTCTTTCTTTATCTACTTCTTCTTTAGATAATTCGTCTCTTCTTACAACACTAGGACGCATTGCAGCAGCATGCATAGCAACATCTTTAGCTACTTCTTCAGTAGTATTAGATAAAGTCACTAATACCGCAATTTTACCTCCCATATGTAGGTATGAACCAAAAACTTGATTATCAGTTTTAGTTAATTTTTCAAATCTTCTAAATGATAACTTTTCACCAATTTTGGCTGTTTTATTAACGATAATATCTTCGATAGTTTCACCATTTACTTCTAATTTTAAAACTTCTTCATTAGTTTTAACATCATTAGTAATAATGGCTTTTAAAATGGTATCAACTAAATCTTTAAATTCTTCATTTTTAGCAACAAAGTCAGTTTCCGAATTAACTTCAACAATAACTGCATTATTGCCATCTATAAGTGTAGCAGCTAAACCTTCAGCAGCAATACGATCTGCTTTTTTAGCAGCTTTACTAATTCCTTTTTC
>CALVSM010000065.1 GCA_944359025.1 uncultured Bacilli bacterium
GGTATATTAGGTTATACTATCGGTTATTTATCTCGCTATTTACAAAAACACGGTGATATTATTACTTTGATAATTATAGCTATTTTTGTAAATATTTTGTTTTGTGATTTGATTGGTATTTCCCAATTATTATCCGCAATGATTATGGGTATTACTTTTATTAACTCTTTTAATAGTCATATAACTGATAAAGTATTAGATGTAATCGATGATATTTCTACGCCACTTTTAATAATATTTTTTGTTTTATCGACAGCTAGTTTAGATTTTAATACTTTACCATCAATTTGGTTAATTGGTTTGGTTTATATAATATTAAGAATTGTTGGTAAAATAATTGGTAATTTTATCGGTTCTAAAATAACTAAAGAATCAAAAAATATTACCAAATATTTAGGCTTGACTTTGCTATCCCAAACCGGTATTGCTATCGGTTTAGCTACGCTTGCAGCTAATATAATTGATAATGGTGAATTATTAATAGCTGTCGTTTTAGCTTCAAGTTTTATCTATGATATTATTTGTCCGTTATTAGTAAAATATGTTTTAAAAAAAGTTCAAGAAATATAGGTGATGATAATGTTTAAAAATTATTTTATCAAATTAGTTAAGTTGGGAGTGTTTCCTGGTTGTAATTATGCTATTATATATGACGATAAAATTGAGATAAATAGTGTTGGTAATAAAGCTTTAGTCCCTGAAGTTGAGATAAATGATGTTAATACTTTATATGATGTAGCATCACTTACTAAAGTGTTAGTTACCAATGTTTTAATAACTAAATTATTAGAAGAAGGTAAAATTAAACTAGATGATAAAGTAAATAAATATTTGCCTAAATTTAAATATGATAATATTACTATTTATCATTTGTTGACGCATTCTTCTGGTTTGATTGCTGATGTTAAATGGGATGAAGTACATAATAAAGAGGAATTAATTAAATTTTTCTATAATAAAAAACTATATTATGAAACAGGAACCGATGTAATTTATTCAGACTTAAACTTTATGTTTTTAGGTTTTATAGTTGAGAAGTTATACGGTAAACCATTAGATATATTAGCTTATGAAAAAATATTTAAACCTCTTCATATGAATAATACTTGTTTTAACCCAACTGATAAAAAACTATGTGCGCCTACAGAAGTAACTGATAAAAGAGGGGTAGTAAGAGGTATTGTTCACGATGAGAAAGCTTGTATGATGGGCGGTGTATGTGGTGCGGCTGGTGTATTTTCCAATATTTTTGATTTAGTGAAATTTGCTAGTATGATATTAAATGATGGTAAGGTTGGTAATCAACAATTTATTAGTAAAAAATCAATCGATTTATGGGCAACTCCTTTTGTTAAAGGCAAGGAAGGCAATGTAAGAGGAATTGGCTTTGGAATTGGTAAATGTAAGATAACTGGTTCATTATGTAGTGATAATACAATATATCATACCGGCTTTACTGGTAATACATTAATTATTGATCGTGATAATAAAATAGCTATTATTCAATTATCTAATCGGATTCATCCAACTCGTGATAATAAGTTATTGATGAATAAAAGAAAATATATGTTTAATTATATCTATCGGAATATCGATAAAATTCATAATCCTTAAAAAAGGATTTTTAAAAAATTGATTGACAAACACCTTAAAATATGCTAGTATTTATTTAGACACGAAAAGGTGTTTTTATTTTAGAAAAATTTCATATAATTAAAGAGGTGGCTTATGAGCAAAAAAGAAGTTACAAAAGTAAACAAAAAAGATACTAAAAAGAAAGAAAAAAAAGTTAAAGAATCATTTTTTAAATCAGTTAAAAATGAAATGGGCAAAGTTCGTTGGCCTTTAAAAAAAGAAATGGTTAAATATTCAATCGCAACCTTATCATTTATTATTTTCTTTGCTTTATTCTTTACTGTAGGTGATTTAATTATCGCTGGTGTTAAAATGTTGGTGAGATAATGGAAAAAGAATGGTACGTAGTTAATACTTATTCAGGACATGAAAGTAAAGTTAAAGAAAAGTTAGAGATGCGTGCTTCTAGTATGGGATTAGAAGACTATATCTTTAGAGTAGTTGTTCCTGAACAAACAGAAGTAGAATATAAAGATGGCGTCAAAAAAGAAAAAGTAAAGAAAATGTTTCCTGGTTATATATTAGTTGAAATGATTATGACGGATGAAGCTTGGTTTGTAGTTAGAAACACTCCAGGTGTAACAGGGTTTATTGGAAGTAGTGGTAAAGGTGCTAAACCATTTCCATTAACTCCAGCAGAAGTTGATAAAATATTAGGTTCAATGGGTATGAGTAGATTAGATATCGCTAATGAATTAAAAGTTGGTGATCAAGTTAAAGTAATCGAAGGACCGTTTGCTAATATGTATGGTAAAGTTACTAGTATTAATTTAGAAAAACAACAATTAGAGGTTGCTTTAGACTTATTTGGTCAAGAAACTAATGTTGAATTAGAATTAAGCCAAATTTCTAAAGCTTAAAATATTTACAAACACAAGAATTTGTGCTATTATTAAAAAGCTATATATTTTATTATATAGATGTGGGAGATTGATTTTATAGCGGATAATCATTATTACCACAACGCGAAAAATAAAATTAGGAGGTGTTTTCGTGGCAAAACAAGTAGCAAGTAAAGTTAAATTACAAATTCAAGCAGGTAAAGCGACTCCAGCGCCACCAGTTGGTACTGTTTTAGGTCCAAAAGGAATTAACCTACAAGAATTTTGTACAAAATATAATGATGCAACTAAAGATAAAATGGGAGATGTTCTACCAGTTGAAATTACTATTTATGATGATAGAAGTTTCGATTTTGTAGTTAAAACTCCACCAGCTGCTTTCTTAATCAAAAAGGCTGCTAAAGTAAAATCTGGTTCAGCTAAAGGAAGTAAGGAAATAGTTGGTTCACTAACTAAAGAACAAGTTAAAGAAATTGCTGAAACTAAATTACCAGATTTAAATGCTAATACTTTGGAAGATGCTATTAAAATCATCGAAGGTACAGCTATAAATATGGGAATTGAAATTAAATAACATAGAATAATTCTATGTGGAAGGAAAAATCCGCTAGACCACATAAGGAGGTAAAAAAATGAAGAAAGGTAAAAAATACGTTGAAGTAGCAAAATTAGTAGAAAAAAATAAATTATATACTAAAGAAGAAGCTATTAGTTTAGTTAAAAAAACATCAACAACTAAATTTGATGCTTCAGTTGAATTAGCTATGAATTTAAATTTGGATACTAAAAAAGCTGATCAACAATTAAGAGGTACTATTTGCTTACCAAATGGTACAGGTAAAACTAAGAAAATTTTAGTTATTGCTAAAGGACCAAAAGCTGAAGAAGCAAGAAGTGCTGGTGCTGATTATGTTGGAGATACTGATTATTTAGAAAAAATCGAAAAAGAAAATTGGTTTGATTTTGATGTATTAATCGCTACTCCAGATATGATGCCACAATTAGGTAAATTAGGTAAAGTATTAGGACCAAAAGGTTTAATGCCAAACCCTAAAACTGGAACAGTAACTATGGATATTAGTAAAGCTGTTACTGAAGTAAAACAAGGACGTATCGAATATCGTACTGATTCATATGGAAACGTTCATGTAATAATCGGTAAAGTAAGCTTTACAGAAAAACAATTACTTGAAAATTTAGAAGCCTTTGTTTCATTAATTTTAAAAACTAAACCATCAGTTGTTAAAGGAACTTATGTTAAAAATATAAGTATCGCTACAACAATGGGACCTGGTATTAAAATTGATACAAATTCTTTTGACAAGTAATAAATAGTATGTTATAATTAATTTGTTGTGTGAAGTACCGTAGACAGTAGGTGTCAGTTTGACTTAATTTCCTACCGAGGAACAGAAGAAAGTTTTCTAATGCTCTATACGGTATGTATAGAGCATTTTGCGGTATATAAATTTAAGGAGGTGCATTAATGGCAAATCAAAAAATAATAGCTAGAAAACAAGAAACAGTTGAAGAAATAGCTGATAAAGTTAAAAACTCTGCTTCAATGGTT
>CALVSM010000066.1 GCA_944359025.1 uncultured Bacilli bacterium
TCGATTTGACCATCCTTATCAATTACTCATTTATCACTAGTTTTTGGTTCCACCAACACTATTTGACAAAGAGCCTTTTACTTTTCTAATTTAGCTAATACTTGTTTTGTAACTTCGATTGTTTTTTCTTTAACTGCTTTAGCTGTATTTTCTAAAACTGGTGTTCCTTTTTCAATTGCATAATTTAATAACTCGTTAGCTTTTGTTTCGATATCTTTAGCTTTCTTTTTAGCTATTTTTAAAACTTTTTCTTTATCTAAATCTTCTAATTCAGCCTTAATTTCATTTACTTTATTTTCGACATTTTCTTTTACTTCTTCAATATCGATTTCCTTTGCTTTAGCAACTAATTCATCAAATTTTTGTTTTAATTCTTTTCTTGTTTCTGAACCTTTTTTCGGAGCAAATAAAACTCCTAACCCTGCACCAATTGCAGCTCCAGCTAAAAATTTACCTAAACCACTTTTTTTCTTACTCATCATTATCACCTTTCTTTTTTCTACTAAGCAACCAGTTAATGCCACTGGAAATACCTGATGCGATTCTATCACTAAATGAATTAATAACATCAGTTGTGTTATCGATCATATCAAATAAGCCATTTAATTTATTAACTTTAACATCGACATTATCGATAATTCGATTAACTTTATTTAATGTTTTAATCACTTTAATCATGGCTACAGTTGCTGTTATTACTAGTATAATCAAAACTACAAATAATATTAATACTAAAAACTGTTCAACATCAATTACCATTGTTATCTCCTTTCTCATACATACTATCGATTAAATCAAATAACTCACTTTCGGAAATCGGACTATCTTTTTTATTATCCATTTCTTCTTCAAGCATATTAATATCATCATCGATAATATTAATTGGTTCTTCTTTAGATGGTTTAGCTTCTTCGATTAACTCATCAAATAAATCTTCTTCTTTAATTGGTTCTTTTAAACTGTTACCAACTAAAGTACTTTCTAAGTCATCTTCTAAAGTACCATATGCTTTTTTTCTTACTTCGTCGATCGATATACTCGTACTAGTATAAGTCATCGCCGGTTCTTTTTTCGGAGCAATATCCTCTTTATTGTAGTTTTTATCTAATACCCCATAAACAGGTGAAATAATTGGCGTTGGTTTGAAATGTTTCTTTTCTTCTTTTATTTTAGTTTGTTCTTTTAAATAACTTGATTTAACAACTTCTTTTTTAGGTTGTTCTAGTTCTTTAAAATATTCATCGTCAAAAAATATCGGTTGCGCTTTTTCTTCTTTTTTTTCTGGTTCGACTTTAGGCGGTTCTTCTTTTTTTACTACTTCTTTAGCAGGAGCCGGTATTTCTACTTGAATTACTTCACTTTTAATTGGCTCGTCCCCTTCATCGACAAATAAATTTTTGACTTTATCAAGCAATCCCATTTTATTCTACCTCCGGTTCTAATTTTAAAAAGTTATCTGTTTCTTTTTTAGAAGTAAAAATATCATATTTTTCCTCACTTACTAAAAATTCATCATCTAAGACAACTTTAACAATATTATCATTAAATTTCACAGTTGATAAAATATATGATGTGTTTAAAACAATATCGTTAATATCTTCATAATCTGCTTCCACTTCCATTTTAGAATAATTATACATAAATTCGATAAAATAACGACCATTTTCTTGTTTGTTTATTTCTAGATACCCCTGTTTACCATTAATATCAATTTTTTTAGAATAATAAGCATTAGGATCTTCTTCGTATTCTTTTAAGACCTTATAATAATAACTAACAACATCAATATATAAATAATAATAATTACCATTAGAATATAAGACATCGTTATAATCACTAGTGTCGATATAAGTTACTCCTCTTGGAACATAATACTTATAACCTTTACCAATTTGGTTATATAAATCATTATTTTTAGATAAAACGACATTTATTATATTATCAACATTGCTAGTATCTATCCTTACCACCGAACAGCCCGCTAATAAAAGTAGACAACATAGTAGCAATATTTTTTTCATACGATTCACCTACTCATATATATTATAGCAAATTTTACAATATTTTGGCAATTTATTTTACTTTTTTTTGGCAATTTTACACTGCGCTACTAACTTGTAAATAGGCATCCCTAAATTGACAAACTTAGTTTCATATTCAGTAGGAATGTTATCTTTGTCTAAATCACTATATAAATCTAACTTTACTTCATCAAAAAGATAATTTTTTTGACTCAAATTAACTAAAGAATACTCAAATAAATTTTTATTATCCGTTTTTAATTCGATTAAACAATCTTTTTTAAATACTTTAGCATATTTATCTAAAAATAAAGGACTAGTTAATCTTCTATTAGCGTGTTTCTTCTTTGGCCACGGATCAGAAAAATTCAAATATATTTTAGATACTTCTTTAGCGAATACTTCATCAATTTCATTCGCATCGATATTGATGATTTTTAAATTATCTAGTCTCAAATCATCTAATTTTTTAATACATTTAACTAAAACACTAGCATATTTTTCAATACCGATAAAATTAATATTGGGGTTTTGTTTAGCTTTATTAATAATAAAGTTCCCTTTCCCTGTACCAATTTCAATTTCAATATTGTGATTATTGTTGAATAATTTGTTGTATTTTCCTTGATAATCTTTAGGATTTGAAACTAAATATTCACTCTTACTTATTATATCTTGTGCATTTTTTATATTTCTTAATCGCATAATTTCACCCAATTTAATTATACACCAAAAAATAAATAAAGCATATAATTAAATAGACAAAGGAGGAATCTATGAAAAAAGACCGTAATTGTGGAGGCATGCCAATGTATATGGGAGTTACAGGTCAATTTCCTGTCATGCCTTTAATGCCAATTCCTAATAATATCCCTTACCAAAACCTTGATTATAATAATCAAGATAATCTAACCGACATAATTGCTAGACTTTCTAATTTAGAAAAAAGAATAAGCACAATCGAAGGAATAATCAATTCAAATAATTCTTATAATACTTCAAATTATCAAATGATGTAAAACCAAATAAATTTTAATGCCTTTACTTTTAAGTAAAGGTTTTTCTATAACTAATAACTGTCAAATTAAATATCATATTTCATATTAAATCTTCATAGAACAAAATTCAAAAAAGTTTTGAATGCCTTTACTTCACAGTAAAGATTTTCTACTTCATAGAAAACTTAGTTTTCTCCATAGACCAGCCTCGGATGGTCGCCACCCTATTTTTATTTCATTCAAAACTAATTGAATTGCAGTTCGTCCATATACTGTTTTAACCCTTCATTCATAATATTAATACTAGCGTTTAAATCTCGTTCATTTTTATTTTGACATTTTAAGCATTCCCACTTCTTATCTTTAGATTCTTTAATTCTTTATTTTTATAGCCACAATTATGTCATTTTCTTCGGTTATTTCTTTACTTATTTGATGAATGAGATATTTTCTTACATTTCTTAACTTTTGATAAACTCTAGCTAGTTTTAATCTTTCCACGATTTTTGCTTCCTTTTTAACTTCTAGGATAGCTATTTTTGTAACTCCTTGATTTTCTTTTCATATTTTTCCCATATCATCACTGCCAGTGAATCAATTATAACATACGAATATATGTTTGTAAATGGTTTTTTGCAAATTTTTTTTATTTTTAACCTATAACTTTCCTATTATACAAAATAAAAGAATCAAAAGATTCTTAATTTGCTTATTTGTTGCTCGGATAAATTAGTTAATCTTGCAATAACTTCAGGCTGCATTCCTTCAGCTAACATATTTCTAGCAATGTTATTAGCTTTATTTTGTTCTCCTTCGATTATGCCTTCGTTTTTGCTCTCTTCAACTAAAGCATCTTGGTACATCTTTCGCTCTTCTTCCGCCGTAAACCAACTAATCACTTCATTA
>CALVSM010000067.1 GCA_944359025.1 uncultured Bacilli bacterium
GTTATTTTATAGCTCATCGCATGAGCAGCTGTCGTTTGTGAAATATTAATGGCTTTCCCTGCTAAATTAGACGCTTTCATAATATTTTTCATGGCATTTTCGTCATTATCTAAATATTTAAACATATTTTTTAAAATAAGATTTATAGCTGCTTTGGCATATTTTTTGCTCTCTTCGGTTGAATTAACAGACCAATAAGATTCAATAGCTTGGCATAAGGCATCTAACATAGTTGATTTTTTTTGATAATCTGGTAATGATTTTAATAATTGATAATTTAAAATAACATTATTAGGAATAATACTATCATGAGTAATAGAGTTTTTGATTCCATCTTTATAAATAACAGCAAATCTAGTTGATTCACTTCCGGTTCCAGCGGTTGTTGGAATGCATAAGTGAGGAATCAAATTATAATTTTTATTTTCTTTTAAATAATTATCGCTATTTGGTATAGGGGCATATAATTTAATGCATTTAGCAACATCAATAGCACTTCCCCCACCAAAAGATACAATATAATTACATTTATTTGTATTAAAACAATTTATTCCATTTACCAATTCTTCATATTTAGGATTTGAACTAAATTCACTAAACAAAACATAATCTATACTATTTTCATCGAAAGCTTTTTTTAAGCTACTTTGCTCAAATCTTTTACTAGCTACAATTAGTGGTTTTATATCTTTTTTTTTTACAAAATTAACAACAACTTGTTCATCAGTTGATAAAACGATATTTTGCTCTTTAAAATCAAATAATCTTATTTCTTCACTAACTCTTTTTAAATCTTCTTCGGTGTCAACCTCGTCAATATAATAATCAACATAAGAAAATTCTTCAATTGGAATTTTATCGGATATTTCGTTAAAAGCATTTTCAGCATAAACACCATCAATTCCTCTTTCAATAAAAGAAGAAACATTATCTAACCATTTTTGAACATTTTCTTTACTTAATTTATAACAAGGTTGAAAAGCGAAACAATTATCGTCAAAAATATTAACACCAACTTCAACTATTTTATCATCGATAACTCTAGCTTTAAAATCTTTTTCTGGTAATTGTTTTTGATGATTAATAGTAGCCAAATTAGGTCTTGAATCAGTTAATATATCATGAATTAATTTTTTATCAAAAACCAAATCTCCGTGTAACATCAAAACATCATCGTCAAAATATTGTCTCGCTAAATACATAGAATAAATATAGTTTGTTTTATCGTAGATAGGATTTTTAACAAATGTAAAATTTAAATCAGGAAATTGGCTAGCAACTTCTTTAAGTTGTTCTTCAAATGGACCAGAAGTTATTAAAAAGTCAGTAATACCACATTCACTTAAGATCCTAATTTGACGACCAAAAATTGTTTCGCCATTACTTAATTTAACCATAGATTTATGGTTATTTTTTGTTAAATCTCCCATTCTTTTTCCTAAACCAGAATTAAATATAACTGCTTTCATATTTCCCCCTTACTTTAATATTTTTTTCATAAGTGCTTTTTTATTTTCGATCGGTGTTGTTGTAGGACGTCCTAAATCTTTTCTTGAACCTTGTTTAGTGTAAATTATTAGGGCTTCCATACTATTTTCTTTCATTTTACTGATAGCTTGTTTAATTTCTTCTTCGGTAGTAGCTTTATAGACTTCTTTAAAACCAACTGCTTTTAAAATTTCATCTATCTTAATGTTGAATCCAACAGTCGGTTGTCCGCCAACCGATTCATGGGCACCATTATTAATTAAAATATATTTAAAATTATCACATGGATTTTGACCAATAACAGCAAAACCTCCCATATGCATAATAAATGATCCATCACCATCAATACAATATACATTTTTATTAGTATTTATACATAAGCCAAAAGCAATAGAAGCCGTATGCCCCATTGATCCAACTGTTAAAAAATCATTACTATGTTCTTGGCCATATTTTTCTCTTAACTCAAATATTTCTCTTGAAGTTTTTCCTGTTGTTGAAACAATAAAATCATCGTCATTAAGTTCTTTAATAATTGTATCTAATGATTCTTCTCTTGTTAAAATATAATTATTTTTATCTTTTGTAATATTATAATCTTCAAAAGAATCTTTTCTGACTACAAGTGCAATTGGTTTATTTGTTTCTTGCATATATTGGCAGCATTTATCAATTTGTTCTTGAAAATTAGAATCTAAAATCATATATTCAATTCCCATAGTTTCTAATAAAGGCAATGTTAGTTTACCTTGTTTTACATGTTGAGGTTCATCTTTCTTACCCGGTTCTCCACGCCAACCAATTATTAATAACATTGGTATATTATATACATCCTCATCAGCTAAAGATAATAGTGGATTAACAGCATTTCCTAAACCTGAATTTTGCATATAAACTACACCATATTTATTGCTTGACATGTGATAACCACAAGCCATAGCGATAGCATTTCCTTCATTAGCCGTAATAATATTATGTTTTGAATCACTATTTTCTTTAATGCAAGCACACAAATTCTTCAAAAGTGAATCAGGAACTCCAGCAAAAAAATCCAAATTTTTAGAAATTAAATAATCATAAAATTGCTTAGTGTTAATCATTTTATTTTCCTCCTGGTATTAAAGTAAGAATTTCTTTGACAGGTAAGCAATATTCATCACTAGCTTCTTTACTACGTCCATGTTCCAAAATGCTTTTAGCCGTATTAACCATTGCTGGATAAGCACTTCTTAGTAAATGATTAGCATGAATAATAATATTAGCACCACCTTCATGTAATTCTTCTTCAGTAAATTGATTATATGTTGTTGGAACAACAACTATAGGAATATCTTTAGAAAATTCTCTAAATTCTTTCATAAATTCAAAAATATCTTTCCCATCTTTTTCTTTACTGTGAATCATAATACCATCAGCACCGGCTTCAATATAAATTTTAGCACGCATTAAAGCATCATCAATTCCCTTTCCAGCAATTAAACTTTCAAGTCGAGCAAAAATCATAAAATCTCTTGTTACTTGAGCTTGTTTTCCTGCTCTAATTTTAGCAGCAAAATGTTCTGGATCATCTAATTCTTGTTTTACCTCTGTTCCAAATAAAGAATTTTTCTTTAATCCAGTTTTATCTTCAATAATGATAGCTGAAACTCCCATTCTTTCTAATGTTTTAACATTATAAGTAAAGTGTTCAATCTTACCACCTGTATCACCATCTAAAATAATTGGTTTAGTAGTTACTTCCATAACTTCATTAATTGTATTTAAGCGGCTTGTTAAATCAACTAGTTCAATATCAGGTTTCCCTTTAAATGTTGAATCGCATAAACTACTTATCCACATAGCATCAAATTCTTTAGTTGTAGCAGTTTTTTTATCTTCTAATTTAATATTTTCCGCAATTAAACCAGTTAATCCATTAGAAACATCAATCAATCTAACATATGGTTTTACTTTTAATAGTTTTTTTAATTTTGATCTTCTATTATCAGGAGTGTTTTCTAAAAAACGATATTGGCTAGCTAAATCAGTACTAGAAATACCTTTAGTATAAGGAACCTCTATCAACTCGCCGCCCCATTCTTTTAAAACTTCAATAACTTTTTCTCTAATTAAAGCTTGAACTCCTTCTTTCCAATCATCACCATGAACAACATAATTTGGTTTTAGATTACGCAAATTCTCTGTATAATCTAAAGTACTTTGTTTAACTACTTTACTAACATTTTTAATATTTTTAAATATTTTTTCTCTTGTTTCATAGTCTAAAATTGGTAATCTTTTATAAGTGGCAATAGCTTCATCAGTTAATAAGCCAATTATTACATCACCATACTTAGCTCCTTCTTCAATAACATTGATATGTCCACTATGAATAACATCAGCAGACATAGC
>CALVSM010000068.1 GCA_944359025.1 uncultured Bacilli bacterium
TTTAAACAATTTTTTATTTTCAAACTTTTTCATAAAACTTATTAAAAATTGCTTGACTTATATATAGTTGTCTTTTTAAAAAATAACAATTAAAATAACAATCAAAGCAAATAAAGCGGGTAAGCCAAAAAAAGTAATTAGACTAATGGTAATTAGATTGATTGGAATAGTTAAATTTATAGGTGTTACAATTAAATTATATCCATATAAAATAAAAGCACTTATAATAATTCTTTTTAAAAGATTTAGCAGTTTTTTAATCATTTTTTTCACCAATAAAATCTATGAATTTTAAAGTTTCTTTATTCTTCGTGACTGGTAATATTCTTTCTTTCTTCTAAAGCTAATTCTAAAGTTAGCGCATCGACATAGTCCATATCCGCACCAAGAGGAACACCATGCGCTATTTTGGAAATTATAACATCTTTATCTTCTAACATTTTAGAAATATATAAAGCCGTTGTTTCACCTTCGATACTTGGTTTAACAGCAATGATTACTTCTTTTATTTTTTCTTCATCGATTCTTTTAATTAAACTTGTAATATTTAAATCTTCAGGGTTAATGTTTTCTAAAGGTGAAATTAAACCATCTAAAACATGATATAAACCTTTATATGAACCGATTTTTTCAAATTGAATAACATTTTTTGGCTCTTCAACAACACAGATAACTTGATGATTTCTACCTTCATTTCGACAAATTGGACAAATATCTTCTTGTGAGAAATTATTACAAATTTTACACCTTTTTATTTTTGTTTTCGCATCAGCTAAAGATTGCACAAAAAGATCAATTATTTCTTGATCCATTTCTAAAGTATATAAAGCCATTCTTTCAGCTGATTTTTCGCCAATTCCTGGTAATTTTTTATAACATTCAATTAAATTATTAATTGTTTCAGGATAAAGCATTAAAATAACCCCGGCATTCCTTGAGTATATTTACCCATTTTTTTCTCTGTTTCCGCATCGATTTTATCCATTAACTCATTCAAAGTCACTAAAATTAAATCTTCCACCATTTCTAATTCATCATTATCAATTTTTTCCATGTCGATTTTAATAGCTTCGATTTTTTTATTTCCTTTAGCCTTAATAGTAACAAATGATTTAGTTGCTTCAAAAGTTGTTTCGTCAATTTCCTTTTTAGCGTTCATCATATCCTTTTGTAATTTTTGAGCTTGTTTCATCATAGCTTGTATATTCATAAAATTTTCCTCCTTAATTATACTCAACTATTTCACCAAATAAAGATTGCATATCATCGATATTATCTTTATTTAATTTTTTTAATATTTCGTCAATATTGTTATTTTCTTCTTGATATTCAAATTTTTTCTTTTTAGAATTAAAATTTTCTTTGATAATATTCCATTTTTCTTGATCGACAGCAACTACTTTATAATGTTTTTTTAATATTTCATCGATTAAGTTTTCGATATTAATAATATTTTCATTAAATAAAGTAGATAAATGTGTCGTTGCATAAGTAAAAATTGCATATTCATCACTTACAGCTTTTAATTCGCCGTCTAAAATCATTGTAGCATAAATATTATATTTTTCATCCATCACATAATCGATAGTTTTTTTTAATTGTTCTTTTAATTCAAGGGTGTTTTTTTTAGAAAATTTAGCTAATGTGTTATTGATTCTTATATCGATAAAGTCATTTAATTCTTGAATGATATCATTATTTTTTTCTTTTTTAATATTATTTTTTATTTCCCGGGTAATATTTTGTTTGTTTTCATTAATTGTTTCCCCTGTTTTTTCTTTTGTATCAAGCGTTTCTTTGACATTTTTATTTTCAATTTGTTGACTAATTGGGGTTTCTTCACTATTTTCTATCATGTTATTTTCATCGACTAGTTTTATAAAAGCTAATTCAAGAAGCATTTTAGGGTTAGAAAAGCGTTTCATATCTAATAATGCTTCGTTGATGGTATTTATATATTCAAGTATTTTTTTATTTGGTAATTTTTTTGATATTTCTAAATAAATATTTTGTTTGTCTTCAATTATGTTTTGTGTTGTTTTAAAAAGAATTGTATTTCTTAAAAATAGAATTATTTCTTCAGCTATTTTGATAATACTTTTACCTTTGTCATTATATTCAGTTATTTTGCTAATAACATTAGTTAAATTGTTATTAATTGTATCATCGATTAGCTTAGCAACATCACTTTGGGAAATCGTACCATTTACTTCATGTATATCGTCTAAAGTTATTTTTTCATTAGTATAAGCTACTACTTGATCTAAAATACTAATTGCATCTCTTAAGCTTCCATCGCCTAAACGAGAAATTTCTAAAATTGCTGCGTCTTCGATAATTATATTTTCGTTTTCACAAATGTATTTTAGTCGTTCATATATTTGTTCGATGCTTAATTTTTTTAAATCGAATCTTTGACAACGCGATAAAATTGTAACAGGAACTTTATGAGGATCGGTAGTAGCTAAAATGAAAATTACATGTGCAGGTGGTTCTTCTAATGTTTTAAGTAAAGCATTAAAGGCGCCTATAGTTAACATATGTACTTCATCGATAATATATATTTTATATTTTCCAAGTGTTGGCGCTAATTTAACTTTGTTGTTTATTTCTCTTATTTCGTCGACACCATTATTAGAAGCCGCATCCATTTCGATAATATCCATGTTTTGTTCGTTACTTTGTGTACAACAAACGCACTTATTGCAAGGTACTCCATCTTTATTATTTTCGCAATTAACTAGCTTTGCAAATATTTTAGCGATGGTTGTTTTTCCACAGCCTCTAGGTCCCGCAAATAAATAAGCATGATTTATTTTGTTGTTAATTACGGCATTTTTTAAAGTTTTAACAACTACTTCCTGACCAGCAACTTCTTCAAATGTTTTTGGGCGATATTTACGATATAAAGCTTGATACATAATTTCACCTCGACTTATTAATTATAACATTTTTAAAGCATTTATTAAAGAGTTTAGTTTCTTTTTTTAGCAAAGAACTTCTGCATTAAAACAAGACTTTCTTCTTGCATAATGCCTTTTTCGATTTTTATATTAGTATTTTCTAATGTATTAAATAAACTTTCAATTCCTCCATAATTTTTATTTGGTATTCCATAGACAATTTTATTAATTCGTGACTGAATAATGGCACCACAACACATTAAGCAAGGTTCAACAGTAACATATAGCGTACAATCTATTAAACGCCAATTTTTTATTTTTTTACAAGCTTTAGAAATTGCTAATATTTCGGCATGATGAGTAGCAATTTTATTTTTTTCTTTTTTATTATATGCTCTAGCAATAATTTTATTATTTTTTACAATGACGGCACCAATAGGAACTTCATTTTTTTTATATGCTTTATATGCTTCTTTTAATGCTTCATTCATAAATTTATCCATACTATCACCTACTACAGTTATTATATCAAAAAAAAGCACACACATTTAGAGGTTCTTATGGCTGCTGTCTTCCGACTCTGACCAGTTTCAAACATAAATGTTGTGCAAATATAATATACAGTAAGAAAGTGAATAAATCAACTTTTTTTAATAAATAAAATTCAATTTTAAAAATCAAATTTAAAATTCATTCTAATTTTGAAAATTCAAAATTAATTTTCAAAATCTATTTTTATTTTTATGCCAATTTTTAAAATTGAGTGGAACAGGAATTTGTTATTTGTATATGTTCCACGTGAAACATTGTTTTTTGTATGTTCCACGTGAAACATTGTTATTTGTATGTTCCACGTGAAACATTATTATTTGTATGTTCCACGTGAAACATTGTTTTTTGTATGTTCCACGTGAAACATT
>CALVSM010000069.1 GCA_944359025.1 uncultured Bacilli bacterium
CTACATTAATCGAACTAAAACTAGAAACAGGAAGAACCCATCAAATTAGAGTGCATATGAATTATATTGGTCATCCGGTTGTCAACGATCCTGTTTATGGTAAAAGAAAGTTAATCGATAACACAGGACAGTGTTTACATGCTAAAGAATTGGGTTTTGTTCATCCTACTTTAAAAAAATATATGGAATTTAGTTGTGAGTTACCTAGTTGTTTTATCAATATTTTAAAAAAGTTTGAGGAGGAAATATGAACTATACAATATCAAAACAAAATGAAGAATTAGTTATGAAGTTATTACATTATTTTATAACAGATCAGAATTACAACCCTGTTATTTTAAGAGGGGCGCAAAATGAAATTTGGTTAGAAAATTTAGAAAGTGACTATAAAATAATTAGAATTGTTTCTAATTATATTCATAATGATGAACAATTAGATTTTGATATTTTTAAAACTAAACAAATTATGAAATCAATTAAGAAAAAGACTTTATCTTTTAAGGTTCCTACTTTAAGTATTTTCCTTAATTTAGGGGATAATGTTCATATCGATAAAGAAGCTAATTATGATTATATAACTTGTTTAAATGTCAAAAATATCGAGGATGTGGTTAAAAATAACCATGTTTTAGAGGTGTTTCCTGATATTAAAAAAACTTTAAATTATAAAGAGGAAGGACTTAATTTGTTTGTTAAGTTAACTTCTGAAATAAATAAAAAAACGGAAGCCGATGCCCTTGAAGCGGAAGATTTGTTTAAACCTAAAAAACCAACTGTTACTTATGCTTTAATAATTATTAATATATTAGTCTTTTTAGCTATGTATATCTTTGGTAATGGTAGTGAAGATAATTTAACTTTGATTGCTTTTGGTGCGAATAATCGCGGGTTAGTTTTAGGGCTTCATGAGTATTATCGTTTGTTAACATCTTGTTTTATTCATATTGGTATATTACATTTATTCGTCAATATGTATTCTTTATTTGTTATTGGAACCCAAATTGAAAATTTTTTTGGTAAAATTAAATATTTGATTATTTATTTAGGAAGTGCTTTATTTGGTAGTTTATTATCGATATGTTTTAGTAATAGTATTAGTGCGGGAGCTAGTGGTGCGATATTTGGACTTTTAGGAGCTATGCTTTATTTTGGACATCATTATCGTTTATATTTAGGTAATACTTTATATAGTCAAATTATTCCGATTATTATTTTAAACTTAGGTCTAGGTTTCTTTACCCCAGGAATCGATAATGCTTGTCATATTGGCGGTTTAATTGGCGGGATATTTATTTCGATGATCTGCGGTTTGAAATATAAAAATAATAAATCAGAGCGAATCAATGGAATTATTTTGAGTACTATTTTTTTAGGTTTTGTTATATTTTTAATAAGTTCACTATTATAAAAGGAGGGGTTATATGGATTTAACTTATGTTTTCGGTCATCGTAAACCAGATACAGATTCGATATGTGCGAGTATAAGTTTATCTTATTTGAAAAATAAGCTTGGGTTAAAAACTGAGCCAAGAACTTTAGGCGAGATAAATAAAGAAACTAAATATGCTTTAAAATATTTTAATTTGAAACAACCTAAATATTTAAACGATGTTAAGTTACAAATTAAAGATATCGAATATAAAAAAAATTGTTATATGAATAACAAAGAATCGATAAATAAAGCTTTTAATTATATGAATGATAATGAATTAAGTGGACTACCAATTATAACTGACGATAAAAAATTATATGGTTTAGTTACTTTAAAAGAATTAGCTCGCGAACTTATTCAAGGTGATTTTACTAAATTAAGAACATCTTACGATAATTTATTAGATACTTTAGAAGGAACAGCGTTATTACGTTTTGATGAGGAAATTGAGGGTAATGTAATGACGGGAGCATATCGTAGTACGACAATTATTCAAAGCGTTAAAATGACTAATAATGATATTTTAATTATTGGTGATCGTAATAATATTTTAGAGTATGCGATTAATTGTCAAGTTAAATTGATTATTTTAGTTGGTAATGGTGAGATATCTAAACATAATTTTGAACTAGCTAAAGAAAAGAAAATAAATATTATTAAGACTCATTATGATACGTATCATACAACTAAATTAATTGGTTTAAGTAATTATATCGCTAATGTTTGTTTTACTTCCCCAACTTGTATCGATGAAAATGATTACTATACTTATTTTAAGGAAATAAGTAATAAAACTAAACATACTAATTATCCTGTTTTAAATCAAAAAGGTGAATGTTTAGGTTTATTTCCTTTAACTTTATCTAGTTTGAAAAACCCTAAAAAAGTTATTTTAGTCGACCACAACGAAAAAGAACAAAGTGTTGAAGGTTTAGATGAAGCGACAATTGTCGAAGTGGTTGACCACCATAAATTAGGAACGGTAGCTACTACTTTACCAATTAATTTTAGAAATATGGCGGTTGGTAGCTCTAATACTATTATATATAACTTGTTTAAAGAAAATAAAGTCGTTATTCCTCCTAATATTGCCGGAGCGATGTTATCAGGAATATTATCGGATACGCTTATTTTAAAATCTCCGACGACAACTAAATTAGATATTGAAGCGGTAAATGATTTATCATCTATTGCTTGTGTAGATTATCAAGAATATGGTATTGAATTATTTAAAGCTGGCTCTTCATTAGAAGGCATTGATAAAGAAGATATTATTTTTCAAGATTTTAAAAACTTTAATTATAACAATGATAAAATAGGTGTTGGGCAAGTCTTTACGACGGATGTCGATTATATTTTAAATGATAAAGATGAGTATGTTGCATTACTTAATAAAATATGTTTAGATAAAGATTATAAAATAGTTTTATTATTTGTAACGGATATTATTAAAAATGGTTCTTATGTGTTATATAATACTGATTCTTTCGATATTGTTAAAGAAAGTTATAAATTAGATAAAATTAAAGAAGGTCATTATTTAAAAGATATAGTTTCTCGTAAAAAACAAATGATACCGCCTATTTTAGAAACATTAGAAAAATTGAACTGATATTAATTTATCAGTTTTTTTGATGTAAATATATTGCTTTTTAACTTAAAATAAGTTAAAATTAATTATAGGTATAATAAAGTTAATAAATATACATAATAAAAATAGGAGTTGATTAATATGATTAAATTAACAAATAGCAAAAATGGGGGGGGGGGCATTTATTAAATAATGCTTTCACCTTAATTGAATTATTAGGAGTATTAATAGTTTTAGCTGTAATAGCTTTAATAACTTTTCCTATAATTGATAATTCAATTAAAAGTAGTCGAGAACAAGCATTAGAAAGGACAATTGATTCAATCGAAGAAGCCGCTTATCAGTATAGTATTCAAAATGATTTAGGCTATCCAACTGATAAACAACCTTTGTATATAACTGATATGCAAACTCAAGGCTTTTTAGATAAAGAAATAATAAACCCAGTTAATAATGAAAGCTTATCAGGTTGTGTATGGTATTATTGGGATACAGCTTATAATCAATATTCTTTTGAATATGATATGGAATGTGTGAAAACAGATACTGAACCAGTTATTAATCTTATCTATAATGAAAATTTAATTAATAGTAATGGTTGGGCAAAAGAAAATATAGCTGTAACCTTAATTGGAAATGGTGAAGTAAAATATTGTCTATCAAGTAGCGAATGTGAACCAAATGAAGTAGTAGAAAATGGTAGTAATACAAAATTTATAACTAGTGAAGGAACAAGTTATATATG
>CALVSM010000070.1 GCA_944359025.1 uncultured Bacilli bacterium
AGGTGGAGTTTTATCTAAATTAAAACTTTGACAACTTCTATTACTTGTTCCTAATGTATTAGTTGTTGTCGCACATATATAACTTGTTCCTTCATTAGTTATAAATTTAGTATTACTACCATTTAAAACTACTTCACTTGGGTCACATTCACTACTTGAAATACAATATTTTACTTCCCCATTACCAACTAATGTTACTGCTATATTTTCTTTAGCCCAACCATTACTATTAATTAGACTCTCATTATAAGTTATATTTATTTCCGGTTCAGTATCTGTTTTCACACATTCCATATCATATTCAAAAGAATATTGATTATAAGCGGTATCCCAATAATACCACACACAACCTGATAAGCTTTCATTATTAACTGGGTTTATTATTTCTTTATCTAAAAAACCTTGCGTTTGCATATCAGTTATATACAAAGGTTGTTTATCAGTTGGATAGCCTAAATTATTTTGAATACTATACTGATAAGCTGCTTCTTCGATTGAATCAATTGTCCTTTCTAATGCTTGTTCCCGACTATTTTTAATTGAATTATCAATTATAGGAAAAGTTATTAAAGCTATTACTGCTAAAACAATTAATACTCCTAATAATTCAATTAAGGTAAAAGCATTATTTAATAAATGCCCCCCCCCATTTTTGCTATTTGTTAATTTAATCATATTAATCAACTCCTATCATTATTATGTATATTTATTTAATTTATTATACCTATAATTAATTTTAACTTATTTTAAGTTAAAATGCAATAAAAAAAATGTCATTTCTGACAATTTTCGCAATAATAGGTACCACGACCATTAATTTTAACTTTAATAAGTTTACTATGACAATTAGGACATTCTTCTTTTGTATGAACTAATAACTCATTTTGAAATCTACCATGAACACCTTCACTTGATGTATAGCTTTTAATAGTAGTACCACCTAATAAAATAGCTTTTTCTAAAACAACTTTAGTATTTTTAATAATACTATCTAATTCACTAGTATTTAATTCATTAGCTTTTTTATAAGGGTTTATTTTACTTAAATATAATACTTCATCCGCATAAATATTACCAATACCAACAATAATTGATTGGTCTAATAATACCGATTTAATCGGTAGTTTTTTATTTTTATATTTATGGTATAAATAATCACTATTTAAATTAGAGTCCCAAGGTTCATAACCTAATTCATTTAATGGTTTTTCATTAAAAGCATTTTTCTTATCTAATAAATACATTCTTCCAAATTTACGAGTATCATTATATCTTAATTCAAAATCTTTAAATTTAAAAATAACATGTTGATGACGAGTTACTTCATCATTAAAGTTTTTAATATAATATTTACCTTCCATTCGTAAATGAGATAATAAATAATAATCATTTAATTCAAATAATAACCATTTACCTCTTCTTTTAATATCAATAATCGTTTGATTTTTTATTTTATTGATAAATTCCTCGACACTTGGTTTTTCAACAATAGGAGAATAATTTACTACAACATCTAATATTTTTTGATTTAATAGTTGTTTTTTCAATGTTTCTTTAACTGTTTCTACTTCTGGTAATTCAGGCATAATTCCTCCAATTGATAATCATATTTAATTATTTTATCAATATTAGTAATTAAATTGTGATCAACTTTACTAAAATATAATCTTATTTTTAATTCTTTATTATTTTTTAAATTTAATTTTTCACACAATACTTTTCCCATATTAATTGTTTTATAATTTAATTTATTTAAATATTTTTCAAAAACAGGATAATGAGTACACCCTAAAACAATAGTATCAACTTTAGGTAGTTGTTTTAAATATTCAGCTAAAACATCAGTATAATCTAGATTATCCTCAATTAAAGGTACTAATTTAGGACAAGGTATTTGATATATTTCTTTATTTATTTGATTAAATATTTGACTTTTAACCGTCATTTCAGTAGCTAAAACGCCTATTTTTTGATAATTACTATTATTTAAATATTCAATTGTTGGACTAATAATGTCATAAATTGGTATATTATATTTTTGTTTTAAATCAAAGTATATATTTGAACTAATAGTTCCACAAGCAATAATAATCAAATCAACTTCTTTAAGTATTAAAAAATCTATTATTTTACTTGATAATATTGTTAATTCATATTTAGTTTTAGTACCATAAGGAATATTGATGTTATCACCAAAATAATAATAAGTATTATTAGGATATTTATCCAATAGTTCTTTTAAAACATTTAGTCCACCTATTCCTGAATCAAATACACCTATTTTCATATTTCGCATCTCACAATCATTTAATTATTTCAATTCCTCCCATATAAGGTTGTAAAGCTTTAGGAACTTTGATACTGCCATCTTTTTGATAATTATTCTCAAGTAAAGCAATTAAACCGCGTGGCGTAGCTAAAACAGTATTATTTAAAGTGTGTAAATAATAAGTTTCTTTATCATTTTTAACTCTTATTCCTAATCTTCTTGCTTGAGCATCACCTAAAGTTGAACAAGAACCAACTTCAAAATATTTTTGTTGTCTTGGACTCCATGCTTCAACATCACATGATTTAACTTTTAAATCAGCTAAATCACCACTACAACATTCTAAAGTTCTAACAGGAATATCTAGGCTTCTAAAAAATTCAACGGTATATTGCCACATCTTATTATACCAAGCCATAGAATCTTCCGGTTTACATAAAACAACCATTTCTTGTTTTTCAAATTGATGAACACGGTAAACTCCTCTTTCTTCGATACCATGGGCACCAACTTCTTTTCTAAAACAAGGAGAATAACTGGTTAAAGTAATCGGTAAACTATCCTCTTTAATAATTTGATTTTTAAATTTACCAATCATTGAATGTTCACTAGTTCCAATTAAATATAAGTCTTCATTTTCAATTTTATACATCATATTGTTCATCTCTTCAAATGACATAACGCCACTTACGACATCACTTCTAATCATAAAAGGAGGAATACAATAAATAAAACCTTTATTAATCATGAAATCTCTAGCATAAGAAAGCATAGCTGAATGAAGACGAGCAATATTACCCATTAAATAATAAAAACCATTACCACTAGTTCTTCCTGCACTTTCTTTGTCGATACCACTTAATTTTTCCATAATATCCGCATGGTATGGTATTTCATAATCAGGAACAATGGGTTCACCAAATTTTTCAATTTCAACGTTTTCTTTGTCATCTTTACCAATAGGAACAGATACATCAATTATATTAGGGATAACCATCATTTTTTCTTTAATTTGTTGCTCTAAAACGACTTCTTTTTCTTCTAATTGTTTAATTTCCTCACTATACTTTGTTACTTCTTGTTTTACTAAATTAGCTTCATCTTTCTTACCTTGTTGCATAAAAGCACCAATTTCACTGCTTTTTTTATTTTTTAAAGCTCTTAAATTATCGCCTTTTAACTTACTTTCGCGATATTCCTTATCTAGTTCGATTATTTCATCAACCAAAGGTAATTTTTTATCTTGAAATTTCTTTTTAATATTTTCTTTAACTAATTCACTATTTTCTCTTATTAATTTAATATCAATCATTTATAATCATCCTTTCTTGAACAAAATTCAAAACAAGTTTTGAATGTCTTTACTTCACAGTAAAGATTTTCTACTTCACGGAAAACTTAGTTTTCTCCATAGACCAGTCTCGGATGGTCGCCACCCTATTTTTATTTCATTC
>CALVSM010000071.1 GCA_944359025.1 uncultured Bacilli bacterium
AATAGATTTGCTGAACCAGAAGAAATAGCTAATGTGGTTTATTTTTTAACGACAAAAGAAGCAAGTTATATAAATGGATCGATTATTAGAGTAGACGGAGGTTTAAGAAGATGAAGGAATTAATCGATAAATTAGAACTAGACTGTTTAGAACAATTTAAAAAAATTGATGAGATATGTTTTTATAATAGTGGGAAAGTATTAAAGGCTTTTCAAAGTAATAGTGTATCAGAAACACATTTTAACTCAACGACCGGTTATGGTTATAACGATGAGGGTAGAGACGTTATAGAAAAAGTTTTTGCTAATGTTTTCAAGGCCGAAGACGCATTAGTTAGAAATCAATTTATTTCAGGAAGTCATGCTTTAACGGTTACTTTATTTGCTTTATTAAGACCAAATGATACATTATTAAGTATAACAGGAAAACCATATGATACTTTAGATGAAGTAATCGGTATCGTTGATAATCCTAGTTCTTTAAAAGCATTTAATATTAATTATGAACAAATTGATTTAGTAAATAATGATTTTGATTATGAAAAGATTAAAAAAGTATTAAAAGAGAAAAAAATCAAAGTAATTGAAATCCAAAGATCAAAAGGATACTCAACGAGAAAAAGTATTACGATTGAAAAATTAGAAAAAGTAATAAAATTTATTAAAAATATTGATTCAAAGGTAATAATTATGATCGATAACTGTTATTGTGAATTTGTGTCAACTAAAGAACCGATTGAAGTAGGAGCTGATATTGCTGTTGGCTCATTGATTAAAAATTTAGGTGGCGGTATCGCTAGTAATGGTGCTTATGTAGTAGGTAGTAAAGATTTAATTAAATTAGTAGCTGAAAGATTAACTTTACCAGGTGAAGGAAAAGAGGTAGGACCTAGTTTAGGAGTTAATAAATCTTTATTACAAGGTTTGTATTTTGCTCCTAGTGTTGTCGCTAGTAGCTTAAAAACCGCTGTTTTAGCTAGTCGAGTTTTAGAATATCAAGGATATGAAGTAGAACCAAAATATGATGAAGTAAGAGCTGATATTGTTCAAAATATTGTTTTTGGAAGTGAAGAAAAGTTAGTTAAATTTTGCCAAGGAATTCAATCTGCTTCAGCTATTGATTCTTACGTTTTACCAATTCCTTGGGATATGCCAGGATATCAAGATAAAGTTGTCATGGCAGCAGGAACATTTACGCAAGGCTCTTCTATCGAGTTATCTTGTGATGGACCAATAAGAGAACCATATATTGCTTATTTACAAGGGACACTAATGTATCCTTATGGGAAATTAGCTATTATTAAAGCTTTAGAATATATAAATAGATAATTAATACATGATGTAAAATATGTGCATAATGTTGAAAAAAATACATATAATATATTAAAAAAGTTGATTTTATCAACTTTTTATAGTATAATTTGATTGTGAGGTGAGAAATATGATGAATTGTGGAGAAAAATTAAAGGCTGCTAGAGAATTTTTAGGACTTACACAAGAGCAAGTTGCCAACACCTTAAACATGACAAGAAATATGATTGTAAATATTGAAAACAATAATAGAGCTATAAAATCAGATGAGCTTTATAAATTTTCTAAACTGTATGGAATAAGTATGGAAGAAATAGTTTCTAATGAAAAAGAAGTTAATATGAATATTCCTATATTTGCAAGAAGTTTTGTCTCATTATCGGAAAGGGATCAACAAGAAATTTTAAATTTAATTAAATTTAAAAGTAATTATAAAGAATGAAATGAATTTAATTAGTTATAGTTCTTTTTCACTTCCTAATGTTAATGAAATTGTAGGTATTAGATTTATACAAAATCTTGTATATCACGATAATAGATTAGAAAATATTAATTTGACAATTGATGAAATAAATGAAATTTATGCAGATTTTCGTGTTAATGGATGTGAAAGTAAATATTGTAAAGAAGATAATCAAAAAATCATTGAAGTTTTAGGAAACATCGAAATGAATAAATATTGCCTAGAAACAACTGATGATATAAATATATTTAAAATTAAAGACTTAAATAAATTATTATATAAATTTGTACCTTTTCCCGAATATACCGGTATATTTAGAACTGACGATAATTTAATTTTAAACGGGAAAATACAACCTGTTGGTGCAGCTGATTTGCTCAATAAAATAGTAGAATTAAATGAATTGATAAATTGTTTGGTTGTAAATATAGATAAGTATAGCATACCAAAATATATTAGTATAGTTGCCGATATTCATTATCAATTAACGGTATTGCATCCTTTTAATGATGGTAATGGTAGGGTGTCTCGTGCTTTTATGAATTGGTTGTTACGCTTAAAAAAATTATGTCCAATTTATATAGATTCTGAAAATAAAGAAGAGTATTTAGAAGCATTGCATAAAATTGACTTATGTAATGATACTACTTGTTTACAAATAATAATAGTTAAAGCCATAATAAAAACAATGGCTGAATTGCATAAATCTTGGAATTAAAAAATTATATTAAATATAAATCATATATTGCTTATTTACAAGGGACACTAATGTATCCTTATGGGAAATTAGCTATTATTAAAGCTTCGGAATATATAAATAATTCGACAAATTAACAAAAATGTGAAAAAAATGATAAAAAACCGCGCAAAAATGTGATTTATTATGGCATTTATCTTGTAAAAATGTGATATAATATTATCAGAGGTGATAATGTGCAAAGATTTATAACTAAAAAATTGTATGATTGGAAAAATAGTAAAGATAGAAAACCTTTAATTTTAAAAGGAGCAAGACAAGTTGGAAAAACATATATACTAAAAGAATTTGGCTTAAATAATTATGATAATGTAGCATATTTTAATTTTGATCATGACGAAGGATTGGCTAATTTATTTTTAAATACCAAAGATCCTAAAAGAATTATTGAACAACTATCTTTAGCTAATGGTAAGAAAATAAATCCTGGTTCAACATTAATAATATTCGATGAGATACAAGAATGTCCAAATGCTTTAAATTCATTAAAATATTTTTTCGAAGAAGCTAATGAATATCACATAGCTTGTGCTGGTTCTCTTTTAGGAATAAGACTGGCTAAAACCTCTTTTCCTGTTGGTAAAGTTGATTTTTTAAATTTATATCCTATGACTTTTAGTGAATTTTTAATAGCCGATGGTTTAGAAAATTTAGTTGAAGTTATGAGACAAATTAAATCGGTAAGTGAAATTCCTAAAATATTTGAAGATGAATTAATTGAAAAGTTAAAAATTTATTATATTATTGGAGGAATGCCTGAAGTGGTATATAGTTGGGTAAATGATAAAGATATTGAAAAAGTAAATAAAATTCAAAAAAATATTTTAGATTCTTATGAAGCGGATTTTTCAAAGCATATTGATACAGCTGAAGCTAATAAAATATCTTTAATATGGAATGGTATACCATCACAATTAGCTAAAGAAAACAAAAAGTTTGTTTACCAAGTAGTAAAAGATGGCGCTAGAGCAAGAGAATATGAAGGAGCTTTAAATTGGTTAAATGACGCTAATTTAATTTGTAAATGTTATTTAGTTAACAAATGTGCCTTTCCTTTAAAAGCATATCTAAATTTATCTGCTTATAAAATTTATATGAATGATGTCGGGCTTTTAAGAAGAATGGCTAATTTAGATAGTAAAATTATTTTAGAAGGCAATAAACTTTTCGAAGAATTTAAGGGATC
>CALVSM010000072.1 GCA_944359025.1 uncultured Bacilli bacterium
CTCAGTTGGTAGAGCAACAGACTCTTAATCTGTGGGTCTAGGGTTCGAGCCCCTAACGGGACACCATTTATAACATTAAAACCTTTAAATAGGGTTTTTTTATTATTCAACTGGTATTTTATTTATAATTTCTTGGTGTGCTTTACTATTTAAATAAGATTCATCTAATACATTATCTTTTAAGTAAGTATATTTAAATAATAATATTTTTTTAACCGATTCATCGATTCTTTCTTCCGATATATTATTTTTAATAGCTTTAATAGCTTCTTTAGCATCACTAGGCATTAATAATAAATCAACTCCTGCTTCAACCGCTTTAACATATATTTCTTCATCCGTATAATTATTAGTTAAAGCCCCCATATTTAAAGCATCAGTTATTACTAAACCATCATAACCTAACTTATTTTTCAACAAATCAGTTATTACTTCTTTTGATAAACTAGATGGTGTATTATTACCTGTTAAACTAGGAAAAGCAATATGGGCAACCATTATTATTTTAGCGTCATTTTCAATCGCTTTTTTAAATGGTATCAATTCATTATTTAATAATTCCGTATAAGTTTTATTAATTACTGGTAAAGAAGTATGGGAATCAGTCGCTGTATCGCCATGCCCTGGAAAATGTTTATAAGTAGCAATTATACCATTATCTTCCAGCCCCTTACCTAAACTAGTACACATATTGGCTACTAAATTAGGACTAGTCCCAAAACTACGATTACCAATCACTTTATTATTAGGGTTAGAAAATATATCGCATACTGGTGCATAAGCTAAATTAATTCCTAAAGTTCGCATATCTTCAGCTAAAACTTTGCCTACTTCGTAAGCTAAATTATAATCTTTAGTTTTACCGACATAAAACATACTAGGAACATAAGTTGCTTTTTTATCCTCTAAATTTTGTAATCTTTGGACACTTCCTCCTTCTTGATCGATAGAAATAATTAAAGGAATATCACTATTAGCTTTTAAATCAGCAATATATTTTTTAGTTTTCGCAAATGTTGTAATATTACTTTGATTAATAATAAAACCTCCCGGTTTAATATCAGCAATAAACTCTTTTAATTCCTTATCAACCGTTTCGTGAGTGTCATAAATTATTAACATCTGTCCTATTTTTTCTTCGATAGTCATATTTTCTAACATCAATTCGACATTTTCTTCTAAAGTAAGTTCAAAAATCGGTCCTGAAGGCGAAGAATCAATTTCAATCGATGGAAGTTCAAGTAAACTATCTCTATTTGGTATGTCTAAATCTGGTTTACTTTTTATGATTATCAAACTAATTAACAATGTTAACAATAGCGTTAATGCAACAATTATTTTTTTCTTCATCTTATCATCCTCAATATTATTATAACACCAATTATTAAAAATATTTAAAAATTAAAATTATACTAATTCCTTTTCATACAAATTACGATAAAATTCATTATTTTTAAACAATTCGTTATGAGTTCCTTCAGCTATTACTTTGCCATCGTCAATAACTATAATGCGATCACTATCAATAACAGTCGATAAACGATGCGCGATAATCAAAATTGTATATTCTCCTTTCATATTATTAATAGCTTGTTGAATTTCTTTTTGGGTTTCATTATCTAATGCACTAGTCGCCTCATCAAATAAAATAATTTCTGTTTTTTTAAGCAAAGCTCTAGCAATCGCTAATCTTTGTCTTTGACCACCTGATAAAGTTATTCCCCCTTCACCAACAATCGTATCATAACCATCTTTTAAACTCATAATAAAATCATGCAAACAAGCTAATTTACAAGCTTCAATCATTTCTTCATTCGTCATATCATCTTTAACTATTTTTAAATTATCTTTAATTGAAAAATTAAAGATATACGGGTTTTGGGTAATTATCGACATATTGTTTCTAATCGAATCTTTAGTTAATTCATTAATATTGAAATTATCGATTAATATTTCGCCTGAGTCAATGTTATATAGTCTATTTAACAAACTAAAAATTGTCGTTTTCCCACTACCACTTTTACCAACAAAAGCAACAGTTTCATTAGCACGAATTTTAAAACTTAAGTTTCTTAAAACTATTTTATCAGTATTATAAGAAAAACTAACATCTTTAAATTCAAAATCACCATTTATCTTATTTAATTTTTTCGTACCAAAGTGTTCTTTTTTAAACTTAACATCATCAATCACTTCAAATACTCTAGTAGCTGCAACATTAAATTTTTTAACTAGTTCAACTAAAAAACTAAAATATCTAAGTAGTTGTAATAATCTATCTTTATACATATAAATAATAACAAAATTAGCTGTCGTTAATTGATTGTTTAAACATAAATAAACACCTAAAACAATCAATAATAACTTACTTAAATCTTGAACTGTACCCGTTAAAAAGTTGTATTTAACATTAACTTTTTGCATTTTATAACTTTCTTTATTTGATTCAACTAATTTTTCTTCAGCTTTTTTTAAAAAGTTGTTTTCGATATTTAAAATTTTAATATCTCTTACACCTCTTACTAATTCACTAACTAAACCAGTATTTTTTTCTGATAATTCTCTTCTTTTTTTATCTAATTCAAAGAATTTTTTCATTCGAATATGTTCTAAAACATAAATTGTCGTAATTACTACAATAAAATAAACAAACATTACTTTATTGATAAAAAAAATAGCGACTAAAACTCCGATATTTCCTATAACATCGATTATTCCATCACCTAAATCAGAAAAAATATTAATAATTTCTCTTGTATCATTGTTAACGCGATCAATAAATACTCCAGATGATTGGCTATCTAATTCACTAACTTCTAATTTCATTGTTTCTTCAGCTATTTTAACTTGAATTTTAGAAATTGTTTTTAGAGAATATTTATGAAATAAAATATTATATAAATAACCAAAAATATTATTCATAATTCCTACAGCAAATACAACTAAAGCAATGACTAATAAATTTTTAAATAACCCATCAGTTAAATAAATAAGCATTTGAGCAGACAACAAAGGCATTATAACACTTACAGCACTTAAACAAAAAGAAAAAACAAAAAATAAAATTAAATACTTCTTTTCCTCTTTAATAAACATCCATGATTTTTTTAAATTATGCCATATACTTTTAAAATCATTTTTCATAAAAAAACTACTACCCTTCATCGAGTAATAGTATAACAATATTTTTTTAAATAGTAAAGATAATAACATTTAATTTTTATTTTGCATTTTAAATTCTTTAAATATTTTAGTTAAAGCTCTTTTTTCAATTCGTGACACATAACTTCGCGAAATACCAAGCTGTTTAGCTATTTCTTTTTGCGTAATCGCATCTTGATTATTCAAACCATATCTTTTAATTATTATTTCTTTTTCTCTTTCATTTAAAACATTAAAATATTTTTTTAACAACAATATATTATCTTTCTTTTGAATATCAAGTTCAAATTCTGGTTTTGGAGTTTTTAATATATCTAATAAAGTTATTTCGTTACCTTCTTTATCAAAGCCTATTGAATCATTTAAACTGACATTCTTATTGTGCTTTTTATCAGTTCGATAATACATTAATATTTCATTTTCGATACATTTAGCGACATAAGTAGTTAACTTTGTCCCATGTTTATAACTAAAACTATCGACACCTTTAATTAAACCAATCGTTCCGATACTAATTAAATCATCGACATC
>CALVSM010000073.1 GCA_944359025.1 uncultured Bacilli bacterium
ACTTACTTTAATTGTTCTTGCAGATATACAAAGGCCGTCAGCCAACATTATAAGATCATTGCTCTTTTTATTTGTACTCAAATTTTTTACATTGCATAAAATCCTTTCCAAAAGTTACCGTTTCCTTTAGTATTACAGTGATTTTTCATATTTAGTTTGTTCTTCATTCAGATATTCTAAACTATTGTTATAATTTCTAAACTCCCCTAATTCAGCATCATAATATTTACAAGGTTGACTAAATGATTGATTACCTTCATATTCGAAACCTGTTATAGTTATTCCTGTACTTTCATAGTATAGCATTTCAAACCATAAAGTATAATCATTATAAACATATACATATTTGAAAAATTGCCCGTTTTCAATATTTTTAGTTAATCTTCCTTGTACGTATGTAGGTGCACCTAGTTTATCAACAACATTATCAATAGTCAAATTTTTATAACCTTTTTCTTCTGGATTATTTATTAAAGATGCGGGGATAATTATATCGTTATAAGTTTTTGTATTGTCGTTCCAGTAATATGATATTTCCGTATTATCGCTATATAAATTTGTTTCATTTTTATAGTTAGCCAAATGTATATCACTTTGTATTTCTTCGTTATTTCTTAATATATAAGCACCATTACTCTTATCAGAATAAATATTATTATCTTGATCCCACAACAATTCTGTAAATAATCCACTACCAATTCTTAATTCGTATCCATTATCTTTTAATGTTTTTCCAGTAAGTTTGCTTTGTATCACATTTCCGCTGATTGAAAATTTTCCGTCAAATAATGAAGCATTAAATTCTGATGTATCTATATTCCAATATTTATCAATTTCACTTGATACTTCATTAGATTGATTATTATTTTGTTCGTTATTTTCTATAATATCGTCAGAATTACTATTATCATTATTTTTGTTTGAAAGATTGTTGAATAATAACATTCCTCCAATTCCTGCTATTACTACAATTACTAAAGCAATTATACCAATAAAAATTTTTTTATTCATTTTCTTCCTCCTTTAATTTTTTATATTTCCCAAATATTAATAACTTCTTTTATATTGCTTAATATTTTTTGATTAATATTTCTATATTTATAAATATCTTTTACAATTATTTCATTTTCTTCTAATAGAACAGCATATATTAAAAAATCTTCCCATAAGACTATATTTTCTTTATCTTTTTCTGAAAGTAAACTAAAATCATGTATATAATTTTTTATTCCAGCAATTTGCTCTACTAATATTTTACCTTCTTTTGTTCTTTCGTAGCTATTATTAATTTCAATTTTATTGTATATTTTCCTCCTTACTTTTCTATAAATAGGTGTTCCTATTAATACAAAAAATGTAACAATCATTACTGTTGATAATATCATCATTGGTCCAGAATCCGAAATGATTTTTGCATACATTTCTTTCGCTTCTTGATTGTTCTCTATAATTTCTAACTCTGTTTTTTCTTCTTTTGCATATTTATTATAAAATTCATCAAGACTAGTATACCATTTTTCCCCCGTAGGAGTAAAAAGAAAAACTAAACTTAAAATCAGTGATATTATAAATAGCTTGGCAGATATATTAATCACCATATTATTTTTAGAAAAGTTAGTTTTTTTTTCTTTATTAATTTTTACTTTTATATAATTATTTTCTTGTGCTTCTTTAATACAAGAGTTTTTCCAATTATCTATATTTTCTTTACTAAAATTGTTGTTTTTTATCATTTCTACTAACTTTTGTTCACTTTGTCTTAAAGCTTTATCTTCATTTTTAACAATTATATTATCTTCATAAAAATTAATAATTCCTTTTTGATATAAATCTAAAATTGTTGCAGATATATCTTTTTTGGTTTCAATTTCTAAATCAGTAATTAAACTTATTTCTGTTGGTGTTATATTATTAAATCTATCTCGATAATATTCTATATTATCTATTACTTCATATCTACTGTTTTCTTTTATTGCTTTCATTCTTGAAATTCTAAAAGCTAAATAAGCAGCAATAAGTACAAAACACTTGATAATAAGCAGTATAACAAGCATCCATAAAACAGCTAATAATATATTTATAAAAGCAATAAAATTACCATCATATATTTTAAAATATTCAAACAATGTCCCTACAATTGATACTTTCATATTCATCTTAACTATTATTAAGCATACAAATATAAACACTATATCTATCTTTATTAATGTCTTTTCTTTTTTACTTTTTATTTTTTTAGTTTTTATTTCTTTCATTTTATTCCTTTACCTTTTTTATTCTATTAATTAGCTAATCCTAATAACCATACCATAAATGCTCCAACTATAAAAGGTGAAAAATTTAGGATAACTAAAGGCAATCCTCTTAAAACATAATGATGATATTCTTCATTTGTAAATACTTTTCTAGGATTATCTTCATAATATAAATGTAAAATCCTTCTAGGGTATGTTCCTGTAAACATTGCACTATATTTATGTTTTTCGCCATTGATTTCATACTCATACTTTCCTCCACAAGTATTATTCTCTCTATCCACATGGCTACTTATCAATGTTGCATTTATAATATGTTTGTTATCTATTGCTTTTTTTACTTTTTCATCTAACTTTCTAGATGGATTAAATTTGTCATCTATTTTAAATTTAATTCTGACTACAAATGTAAGTATAAATGAAATTAAAACTAATAACCACTTTCCCCATATTATAGGGTCACTTCCAAATTGTTGTGTTAATGCTTCTGTAATTGTAATTTCATTCAAATTATTCACCCCCTATCTCTTAAAATTCTTTAATCTAACTGTATTTTATCATTAATATTAAAAATTTGCTATAAAAAAACAAAAAATATTGAAAATAATCAAATTTATGATATACTTTAATAAATTGATTGATATTTGTATCAGTCGTTAAGAGAGAAAAAGTTGTAGATACCTACGACAATGGCTCCATTAAGTAAAATCATCGAACCATGACGAAAGTATTGATAAATCAACTGTAAAAGGTTGATTTTTTTTTGTCGCCTTTAACTTGACAAGGAGGAAAAATATGAATAGTGATAAAGTAAATTATTTAATAGATATGGTAAAAGATATGGATATTGAAAATAAATTAAGACTAGCAATATGTATGTGTGACGATTATAGTCATACAAATTTAGTATATGATAAAAAAGAATTGTATAAATACTTTGATAATTTGTTAAAACAAATTAATATTGAATACAAGACTACATTAATAAATTTTGCAAATTATCCTCTGATACTGTTCGCAATGGTAAAAATTATGGAGATGGATTCAGAAGAACAAAATAAAGTAGCATTATACTTATTTAATAGTATTCACTATCAAATAGAAAAGATGTATAAATTTGGATAAATCACTTGACAATAACAAACAAATGTTTTATAATGTTGCTAATCTAATGCAAGGATGTGAATTTATGGAAGAAAACAAGTTATCAATTCAAAGTGAAATATCTAATGAAGAAATAAAAAATTTAATATA
>CALVSM010000074.1 GCA_944359025.1 uncultured Bacilli bacterium
TTAATTCATCCTCGAGAAATAGTTAAAGAAGCTTATCTTTTAAGTGCTTCAAGTATTATATGTATCCATAATCATCCATCGGGGAATGTTAATCCTTCCAATAATGATATCATAATGACTAAGCAATTAGTTGAAGTAGGTAAAATATTAGGAATTAAAGTTTTAGATCATATTATTATCGGTAAAGATAATTATTACAGTTTTAATGATAATGATTTGGTTTGATTTTTCATATAAGATATATGTAACATGAATTTATAATTAAAATTCAATTTGTAAAATAAGCAAAATTAAATGATAAATAAAGTGCCAATTTAGAATTGGTGCTTTTAGTTAGACAAAATATGTATTGTTTGGTAAAATAAAGGTAGCAAAATATTGTGGTAGTATTTAGTTTTAAAACTATTATTATAGAAAAAAAACTAATAGAAGTTAGCATTTTTGATAAGATATTATTGTAATAGGGAGACTCTTTTTATGATTTTATTTAATTTAATTCCAAAGATTATATTAATTATCTACTTATTTATATCATTTAAATTTAATATTTTTAATGAGAAAATGATTTTAAATTACACGTTATTAATATTGATTTTTATTATATCAATTTATTTGACATTTTTTACTAAAGTAAAAAGCAGTCATTTAGTATTAAAAATATTATCTGTTTTGACATTCTTAATAATATGTATATTAATTTTTCTGATAATTTTTTATAAATTTTTGCTTAATATTCCAAGTTTAAGTGGGATTAAATATCAAAATGGAGTATTTAATATACCAAATACTAATGAAAGATTAAGTATATTATCATATGATGATGGTGGATTTAGTGGACCTTCTTATGTGCTATATGAAAAAGATTTTATTTTAGGATTTAAGTGTATAACTTCAGTAGCTGTTGATGATAATTATGAAACAGAATTTGACTTAGAAAAAATTTACTTGAAAATTAAAGATGATAATAGTTTTTGTAAACATAATTCTCTTGTTTTGAATACCAAAAGCAAATGATTTTAAAAGTTAAAATGTTTTGCTTTGATAATATTAAATTAAATTTGATTAAATAAGAGGTATAACCTGAAAATAAAAAAATAATAAAAATAGAATATTTACCGTGGTAGGTGTGAAATGAAAAAAAGGAAGAAAAAGAAAAAAAATATTAAATGGATGATAAAATCAAAAATTTCTGATATAAAACAAGAAATATATAAATTAATATATGGTTCAATAGAGAATGCAATCGCTGCTGATTTATATAGAGCTGAATTGAAAGAAGAAAAAAAATGGAAACCAGATGAAGGAAGTACATTATTAGAGTTTGACAATAGAATGAGAAAAGAAAAAATAAAATTTAAAATATGGAGTGAACTAGAATATTATTGTCAAGAGCACCCTAAAGAAACAAGAGATATAGTTCTAGAATTTTATAACAAAAGTATATTATTAAATGATAAAGCTTGTTATGTCGGATGCTTGTTGTCACCTGAAAATCATGATTTGATTCCCTTTTTTGCAAAAGAGTTAGTAAGATATGCAAATGTTGATAAACTTAACAAAGGAATATTATGCGATATGTATTCAAATTTCTTTCTTTATTCTAAAAACATAAAATATAAAGAAACATATTTAGAAAAATTAAATAATGATAAATTAGAGTCAGAAAGATGGGGAACAATGTATGTGTGTGGTGAATTAAAAATAGAAGAAGCCATTTCTAAATTGATTGAACTAACAAAAGAAAAAGGAATGATAATATTTGCTCTTAAAAGCTTAAAAAAATATAAAAAGATAGAATTGTTACCAATATTTAAAAAATATATTGATGATAAAAATACAACTGTTAGAAACATAGCTAAAGCAGCAGTAGCAAGTTTAGAAAAGAAACAACAAAGATTAAACAATAAAATTAAATAATAAATAAAGTGCCAATTTAGAATTGGTGCTTTTAATTAGACAAAATATGTATTGTTTGGTAAAATGAAGATAGTGAAATACTTTGTTGGAAATTTCAATAAAATAATTCAAATAAAAATAAGTCTAATAATAAAATGGTTATTGGAATATCGTTGGAACTTTATTTTAAAAAATACGGTAATATATTAATTTTTTAAGGGTGATAATAATGAGAAACGAACATAAAATAATTTTAGTTAAAGTAGCTCTTTCAATTTCATTAATACTTATGATACTTTTCTTCATATTTAGTATTGGATCAGGCATAGAAATATTTGGCGAAAATAATGAATTTTATTATGATCTAGGTTATAAATATATAGGTATTTTATTTGTTATTTCTACTACCATTACAACTATATTAATGTGTAAAATAGATATCAAGCCAGTAAAAACTAAATCAAAGAAGTATAAAATAAAATACGAAAGTTATAAAGAATTCCAGTATAAATTATATGATGTTTTATATAATGAAGGATATAGTAGTTTTGAAGAATTTAAAACAAATAATTACTCAATTAATTATGCAGTAAAAGAAACGATTTTTAATGATTATGTTATAGCTATATTAAAACAAGAAGAACTAAAAGAAGAAATATATCAAGAATTTAAAGAAAATTATTTTGAGGAGTTCGGAAATTATTTAATAGAAAGTAGAAAAGTAAATCCTAATAAAAATATTAACGTATTTTATGTTATATGTGTAGATAAATCAAGTAAATACTTTACAAGTTATACAGAAAGAAATGTTTATCAATATTATAAAAGATATAATTTACCAGTAGGGGTATCGTTTAAAACAAATAAGATATATATAGCAAGTCAAATAGAAGGTTTTGCACCTTTAAAATATAGAAAATTAAGGAAAATGTTTATGAAATATATTAAAGATATAATAGTTAAATGTGATAATAGTAAAGTAACTGATTAAACCTAATATTTAAGTGTGAGAGAAGTAGATATTATTGCTATTTTATTTTAGAATAATCTATAAAGAGGGATTAAATATGATTAAAAAATTAAATATAACTTTTTATGAGAAATTTAAAAATTATGTTATTATCATTTTATTTATCTTGACTATCATATCATATATATTTTGGCATCCATTTGTAACTGTTTTCATATTAACAGTATTTTTATGCTGGTTAGCAAATAAAATTCATAGTATCATAATAATTAAAGAAATAGCTAAAAATATTTCTTGTGAAGAATTAGAAAAAATAGAGTCAGAATTAAAAAATCCTTTAATAAGTGATAAAAATCTCATTTTTACAGAACATTACATTATAAGAAGATGGTCTGGCATATTTTTGTTAAAGTATAGTGAAGTTGTTCAAGTTTATGACAAGAAAAATTTCGATTCCAAAAAATTTAACAGTTTTTTAGTTATAATAGATAAAAATGGAAAAAAATATAGCACGCTTTTAAGTTGTAGTAACTTTCCAATTTTTGACTATGATAAAACAATTG
>CALVSM010000075.1 GCA_944359025.1 uncultured Bacilli bacterium
ATGGCTCAACTTGGTAGAGCACCTGGTTTGGGACCAGGGGGTTGCAGGTTCAAATCCTGTTTTCCCGACCATTTTATAATTAACCCTTAATAAGGGTTTTTATTTTGAATTAAAGGTGATTAAATTGATATATAGAAAGACTTATGTAGAAATTAATTTAAAAAATTTAAAAGAAAATGTCCAAACTATTATTAAAAATAATTCTTGTTATAAATATTATTTTGGAGTTGTTAAAGCTGATTGTTATGGTCATTATAATAATAAAACAGTTAAAGCTATCATCGATGGCGGCTGTAATTATTTAGCGGTATCTAGTCTAGAAGAAGCTTTAGAAATAAGGAAAAAGTTTAAAGAAATTCCTATTTTATGTTTAGGTATTATTAATCCTAAATATTTGGATTTATGTATTAAAAATGATATTACCGTAACAATTCCTAGTTTAGATTATTATAATAATTTAAAAAAATATAATAATTTAAAAATTCATATAAAAGTTGACACGGGAATGAAACGTCTTGGTATTGATAATCAAGAAGAATTAACGATACTATATCAAAAAATAATTAATGATAAAAATGTTATATTAGAAGGAATATATACCCATATTTATAAAGCTAGTGATGAAATAGAGACAAATAGACAATTTCAAAACTTTATCAACTTAACTAAAAATGTCAATTTAAAAGAAATTCCAATTATTCATATTACTGCTAGCGAAGCAACAATTAACTATCCTAAATTACCTTTTGTTAATGGATGTCGATTAGGTATTATTATGTATGGTTTAATCGCTAATAAATTAAATTTTAAATCAACTTTTAAATTAATAAGTGAAGTTATTTTAATTAAAAATTTAAAAAAAGGCGATACTGTGGGGTATGATGGAACTTATCAAGCTAAAAATGATGAAAAAATTGCGATAGTTCCTATTGGCTATGCGGATGGAATAATAAGAAAAAATAAGGGTAGAACAGTTTATATTAATAATAAAGAGTATGAAATAGTTGGTAATATTTGTATGGATATGTTATTTGTAAAAATAGATGATAATGTTAAAATAGGTGATCAAGTAGAAATAATTAAAGATATCAATCATATTAAAAAAATAGCTAAACACTTAAATACCATCGAATATGAAGTTATTTGTAATATTGGGAAAAGAGTTCCTCGCATCTATATTTGACACCTTTAAATAATAATGATATAATCTAGGCATTGAAGGAGAAGATTATTATGAAAAAATTAATTAACCATCATCATAATAGTCGCACTTGTTAATACAAATTAATTTGTAGGCGCAAGTGCTATTTGTGTTGCTTGTTGCCTGTAAATATAAAACTATACAGGCAACTGTATAGTTTTTTTAGGAGGAAATATATGAAAAGAAAAATCGAATTAAAAAATGTTAAAGGAACTTATGATTATTTACCTGAACAACAAAAAATTAGAAATTATATCAATGACACTTTAAAAGAAGTATTTGAAAAATATGGCTATCAACCATTAGAAACCCCTATTTTATGTTATTATGACCTATTAGCTGGTAAGTATGATGAAACTAACGATATTTTAAATGAAATATATAAATTAACTGATCAAGGAAATAGAAGTTTAGGTTTAAGATATGACTTGACGGTGCCATTTGCTAAATGTATCGCTATAACTAAAGATTTAAAAATACCGTTTAAAAGATATGAAATTGGCCGCGTATATAGAGATGGTCCAGTAAAAACAGGAAGAGATAGAGAGTTCATTCAATGTGATGTCGATGTTGTCGGTATCTCTGGCCAATTAATCGAAGCTGAAATAATATCTTTATTTATCGATGGCTGCGATAAACTAGGAATAGATGTTTTAATTAAATATAACAGTCGTAATTTAATGAAAGGACTTATTTTAGAACAAAATATAGCTGATGATTTAATTGCTAATGTTATTACTATTATCGATAAATTAGAAAAAATAAGCGAAGTAGAAATAATTGAAGAATTTAATAAAATAGGTGTTTCTCAAGAAGTTGCTTGTAATTTATTAAATATTTTTAAATTAGATTTAAATGATTTAGATAAATTATATCAAAATACTAATAATGAATTAATAAAAAAAGGTTTAGAAGAAATTAAAGAATTACAAGATTATATTGTTGAGTTAGATATTAAAGATAAAACTAAATTTGTCGCTACTTTAGCTCGGGGACAAGATTATTATACTGGTAATGTATTTGAAGCTTATTCTAAAGAATTAACTTGTAGTATTGGTGGCGGTGGTCGTTATGATGATATGATAACTGATTTTATCAATGATGGTAATGAGTACCCAGCTGTGGGAATTAGTTTTGGCCTATCAGCTATTTATGAAATATTGAAAAAAAGAGAACAATTTCAAAATAAATCATTAATTGATATTTATGTTATCCCGATGAATACTCCAAAAGAAAGTTTAATTTTAGCTAATAATTTAAGAAAATTAAACTATAAAGTTGATATTGAGATGAATAATAAAAAATTAAAGAAAAGTTTTGAATTTGCTAATAGAGAAAATATTCCTTATGTTATTGTATTAGGAGAAGATGAAGTAAATAATAATTATTTTAATTTGAAAAATATGATAACTGGCGAACAAATTAAAATAAATTTAAATAAGATAGAAGAAATAAAAAAAATTATAGACAAAAATCTATAATTTTTTGAATGGAATAATATTAGTTAATATTCTTTCTTTAGGTTTTTCCATTGTCGTATTACTTAATGTGCTAACTAAATTATGATAATTTTCATCATTTAATCTTTTAAATATAGTAGCTTCATAGTAACTATATTTTTCTAATTGTTTTAAAACCATTTGATAACAGTAATATAAATTAATCGTTTTAATTTGTAATGTCGTAGTGACGGCATCTAGTTCTTTTAACTCTTCTAAATATTTCGGACTTACATTCATTTTTCGATAAATATCGATATCTTTTTGTAATACTCCTATAGATATAATTCGATTCATAAGCACTCCTTTGCTATATTGTATCACATTTCTTAAAAATAATAACCGTTTTTTTTAACATTCATATAATATTTTGAGGTTGATAATATGTTGAATTTTTCTGATAATTTATTTAAAAAAATTGAAAAAAAAACCAATGTTGGTAAAGATACAATTTTATCTTTAGCTAAAAAATTACAAGATACCCGAGTTTTACAGTTACTATAATGAAAAAACACCATTTTAGTCAACAAATAAAAGGCATAATGGTGTTTTAGTTT
>CALVSM010000076.1 GCA_944359025.1 uncultured Bacilli bacterium
GGAGACGCTACAAAAGAGACATTGAAGTCTTATGGAAATAGTACAGGTGGATGGTATGATGATTACGCGTACTTCGTTAGCTCTGGTTACTCTTGGTTCATCCGTGGCGGCGGCTGCGGCAATCGTTCTCTCGCAGGCGTGTTCGACTTCAACAGAAGCCTTGGTGGTGCGAGCGGTAGCAGCAGCGCGCGTGCCGTCCTCTTCCCATAGATTTCAAACGAGAGTTTGAAATCTATAACTCTTTTCTTTGAATAGGGAAGGAAAACAAGAATCAAAGAAAGTAAATAAAAATAAAAAAGAACAACAAGGTAATGTCCGCCTCCTCCCTTTTAAGGAGGCGGACAGGAATGTTGTTCAAAATAGCAAAATGTATTTTTTTGAATAAGTAGTAAAAAATATGATACCCCCAACTCTAACAGTGTTAGAGTTGGGGGCTATTTCTATATCTTAAATATTATCATAGCAGTTCTTTAAAATCGATTGTTGAAACTAATTTATTATATAAGTTATAACAATTACCATGTTTTATATGACCTTTAAAACTATTGAAACAAAGCAAAAAATTATGAAAATCTAATTTATCTTGTGCATATAGATTGTTCCAAACTTTGATTTTTCTTTTAATTTTAACGATACTCCTTTTTCTAATTTTTATGTGGGTATCGTATATTTTATATCCGCAAAAGTCGATACCTAATTTATTAGGATAATATCTAGTTTTTTTATTGAGTTCTAAATCTAATTTTTTTTCTAAAAATTCGGTTATTTCTTTTAGAATTTGTTTAGCTTCTTCTTTATTATTCAATAATAATACAAAATCATCCATATATCTAACATAATATTTAACTCTTAATTTGTCTTTAATTAAATGGTCTAATTTATCTAAATATATATTTGCAAAGAATTGACTAGTATAATTACCGATAGGTATGCCTTTGACATCATTATTGTCAAAAATAAATATTTCGGTTAATTGTAATAATTTTTTATCTGAAATATATGATTTCATGATATTAAATAAAATGTTTTTATTTATTGTATAAAAATATTTTTTTATATCACATTTTAAAACATAATAATCAGGATTTTTTTTCTTCATTAATCGCATATATTTTTGTAATGTTTTAACTGCAGCATGAGTGCCTTTATTTTCTAGGCAAGCAAAGCTAGAGGTAACAAATTTAGGAACTATGAATGGCTTGATAAATTCTTCTATGTACCATTGGTGGACTATTCTATCAACATAAGGAAGTGCTTTAATTATTCTCTCCTTTGGTTCATATATTGTAAATTCACGATATTTTCCCATTTTATAAGTTCCATTTTTCAAATTGCGATATAAATTCATTACATTTGTTTCTAAGTCCATTTCAAAAAGAATAACTTCTTTTTTGTTAGTTTTACCTTGTTTCGCACGGTCGTGGGCTTCTAATAATTTTAAGTATGTTAATTTATTATAAAATTGTTTTTTTATACTTTTGCACATTTAGAGAACCATCCTAGCATTAAATTATTAATATTTGTTAATTTTTTAACCCAAGCACAGTAATTATTGTTATTGATATATTTGTTTCTTTTAGAAATTCTTACTAAAATTTTTAGCATTTTCAAATTAACATCTAAATTAGTCAAAGCTGCTAATTTTTCTGATTTGTCGAATTTTTTATAAGCTAATATTATATTTTTCATACCATTATAGGTACAATTTTTGATTTGTGTACAAAGTCCAAATCTTTCACTTTTAGGGAATTTTTTTAATAATTGTTCAGTATAATAAATAAGTTCTACATATTGCTTATAAATAATTAAATCTTCAACATTGTTCAAGTATATCCCTCAATTCATTTAACATTTGTAGAGCTTTTAGCCCGTTAATTTTTTCTATATCTATAGTTTTTATTTTGTTTAAAACTTTTTTAAGTTTTACATTGTTTAAATAGTTTTCTTCTTCATCGATTATTTCTTTATCTATTATTTTAAACTTTATTTTTTTCTCTTTTAAAATATTAGCATATTTATTAATTGAATCTATCGGAAACCCGCATTTTAAGACATCATTGTTTAAATGAGTGCATTTAAGTCCTAATTCTTGATTCATCTTTTTAGCATCTTCATCTAGAAATAAATAGAATATACCTACTTTAAATAAGTAAGCAATATCTTCTTGTTTTTTTAATTTTTGATATTTGTTATACAATTTACTCACGATACCAACCTCTTTCTAAAAAAAGTAGTATCGCATCGGATACTACTTGCTAACTATATAATAACATATAATAAATGTAGAAGTCAATATTTTTTAACTTATTTTAACTTAAAAAAATAAAATGATATAAAATACCATTTTATCTCAAATAAACTATTTCACCATTTTGTTACTTAAGTCTTTTTGAAATAAAGTTTTTTCTTTAAAAATAAAGAAGGACTAGGTCTCTATAATATAAACTTTTTTATAATTCGTAAATTATAATTTAAAGCAATAAAATATTATAGTCGAAAAAGAGGACGGCACGCGCGCTGTTGTTACTGTTCGCATTACCATTGTTGTTGTTGAAGTTGAACACGCCTGCGTTAGAACCATTGTTGTAGTTGCCGCCACGGATGAACCAAGAGTTACTAGAGTTGACGAAGTTCGCGATACGACCATTACCCTATATCTAAAATAGATACAAATATAGAATAGCACACCATCAAACAAAAGTCAAAAATTTAATTAAATTTAGATTAATTATTGTATCTAGTATTTAGTTTTAGTATAATAATAAATAGTGGGGTGATGATATGAAAGCATTAATAACTGGCGCATCTAGTGGATTAGGAGCAGATTTTGCTAGAATTCTTAGTGAAAAAGGCTATGATTTAATTTTAGTAGCTAGAAGAAAGAAAAAAATGGAAGCTTTAGCTAAAGAATTAAATACTAAAGTTGAAATAATTGAGTTAGATATATCTAGTACTTATAATTGTATGAAACTATACGATAAAGTAAAAAAAGAAAAGATTGATATTTTAATTAATAATGCTGGTTTTGGTTTATTTGGTAAATTTGATGAAACTAAATTAGATACCGAATTAGATATGATTGATTTAAATATCAAAACAGTTCATACTTTAACTAAATTATTTTTAAAAGA
>CALVSM010000077.1 GCA_944359025.1 uncultured Bacilli bacterium
ATGGAGCCGTAGCCAAGTGGCTAAGGCGTGGGTCTGCAACACCCTGATCACCGGTTCGAATCCGGTCGGCTCCTCCAGTGACGTTTCTGTTCGAACTTTTATGTTTGAACTTAACATATAATCAATCCGTTCGGGTTGATTTTTTTGTGTTTACAAAAGAATTAACCAGGAAAGGAAGGTGTTAATTATGATAAAGTTTACTACTCAAGAGTTAGAAATGGAAAAAAGTTTGGAATATTTAGTGATAAAACAATTACTGACATAAAAGATGACTATGAATGGAATAAAGAAAATGATAAATACAAAGATCATGATGATTTTGAAATTTAATAAAAAAATGTTATACATTAGCTGCTAATTTAAAAATATAATAGTATAACGTTTATACAAGAAAGTTGGTGATTTTATGCTTACAATAAATTGGAGACAAGTTTACGAGGTAAATATTAATAACAATACTCAATGGGTTTTAATACTTTATGATATATCAAAAAATCATTATGTCGGAGTTCCAGTATATAATTATAATGTCAAAAATAGTATATTAATAAATTCAATAAATAAATATATAGTATTAGATGAAATTAGTGATTATAATAGAAGCTATATAAAAAAATGTATTTATATTAAAGGCAAACCATTAAAAATCAAAGATAATGAATTTAACGATATTTTATTAAAAAGCAAAACTAGTTTTTGTGACTATGTAAAAAACAATACCAATAATACACCTGATGGCATATCTTATAATAAATGGTGTAAAGATAAATTGATTTTAATGAATAAAAAAAGACAAAATTTTAATTTTAAAATTGGTGCTATATGTTGGGTAGATTTAGGTTACAATATAGGAAATGAACTTAGAAAATTAAGACCTGCAATCCTATGGCGAAGTTCTTCTAATAAACAAATGTGGACTATCATACCTCTTACATCTAAAAGAAAAGGCGACAATTATTATTTTCACTATGATATGGAAGATGATACTCTAGGAACAGCAAGAATTGAAAATTTGATTAATATCAGTTCCAATAGAATAAAAGAGCCTTATTTTGTTAATAATAAAATAGCAACAATCACTAAAAAAGACAATGATTCAATACTTCAAATTATAAAAAGATACTATGCTTTTGAAAATATTAATAACACAAAAATTAATATTAGAAAGTCAAAAAAATCCGAAAAAGTATTGACTTAGCCACTATAAATGGTATAATTAAGTTACTTTAGATTGTTGCAGGTGCTTTATGCACTTGGTAGAAGTAATTTCAAAAGGAAGAGTTTTACTCTTCCTTTTGCTTTTTAATTATTAATATTTTTAATACCCACTTCTGGAATCATAACATCAGAAGGTGTATCAATTATAAATTGAATTAGTCTAGCTACTTCTTTAGTATCAATACCATTTTCCATATTTTTTTGAATATGCATTTTATTAAACATATTAGTTTTCATCATACCAGGAATAACATTAGTAACTCTTATTCCATATTTTGCTACTTCATCTGCTAAAGATTTAGAAAAACCAGTTACTCCCCATTTCGTAGCATTATAAACAACTCTTTCAGCTTTATGATTAATTCCTGCTTGTGAATTAATATTAATAATTAAGCCGTCTTTAGTTTTCTTCATAATTGGTATAACTGCTTTAGAACAATTAATAACTCCTAGCAAATTAACATCAACTACAGAATTAATTCTCTTACTATCATTAGTATCTAACTCTTCTTGTATCCATAATCCAGCATTATTAATTAATACATCGATTTTTCCATATTTTTCAATAATCTCATTAATGCATTGTTCCACTTGAAAATAATTGCCTACATCACAAACCTTATAATTACAATTATTATTATTTGCAACTTTTATCAGTTTTTCTTCATTAGTAGCCAAAATAATTATCTCATTTTCTTTTGATAATGATTCAGTCAAAGTTTTTCCTAACCCATCATTTCCACCTGTTATTACGATTACTTTTTTCATACTCTTTTTTTCTCCTTTAATCATATTTCTATTTCTTCTTCTATACCCAATACTTTATAGTTTATATTAAACTTCTTAAAATTTTCTTGCATATAGTTTATATCAGTTGGAAACTTCTCATTATCCATATGAATCGGTAATACTAAATTTGCTCCTAATTCATTTGAAAACAATGATGCTTCAAATGAAGACATAGTAAGCCCACGTGCAGTTATAGGAAGAGCTACAATATCTGCTTTGTAGTCATTATTAAAACATATTGTATCGCTAGTAGTATATAATCTATGTTCCCCATCATCTATAATGTAACCAACATTCTCAAATACTTGCCCACCATTTTTTAATAATGGATTATATCCATGAATAGCTTTAACTACTTCAATTTTTACATCATCAAAATCTAATATATCATTTTCTTTTACAATATTAAATTTTATATCAAGATAAGTATCTTGTACTTCTTGTGTAGAATAAATGGGAATATTTATATCTTTTAACACATCACTTTTAATATGATCTTCGTGCTTATGTGTTATTAGAATTATATCAGCAGTTTTCCATTCGCTCAAAAATCTATCTTGATATTTTAAACTTCCTGCATCAACTAAGATTCTTTTATTATTTGTTTCAATCATTAGGCATGATTGAGGGTATTTCTTTATTTTCATTATCTTTCTCTCCTTTTCATTTTGTTAATGGTGAATTCTCTTGTATTGGAATTAATCTAGTTTTTATAGTGTTGATAAAAGCACATTTATGTTCTATTTCAAATCTTTCTGTATCAGTTGTTAATTCATATTTTATAAATATATTAGGTATAAACTCATATCTATCACTTTGAAAGTTACCATAAGATGTTTCGCTTTCTGTATAACTACCTTTTAACATACAATATAATAAATTCCATCTATCGCAAGATCCAACATCTGTTTCAGATTTTAGATTATCAGTATCTTTGAAAATTGGTTCTTCGTGCATATCAATTAATTTTGAATTTATGTTATTCTTATCGTAATAACTTCTTAATAAAGAATCATTAAAATGTTGAGACAATGCTCCATCAATACATTTATCAACAT
>CALVSM010000078.1 GCA_944359025.1 uncultured Bacilli bacterium
TGTTTCTTGCTTGAGATTCGCCAGCAAAAGCAGCCATTAAATTTTGTTCAGTTTTACTTCCTTTTAATTCCATAATTCTTAATTCCTTTCTTATATTATAATTTTATATTAAAAGTAGTTATCTCTACTTCAATATCAAGTATACACATTTAATCATTTTTAGTCAAGTTATCTTCTAATAGTTTTAAAATCTTTTTTTGATTAAGACTTAATTTTTCAATTTGATCGTGTAATTGTTCTAAAATAAGTTCACTTTTTAAATCAGTGCGATAATCATTTTGGTTTCTTAAACTATCTTTTTTTGCTTGTCTATTTTGACTCATCATAATAACTGGAGCTTGTAATGCAGCAATACAAGATAATAATAAGTTAAGTAAAATAAATGGATAAGGATCAACATTATCCCATAAGTAAACATTTAAAACTATCCATATTATTAAAAATAAAGTAAAGCCGATAATAAAATACCAACTACCAGCTATTTGAGTTATCTTATCTGCTACTTTATCAGAAAACTTCATATTATTTTTATCTAATTTATCGACATCGACTGCAATTGGTTGATCAAACAATAATTCCATTAATTCTTCTTCATCGATATCTTCTTTATTTTTAAGTAACATTTTAACTATTTCTTTTTTCTTGTTTTTATCCATAATTATTCAACCTTTCTACATTAATAATTATACTTTAATCTAAGTTAAAAGACAAGAAAAAAGATTCAAATATTGAACCTTTTAAGCCAATAATAGTTTTTTTATTTCTCTTATTGATAAAACTTTGCCTTGACTAACAATTTGACCATTGATGACAAGACCAGGAACATTTTTAATTCCATATTTATTTTTAGATGAATCATCTAATTTATCGATAACTGCTGGGCAATTAATTTCTTCGACTGCTTTATCAACTAATTTAGATAATTTCATACCATTACTACAATTTGTGCCAATAATTTTTATGTTTATATTCTCACCTCATTTCTATAATCAATTATAAAATAAAATTATAGAAAATATGTGTTAGAAAAATGGGAAAATATGGTAACTATAAATCTTTATTAATATCATTAATCCAATTTGCCTCATCATTTTCAAATTTTTTTATAAACTCTAAAAAATTAGTACTAGATACATCATTGTCATCAATGGATAATTTACTTATGTTTTCTTTCATTAAAGTATAATTATTCCTCTTTATTTTGCTAAAAAATTCTTTTCTTTGTTTTTCTTTAGCATCATAATTATCGATATTAGTAAGTTCAGCAATATATCTTGCATTAACATGTTTACTTTGTGATGTAAGTTTAATATATTTAAAATGTAATAAGAATATTTGCATAGTACTAGGATTGCCAAACATAATAATTTTATCGTTTACGATATTTCCATGAAATTTATTAATTTTATCTTTTAGTTCTATATAATTACTTTTAGATATCTTATCAGTATCACAAAAGATTAATACCACATGATAAGAGCTAGACTGATATTTTTCTTGATATCTTCTAAAAATATTATTTATCGATTTAGCATTTATAGTGATAAAATCATATGCATTGGAAAAAACATTTAATTCAACTAATCGATCAAAATATTCTTTTTCTTCATATCCCTCACAAATAATACAAATTCTACTCTTCATCAAATATCTCCATTAAGTTTGGTTCAGGAATTGCCGCAAATAAGCCCTTAGAGTAAAGATCATATATATCACTATCACTTCTTACTCCATCTTCATTAGCTAAATATTTTTTTAAAGAATATAATTTTGTAGAATAATCATCTTTATCAGTAAACCAAATTTGTTCTTTTCTAAATAGTCTTTTACAATCTAATAAACTAACATCATGAGATGTACAGATTAATTGGGATTTTTGATTGATATCATTGTTATAAAGACTAAATATTGCTCTAGTCAATTTAAAATGTAAACTGCTATCAATTTCATCAACAAAAAGGATTTTTTCTTTTTCTAAACAATCAATAATATAAGCAGCTAAAGAAGAAAACTTTCTTGTCCCAACTGAATCATATAAAAAACTAGGCATCTTTTGATTTTTATAAACTGAAACTAATTTAAATTTTTCTCTAAATTCCGCTTTTACATCTTTAGCAAAAGAAAGTTCAGCATTTTCATCATAATAAAGATTGTCTAAATATAAATCCGCACTTTTAATTAATTCAACTAGTTTTTTAGAACGTTCACTGTTCTCTTTTAAAATTTCTATTTCCATTTGATCATTTGCATCATTCATATCAATAACAACTATTTTTTCGCCCAATGTTATCAATTTTTCTTTAATAACATTTAAAACAGGAAACTTTTCAGTATCTAATGTATAAATTAAAATATTATCTTTTGATAGAATAGATAAAGTTTTTTCTAATTCTTGATTAATAGAACTAAATTGGTTATTAATAATATCTCTTAAAAAATATATCTTTTCCTTTTCATTTTTATATTCATCAATAATTAATTGAGCAAATTTTTCATATAAATATTCGCCCTTAAACCAATTATATTTATATGAATAAGAATAAATTTCATCTTTATCTAAAAACTTTAGTTCAATACTAGAAACATCATTATTATTAAAAATATTTGCCATTAAATAACTTTTTTTATTTAATAATGTATTTTTAATTTCTCTAATACATTTAATAAAATTGGTTTTACCAGTATTATTAGGGCCATAAATAATAGCTGATTTTAAAATATTGACATTATCATTAGTATAATAATTAAATGGAAATTTTTTTGTTCTTAAATCAGCTTTTAGTGAAAATTCTACTTCTTCATTAAATGCAAAACAATTGTTTATCTTGACACTTATTAACATAAATTCCCCTCCTATTAGAAATTATAACACAATTTTATATTTTGTGCAAATATACTTCATAAAATATATTATGCTATTATTTCTAAAATGTATACTATCTAAATTATAGACTAATAATTAAAATTTTGATAAAATCTTAAGTTTGACAGTTGAAGCCTAAAAAAACCTCATTATCCCTTTATTTATGGGCGATTTTGAGGTTTTAAAAA
>CALVSM010000079.1 GCA_944359025.1 uncultured Bacilli bacterium
TTTTTCGTGATCTTCTAATACTAAGTTATTAATATATTTTTGTTCAATTAAATTAGTTGATATGTATTTTCGCATTGTTACAAAAGCATCCATTATTTTAATACTTACTTGCGTTGCTACTTTTGACTTTAATATTGTTGCAAGCATAGCGACACCTTGTTCTGTAAAAACCCTAAAACCATATCTTCTACCACCATGTTTTAATCTTGAGGTCGAAATTTGCGACCTCAAAAGACTATATTCTTCTTCAGTAACTCTAAAACTAAACCTTTCAGGAAACTTTTCTTTATTTCTATAAACTGCTTCATTTATTCTTTTTGTTTCAACTTGATATAACAAGGCCAAATCACTATCCAACATTACTTGAACTCCTCTTATTTCATAAATTAGATTTTCGATATTGATATCATTTTTTATCATAACTTCATTCATAACTCACCTAACTTTCTTTTATAAATTTAACAAAAAATATGATTAACTCCTACAAGTCAATCATACCATAGCGAATATATGTTTGTCAATAAAAATATTAATTTTAAGTAAATTATTTCGTTCTAACTTTTATAGTATCTTCTTCTCCAATCTGTCCGATCAATAATGAAGAATTTATATCATGTTTAGAAAAGTTTTCATTTACTTTTTCTTCATCATAATTAGCATAACAATATTTACACATATGTTTACAAATGTTATAACTACCGATATCAACCAGTTCAACACAATTACATTTTTTATCTTTTCTTGCTTTCCAAGTCTTATATTTTTTTCCAGTTAATTTATAAGCTAATTCGTGAGATAAACAATCATTTTTAATAAAACCATATTCAACTAAATTTCTATCTTCAAAACAAGTTTGAACAGTCATATTATTTTTTTTGGCACTTCTACTAAAATTAAGACCGATTTGTTGATAATCATTTTCTATCAATTCTCGATTTTTTAAAACACTTTTATTTTTTCTAACATTTTTATAGTCATCTAAAAATGATACAATTATCGTTTTTACATAACCATTTAACAAGCTACACATCTTGTCAAAAGCTTTAATATGATATTCTAAAGTGTATTTATCACTTATAAAAATTGGATCATAACGAACACATATATTATCGATACCAATTAAATTAGATAATTTTTTTATCGCCTCAATGATTAATCCTTTAGGTGGTACATTAGGTTCAATATCTTTATGATAAGGAGTTAAGGTAATATGAAAAATAATTGGTTTATCGATTTTATTTATATCTTTTAAAATTGGAATTGGATTTTTCGTACAAAAAAGAATCGCATCAATATCACTTACATTAATACGACTTATTAATTTAGAATTAAAAGGATTTCGCACATCAAAATATCCTTCTTTATAATGTTTCATAAACCATTTAGAGTAAAATGCTACAACATCGGTTCTACCACTTACAAAAAGTATCATCAATATCACTTCTTATATTTTATTAATTTAACCAAATTAAATAATCTTGATTAGTTTCATTATTAAAAAACCGTTTCCCAGAAACAAAATTGATATTTGGATATCTATTTTTCAAATCATTAAAACTACCATTAACCGAAGAACCACCTGATGTAACAAACACATATACTTTTTTATTTTTTAAATCAACTTGTTCTAAAAATGTATTAATAATTCGTGGCGCAAGATCCCACCAAACAGGAAAGCCTAAAATAATTTTATCATAATTATCAATAGCAATATTAATATCTTGCATTTTAGGTCTAGACTTTTCATCTTGCATTTCAATTGAGGAACGACTATTTTTATCATTCCAATCTAAGTCGGTAGATGTATATTTTTCAACTGGTTCAATTTCTAATATATCAGCATTAATAGATTCAGCTATTTTTTCAGCCAAAGCTTTAGTTGTTCCACTAGCTGAAAAAAAACAAACTAAATTTTTCATTTTATCCCTCCACTATCATTATAAAGTCTAAAGTATACTTTAAGTCAAGTCTTTTTAAATAAATTAATATAAAAAGTTTTATATGATTTACAATTTATTTAAGATAATATTTATATTTTCTTCAATCGAATTTAAGCCATCGATTACAATCTTATCACATTTTAAAGTTTCAAACCACTTTATTATATCTGATTCATCTTTTTGATATACAAATTTAAAAAACTGATTTTCTTTTTCATATAAATCACCATTTTTTAAAACTCTATTGCCAAATCGTTCAAAAGATCTTTGCTTAATTCTATTTAATCTTGTTTCTTTATCTAAATTAATAAATATACATAAATCATATTTATCACTTAAATTACCATAATCACCTTTACAAGCTGTAAAAACAATATTATCATATTTATTAAAATCTTTTTCTAAACTATCTATTACCTCTTCTTTTGGTAAAGGTGTATCATAGTTATAACTTGAATTATTAGAAAAATAATACTTTTCAATATCTAGATGTTTATAATTTATTATTTTTGCTAATTTTTTGCCTAAAGTTGTTTTCCCACTACCATTTAAGCCACAAATCATTATTTTACTCACTATTGTCCTCCATAAATTATTATTTGCATTTTAAAACATTTTTAACTTACTCACAAAATATATCGATATTGTCTCGATTATATTTTTGATTTTTAATTACCTTAAAAGATTCATTTTCTTGATCGACATTACATCTAACAACATCATAAAACGGTGTATCATAATATATAACATCACTACCAGATATTTTAAATAAAGAAAATCTTGGGGCTTGATTAATATTGATAACACTAATATAATCTATTATCATCAACATAGCTATAAATACTAAAAAATAGCTAAAATTACATAATAGTCTTTTTAAATATGTTAATTTTTTAGTAAACTTACTAATTCCAATTAAAGATATTATAGCTCCTAAAACAGAATAGATAGAGCCCCAACTACTTTCACTAGGGAAAATAGTCATCGCAGTGATGGCAATTAAAATACCAAAAACAATTAAAATTAAGCCAATAAAACTATTGTGATTTTCAATTTTTTTATTAGTATAATCAATCGTATTTATTATGTTTTCTTCTAATTTTTC
>CALVSM010000080.1 GCA_944359025.1 uncultured Bacilli bacterium
TTTAAAACTCTTTCATCATTTAATTTATTTTTTTCATTGATATTAGTATTATAAATAATAGCGTGGTAATCACCATATGTATCAATTAAATTATTGATTTGATTTTGCCTAAATGTCGATACAGCTAGACCAATTGAAAAAAGTAAAATACAGGATAATAAAACACTAATAAAACATAAAATAAAATTCTTCTTATTTTTAAACAAATTCTTAATCGTTAATTTAGCCATTACTTGCATATTCTTCACCTATTTTGATTATATAATAAAAAAAATAAAATAGCAATAAAAACTTCCCATTAAGGGAAGTTAAATTACATCATTTCTTCTAATTCATTGTTTACTTTGTCCATTGTTTTATTAGCTAGTTTTTCCATTTCTTTCATCACTGGTTTACTATATTTTTGATAAGCTAAAGTAGCTCCAACACCAATTCCAATTAACATCATACTTTTTAGAGTTTTCATCATATAACCACCTCTTTAAAGTGAAGAAATGAAGGTATGTCTAAAACATACATTTTTATTTTAACCTTTTTTTAAAACATTATTCATTAATTGTTCTTTTAAATTAGTTTTTCTAATAATTTCGTTATTGTTATTAACTCCATAAACAAAAGCATTTGGTTCCCCAATTAAAATCAATTTCTTTTTAGCTCTAGTTATTCCCGTATAAATTAATTTACGATATAACATTCTTTTATAACTATTACAAATTGGAATAATTATTAATTCAAATTCACTACCTTGTGATTTATGAATCGATATAATAAAGCCATGCGTTATTTTATTTAAATCTTTACTTTCGTATTTAACTAAGTTACCATCAAAATCAATATAAATAAAAGTTTTTCGATCAATTTTTAAAATATTTTTAATAACCCCTATATCACCGTTATAAATATTCTCATCTGGCATATTAACTAATTGTAATATTTTATCATTTTCCCGATATATCACATCACCATATTTAATTTCATTTTTTTTATTATCACTAGGATTAAAAATATTTTGTAACTCTTTATTTAAGTTATCGATTCCATTAATACCAGCATACATCGGCGCCATTATTTGAACCCTTTTATAATCGTAACCTTTATTGATTAATTGATTACATAAATTTTTTAAATTTTCTTTAATGGCAAAACCATTACATTTTAAAAAGGTATAATCACTTTTCGTATCTAAAAAAGTTTCACTTAATTCATTATTTTTTATTTCTTGGGCCAAAGTAGGAATATAAGAATTTTCATCTTGGCGATATAAAGTATTTAAATAAATTGTATCGATTAAATCACTTTCAATTAAATCTTTTAAAATATTTCCTGGTCCAACTGATGGCAATTGATGATGATCACCCACTAAAACTAATTTGATATTTCTAGTTAACCCTCTTAATAAGCTATCCAATAGTTTTAAATCTAACATACTAACTTCATCGATTATTATTAAATGATGCATATTTTTATTATACTCATTAACTGAAAATTCATTCGTTTCCTTATTCCATTTTAAAAACCGATGAATCGTACTAGCTGGTAATGAAGTTGATTCACTCATTCTTTTACTAGCTCTTCCAGTGGGCGCTAATAAAGCGATACGTTCTTTCGCTTCATCATAATCGATCTTATTAATTATCATATAAATCTCACAAATAGCTTTAATAATCGTCGTTTTACCAGTACCGGGACCACCTGTTATAATGGTAATATTATTTTCTAAAGCTTTAGTAATTGCTTCTTTTTGTTTTTCATTATACTTGATTTTATTAGTTTCTTCTAACTGATTAATTTTAGATAAAATATCTAATTTAGAAGTATTATGATTAATTAAATAGGTTAATTCTTTAACTATATTAGTTTCCGAATCATACATATCTTTTAAATAATATTTATTATCTAATAAAATAATTTTATTTTCTAAAATTAATTCATTTAATAATTCATCAAAATAATCAATATCCAAATCTATTTTTAAATAATTAAATACTCCTTCTACTATTTCATCATAAATTAAATAAGTATCACTATTTGTAAATAATATTTTATTCATTATATAAATTATACAAGCTTTAATTCTTCTTTCATCATTAAGGTTAATATTAAATTTTAAAGCTATCTCATCTACTTTAGTAAAATTAATTTCAACATCATCAATTAATTTATAAGGGTTGTGTTCAATATTTATAATTGTTTCTTTTTTATAAACATTATAAATATCTAAAGCATCTTTCATATTGAAACCTAAATCAGTTAAATAAACAATCATTTGATGACTTTCTTCATATTTTGATAATGTCTCATAAATTTTATGAGCTTTTTTACTAGTCATTTTAGGTACTAATAATAAACAACTTTCATCTTTTAATATCTCTTCTAAAACATTTTTCCCTAATGTATCAACAATTGATTTAGCTAAAGTTACCCCTACTCCTTTAAATAAATCACTAGCTAAAAAAGCCACTAATCCATCTTCATCTTCGGGTTTTAATCTTTCATAATCAGTTACTTGAAATTGAATTCCATATTTAGGATGTTCTACTGTTTCGCCATAAAAACAATACATATCATCTTCATTTAAATCATAAAAATAACCAGTAAAAGTTACTGTTTTATTAATATATGGCTTCATTTCTTCATCGTTAGTTTCTCTAACTTTAAAAAGGCCAATTACATAGCCTTTACTAGATGAAAAAATAGTTTTTCGATAATTTCCTTTGATATATAATTTCATAGACTAAACACCAAGAACATTATATCAAAAAAAGATAGAAAAATCTATCTTAAATTATTGGTTCTATAATAAATAGTGTTGGTGGGAGAATTACTGACACTATTTTCATATACAAAAAAAGAGTCAGTAATCAG
>CALVSM010000081.1 GCA_944359025.1 uncultured Bacilli bacterium
AAAATGATTATGCGTCATAAAATTACTTTTGCTATTCGTGAATATTTAAATAAATTAGATTTTTTAGAAATTGAAACCCCAATTTTATGTAAAAGTACGCCTGAAGGTGCAAGAGATTATTTAGTGCCATCAAGAATATTTAATGGTAAATTTTATGCTTTACCACAATCGCCTCAAATTTTTAAACAATTATTGATGGTTGGTGGTATGGAAAGATATTTTCAAATTGCTAAATGTTTTCGAGATGAAGACCTAAGAGCTGATCGTCAACCTGAGTTTACGCAAGTTGATATGGAAATGAGTTTTGTCGGTGAAAATGATGTGATGACAACAGTTGAAGGTTTAATTGCCTATGTTTTTAAAGAAATTAAAAATATCGATATTAAATTACCTTTAAGAAGAATGAAATATGATGATGCGATTAACGATTATGGCTCTGATAAACCTGATTTAAGATTCAATATGAAAATTAATGATATAACAGATATTTTTAAAGATACTGAATTTACCATATTTAAAGATAATATTAGTAATGGCGGAATTATTAACTGTTTAGTAGTTAAAAATAGTGCTGATAAATTTTCAAGAAAAGATTTAGATAAATTAACTGATTTTATTAAAACATATAATGCCAAAGGATTAGCTTATTTAAAAATAGCAGATGAAGTAACTGGCAGTATCGCTAAAGTTATTAAAGAAAATGAATTAAATGCATTAAAAAATAAATTAAATTTAGAAAATAATGATTTAGTTTTAATTATATCTGATAAGAAAAATATAACTAAACAAGCATTAGGGGCTTTAAGATTGAAACTAGGTCGTGATTTAAATTTAATTAGTAATAATTATGAGTTATTATGGGTTGTTGATTTTCCATCTTTTGAATATAGTGAAGAAGAAAAAAGGTATGTTGCTTGTCATCATCCATTTACTTCTCCAAAAGATGAAGATGTCGATAAATTATTAACTGATAAAGCTAACTGTTATTCTAAAGCTTATGATATTGTTATTAATGGCTATGAAGCTGGTGGAGGATCGATTCGTATTCATAATCAAGATATTCAAAATAAAATGTTTGAAGCTTTAGAGTTAACGGAAGAACAAATTAAAGAAAAGTTTGGTTTCTTTGTTGAAGCTTTAAAATATGGAACTCCGCCTCATGGTGGTTTAGCTCTAGGCTTAGACCGATTAGTTATGTTATTAACGGATACTGATAATATTAGAGATGTTATAGCATTTCCTAAAACAGCTAGTGCTAATGACTTGATGAGTGAGTGTCCAAATATAGTTGACGAAAAACAATTAAAAGAATTAGGAATTAAAATACAGGGTTAACTACTGTATTTTTTCTTTATTTGTGGTAAAATATATTTAGTAGGTGAGTGTATGAACAAAAGTTTTAAAATATTTTTAAATATTGCTATTATTGCTTTAGTTGGCTTGATTGCTTTTTTAGTCATTCGTAATTTTATGACTGATGGTAAAGTCCAAAGAGAAATAAAAGAAATATATGATTTAATTTATAATTCTAATGAAGAAACATATGATTTAGAAACAATTTATACTAAATTAGATGATGTTGTTAGTGATGATGGATATGCTATCGTTGAAATTGTTGCCAAAAATTATTTATCAGATGTTTTTGATAAAATTTTAGAATTAGAAGATATTATTAATGATGAGAAAATGAATAATATTTTAACTGTAAATAATTATCAAGAGGATGGGCCTAGCTTTAGTGACACATTTGGTTATTTAAGTGAAACAAAGCAAAAAGTTTTAAATTTAGAAGCTTCGATGTTGAATGATTTAGAAGTTAATACAATAATGTCTTATATTATTAACGAGGATTTAGAAGAATCCTATATCGATTTATATGGTAGTTTAGAATTTGCTCAAGAAAAAAATATTAATCAAAATAAAGAAAATGTCGAAAATACCGTTGATGAATTTGTTAATCAAATTGAAGGAATGGAAAAAGTTTTAAATTTTTTATCTGAACATAAAAATGAGTGGAAAATTACTGATGATATGATAGTCTTTGATGATACTTCTTTATCTAACGAATATAATGATATGATTTCAAGTATTAGGTAATTATGAAAAAACCAATTATCAAAACATATGAAGAAATAGATATTATTAAATCTTTTAATGAAGAATTATTTAGCAATGTTAAAATAATAGACAAAGAAGGTAATATTGAATATAAAAATGAAGTTTTATTTGATAGTTGTGAATTAACTAAGATAGATTTTACAAAATATAAAATAAAAAAATTAGAGTTTATCGATTGTATTATTAAAAATTGTGATTTTTCTAATCTTGAGTTTGAAGAATTAACTTTTAAAAGATGTCAGTTTATTAATTGTAAAATGTTGGGAGTTAATTTTATTAATACTGTTTTAAACGATATTTATTTTGTAGATTGTCTTTTATCATATAGTAATTTTGCTAACACTAAATTTAAAGATATGGAATTTCTAAATTGTAGTTTTATCGATTCTAGATTTTTTGATATTTTATCTTCTAAATTGAAATTTACCAATTGTAATTTTACTAAATGTCAATTTTATAACAATGATTTTAGCAATGTCGATTTTAGTGATTCCAATATCGATAATATAACAACTGATTTAAAAAGTATAAAAAAAGTAATTGTTAATCAAGATCAAGCTATATCTTTAGTTACTTTGTTAGATATAACGGTTAAGTTTTAGAAATCTATAATTCATTACACTGATGTTAGAAATAGGTGAGTAAATG
>CALVSM010000082.1 GCA_944359025.1 uncultured Bacilli bacterium
ATAAAAAGTAGTTATAGCTTAAGTGGTGATAGTCATATGATGAAAAATATGGAATGGGGAGCAGTAGCATATTTAAAACAAAGTAAATATGGTTTAGGAACAACAGATATAACAATCAATAGTAATAGTAGTTATTATACAGGAGGAGGAAGTAGTACAACCTCATATAAGAGTAATACTGGACAGTCAACAACAGGAAATGTGTATGGTGTGTATGACATGTCCGGAGGAGCATGGGAATATGTAATGGGAAACATGGTCAATAGTAGTGGCTCATTCTATTCAAGTTATGCCGGCTTTAGTGGTGCACCAAATGCGAAGTATTATGACAAGTATACATATAGCAGGGATTGGTCTACCCATAGTCGAGGCAAACTAGGAGACGCTACAAAAGAGACATTGAAGTCTTATGGAAATAGTACAGGTGGATGGTATGATGATTACGCGTTCTTCGTCAACTCTGGTGGCTCTTGGTTCATCCGTGGCGGCGGCTACAACGATGGTTCTGGCGCAGGCGTGTTCTACTTCAACTACATCGATGGTAGTGCGAACAGTTACGGCAGCGCGCGTGCCGTCCTCATCCCATAGATTTCAAACGAAAGTTTGAAATCTATAACCCTTTTCTTTGAAGAGGGAAGAAAGTCAAGAAGCAAAGGAAGTAAAAAAGAACAAAAAAGAACAACAAGGTAATGTCCGCCTCCTCCCTTGAATAGGGAGGAGGTGGACTACTTTTTATTGATTAATTTATAGTTAACATAATATAAAATAAAATAGATAGTCAAATTGACTATCTATTATAGTATTCAATGATTAATGATTCATTGATATCAGCATTTAATTCGCTTCTTTCTGGATATCTTACATAAGTTCCAGCCATTTTATTTTCATCATAAGTAACGAATTCAACTCTTTTTAATAAAGCTTCTAATGAAGATTTAATAATACTCATATCTTTAGCATTATCTTTAACTGCGATAACATCACCAGGTTTACAAGTATATGATGGGATATCAACTTTTTTACCATTAACAGTAATATGACCATGGTTAACTAATTGTCTAGCGCCACGTCTTGTAGTTGAAAAACCTAAACGATAAACTAAATTATCTAAACGACTTTCTAGTAATTTAAATAAGTTATCACCGTGTACACCTTGCATTTTACCAGCTTTTTTAAAAGTAGCTTCAAATTGTTTTTCACTTAAGCCATACATAAATCTAAGTTTTTGTTTTTCTTGTAATTGAACGCCATAGTTAGATAATTTTTTACTTCTTTTATTACCATGTTGTCCTGGGGCATAAGCTCTTTTAGCTAATTCTTTGCCATTTTCTAAAGTAGAAAAACCTAAACGTCGAGATACGCGATTAACACTACCGGTATATCTTGCCATCTAAAATACACTCCTTTCTTATAATCTAAAAGGTTAATATGCCAATTTAATAGGGTGTTTAATTTAATTAATCATCGCTATGCAGCTTTTCGCAATGATTACCCCTAAAGGTAATAAACACATTAAAAATTTCATACTAACGCTGCTTAGATGCACCAATATTATATTATGTTTAAATATATAAGTCAATAACTATTACAATTTTATTTGCATAATTTTTTCATATTTAGGTAAAATACCTATCTTATTACTAAAACGGGGTTTAATTTGAAAAACACCGGGGTAACTATTACCTTCAATTAAACATGGTCCTTTTTCGCTAATAGCGACATCCCAACCAATATAGGCTACTTGAGGTATTTCTTTAGCGGCTTTTAAAACTAATTCTTTAGCTTCCATAAATAAAGGTACTTGAAAATTTAAAATATTTTTATGACTAATGGGATGAATATTAAAGATATTATCATCTTTATCGATAGCAGGTGTGATAACAACGCCTAAATCATTTAAAAAGCAATACATTCCACCGGAAGAAAAGTTATCGACGATATTACCGTTACCGATTTTTAAAACAGCTTGTAATAAATAGGCATCTTTCCCATTAAAAAAAGTAAACATGCGAATAGAATTAACTGATTTATCATATAATTCGGATAGTTTAGGGTGTTGCGTTATAATTTCTTCTAAAAGATAATTATTATATTTAGTAAATAAGTCTTTATCTTTAGAATCGATTATTTTAATACCCTCACCACCAACGCCGTTGATTGGTTTAGCGATTATCTTACTTTTATTATTAATAAAACAAGTTAATTCATCTTGAGAAAAAGGATAACTTAAGTATTCTCTTTTTAAATATTTTTTAAAATAATCGTTAAATTCATTTTTATTGTCAAGGATGTGCCAATATTTTTTATTGTTAAATTTTTTAATTATTTTATTATTTTTCCCATTAGTTAAGTAAGTTTTTCTTTGGCTATCATTTAATAGATAAAATTCAAATTCTAAATAGTCATAAAAGGCCGCACCATATTTAAAAGAACAAAGCAAAACATCTAAAACAACAAATTTCTTACTACTTCTTTTTTTAACTTTTTTTACTACTTCAAACAATGTTTTAGTACTTGAAGTTTTAAAAGATTTAAGTAAAAAATTTATTTCCATATTTCACCTCATATCAATCATAACATGTTATTTTATTAAAAGCAACTATGGAAATTTGTCGAAAAATGTGTTATAA